>JBDNIL010000232.1:0-30828 GCA_041688355.1 Verrucomicrobiales bacterium | reverse complement strand
AAGATGGACCTCGTCGATGGACCGGCGAACCGCGACATCCTCATTCAGTCAAATGAGGTGCGCGTCGTGATCGATCCGAAGAGCGCTCTCTTCGTGACCGGCTCCGAGCTCGACTACAGCGACGACCTGCAGCAGGGTGGCTTCAAGGTGACGAATCCCAACGCCGTCGTGACCTGCTCGTGTGGCGAGAGTTTTGCCGCCTGATTTTTTCCGGGCAAAAACCTCAGAGGTCGATCCCGAAGCGCTTCAGCAGCAACGCCATGCCGGCGTAGAGCACCATCGTGAGGAGACAGCAGATCAGAATCGTCGGCCAGAAGGCGATCCCTTTCCGGAGGAGCCAGGGGAAAACGAGGAACATGGGCAGGCTCGGGAGCACGAACCAGAAGACTCCGGTCGAGTGAGCGGCGAGCTTCTCCGCGCGGGCCTCGGGACTCTCCTGCATCCCGAACCAGATCCAGACGAAGGTGATCAGCGAGACGAGTGGCAGCGAGGCGATGAGACTGCCAAGAAAGGGACGGCTCCGCGTGATGACGATTTCATTGACCGCATAGATGAGTCCGGCCGAGACGAGGAGCTTGATGATCGTAAGCATGAACTCACCTTAGAGGAGAAAAAGCCACCTTGTCATCTCGATTTCCCGATCACTCAATCAAACTCGATCGCGCGGGGTGCAGGGGGGCGGACACGCTGGGCGGGAAGTTCCTCCTCTTCGCTCTCGTTCATGACGGGGCGTGCCACGGGGATGCCATTGCTCCCGATCTCGACGGCGGGGGCATCGATCGCCCGGGGGTCTTCTCCTTCGGCGGGCTCGACCACGACCGCGACGACCGGGGCAACGCGGGCGCGGATCACGGGCGCGTAGGAATTGTAGGGATCGCTCGTGCCGACGATGGTCGGGGATACCGGGAGGACCGGGGTGGCGTTTTCCTGCACCACGTAGCTCGCCACGAGAGGGCCCTTTTTGGTCTGTTTCGAGAGATTGCGGAGACGGCTGCCGCCCTTTCCGTGGATGTGGCAGATCAATTCAAGATTGGTCCCGGGGCGGAGAAATTCGTTGTAGGTGCAGCGCACCTGCGAGGCGATGCCGTCGCCCCTCTGGAGTAATTCGTAGCAGTCATCCGAGGCGAGCTCGCCCGACTTCAGACAGATCTCGACCTGCTCGGCCTCGGGCGGCGGGAGGAAGGCCTTGGGCTCGAACTTCTTCGCCGCCTCGTTCATCACGAGCGACCAGACCGGCAGGACAGTATCCGAGCTGAAGGCTCCCGGGTAGATCGTCTCACTCTGGTCGAAGCCCACCCAGACGACACAGGTCACCTCCGAGGTGTAGCCGACGAACCAGTTGTCAGTGAAATCATATTCCGTACCCGTCTTCCCGGCGACGGGGTATTCTCCGAGGCCGTACTTTTCGCGGGCCTTTTCGGCGGTGCCGTATTGGAAGGAGTCGGAAAGGATGCTGTTGATCTGGTGGGCGGTGTAGCGGTCGATCGCCTGCCCGCTCTTCATCGCCACATTGGGGGTGTAGATGATGTTGCCGAGGCTGTCTTTGATGTGGGCGATGATGTGGGTCTTCTCCGCCCTGCGTCCGTTGTTGGGGAAAATGGTGTAGGCGAGGCAGATCTCCTCTGGCGAGCTGGGGTTGCGCCCGAGGAAAGTCGCGTTGAACTTCTGCAGGTCGCCCTCGAAGCTCATGCCCGCCTCCTGTGCGAGCTTCACGACCGGATCGATCCCCACCTTCTGCCCGAGACGCACGGTGGCGGCGTTCTTGGACTTGGCGAGTGCACGTCGGGCGGTGATGACATTCTCGTAGACGTTCTCAAAGTTCTCCGGCCCCCATTCGCCGAGAATCCCCGTGGTCCCGCCGACCATGACTTGTCGGGTGTCCATCGGGGTGTCGTCGACGAGGGTGCCGGGAAAAAATCCGGCTTCGAAGGCAGTTGCGTAGACGAAGGGTTTAAAGGCCGTCCCGACCGGACGCCGACCCTGCGAGACACGGTCGAACATGCTGTCGTTGAAGTCCCGGCCCCCGACCCGCGCGATCGTCGCCCCAGTCTTGTTATCGATCATGAGGAGAGCGCCCTGCAAGTATTTTGGCGCGGGGAAAGTCTGATCCGGATGAGCCGACTCCTGGAAGGCCGCTTTCTGCTGCTTGTATTCTTGCAGGGTGGAGTGCTTGAAGTCGGGATGCTGCTCGATTTTGGCGAGCTGCTCCTGCAGGGCGGTTTCCGCTTGCTCCTGAATGCCGCTGTCGATCGTGGTGTGGATGCTGAAGCCGCCCTTCGAGACGGCCTCGTAGCCGAGGAGATCGATGACCTCTTGCCGTACTTTCTCGTACACGAAGGCGGATTTGCCGGTGATGTTGCCTTTCGCGACCGTCTGCACCGTGGTCTCGAGGAGACGATCACGAGTATCGGCGTCGATGTATCCCTCGACCTCCATGCGGCCAAGGATGTGGTTGCGCCAGCGCATCGAGGCCTCGGGAAAGCTGCGGGGCGAACGGTGGTAGGGGTTGGGAATGGTCGCGGCGAGGGTGGCTCCTTCGGCGAGGGAAAGCCGGTCGGGTGCCTTGCCGAAATACCCTTCCGACGCGGCGGCGATGCCATAGTAGCCGCCCCCGAAGTAAATGCGGTTGATGTAGAGTTCGAGGATGCGCTGCTTGCTGCCGATGCTCCGCTCGATGCGCTGAGCGAGGAAGATCTCGGTGAACTTCCGGCTCAGGGTCCGGTCTTTGAGCTCGAAGGTCTGGCGGGCGAGCTGCTGGGTGATGGTCGAGGCACCCTGGTTGATCCCTTTCGACCTCAGCCCATAATAGGCAGCCCGCACGATCCCGATGTAATCGACGCCGGCGTGCTGGTAAAAGCGGCTGTCCTCGGCCGCGAGGAGGGCGTTTACAAAGTGATCAGAGACATTGTCGAGGGAGATGGGGCGACGGTTCTGCACGAAGATGCGGCCTAGTTCCTTCCCGTTCCGGTCGAGAATACGGCTGGCGACCTCGATCTCTTCGAGCTCGGAGAGATCAAAAGACTGGGCCAGATTGTAGCGGGGCTTCAGGTAGAAAAATGCCCCTGCCGCCCCGATCACTCCCATGACGGAGAGCATCAGGAAGAGGAAGCCGAAGAACTTCAGCCAGAAGAGACGACGCCTGCGCCGTTTCACCCGCTTGACTTCTCCATCGTTCATCGGCGGGAGCGGGATGACGCGGCTGATCGGCGGGTCGGCATCGATTTTGCCGATCGCGTCGAAATCTATATCTTCGAAGTCGTCTGCCACGGAAGGATTTTGTGAAAAGGGTTGAAAGCGCTAGGGTGCCGATTGATGAAAATATCACCGGACAGCCACCCCGCCGGCTCAGAAGATACGCCCCTTTTCGATCTCGTCTTTCAAAGAATATTGAAAAGTCCGGACATCTCGATGTCTTTCTCCGACTTCATGGAACTGTCTCTATATCATAAAGAGTATGGTTATTATTCGCAACCCGTTTCGCGGGCGATAGGAAGGACGGGAGATTTTTACACGAGTGTCTCGGTGGGCAGCACCTTCGGATTTCTCCTTGCGCATGCCATCCATCGCGAATGGATCACTACTTTCGGAGGGGCTCCACAGCCGGTGATTGTGGAGCAGGGGGCTCACGACGGCCGTCTCGCACGGGATGTGATGGCCGGTCTGCGCGCGATCGACCCGGCCTTCGCGGCTTCTCTCACCTACCGCATCATCGAGCCGCGGCCGTCAGTGCGGATGGCTCTGGAGGAGACGCTCGCATCCGATCCCGCGGGCGGCGGAATCGAAGTGGTCGGTGATATCGCCGCGGCCGCGACTCCCTGCGGGATCTTTCTGTGCAACGAGCTTCTCGACGCATTTCCCGTTCACTGCCTCCTCTACCAGGATGGGGCATGGCGCGAGCGCGCTGTCGGGCGGAACGACAGTGGCGACGGCCTCGCCTGGGTCGCCCGGCCTCTCCCGCCTTTTCTCGAAGCGTTTGCGGCATTGATCGGGCACGACTTTCCCGAGGGATACCATACCGAGGTGTGCCCCGCAGTCGATCACTGGGTAGAGGAGAGTGCCGCGCTGTTCGGGGAAAAGGGGCTCTGGTGGATCGTCGATTACGGCTACGAGCGGTCGGACTACTATGCCCCGTCGCGTCGCACCGGAACGCTGCGCTGCTACGACGCCCATCGCGCGGGCGAAGATCCTTTCGCCTCGCCGGGGCGGCAGGATATCACGGCACACGTCGATTTCACCCGGGTCGAGGAGGCTGCCTCGCGCGCCGGACTTCGGCGGACCCGCTTCACCGACCAGCACCACTTCCTCATCGAAGCGGCTCGTCCCTGGCTGCTCTCGATCGAGGGCGAAGCTCCCGCCGCCGCCAACGCGAAGCGACTGCGTCAATTCCAGACTCTGACGCATCCTTCTTTGATGGGGCAGCAGTTCAAGGTGATGGAGTTCAGGCGGGGGAGCTGAGTCTCTAATCGGTCTCGCCCGGGTCCCGGAACGAGGGGACGAGACTCGCGTCGTGTCTCACCGCATCGAGATAGGACGGGTAGAGCGGCCGCCAGCCGGTTTCCCGCAAAGCGGCGTTGGAAACGATCTTGTTCGTCCAGGCGCGTTTGCGATCCAGTTCGGGCGGCGCTACGGGCGGGAGCGGCAGCCCGAGAATCGCGGCTAGCCCCTCGTAGCATTCCCGCTGCGTGAGCGGGGTGTCGTCCACCACATTAAAGAGGCGTCCCTGAAAATGCCCTACTCCGACGGTGGCGAGATGCCTGATCGCTGCGGCAGCGTCGTCGCGATGGATCTGATTGAGGTATCGGCCCACCTCGCCCTCATCGATCGTAGCGGTACTGTCGAGCATCTTTTTCACATGGACGGATCGGCCCGGCCCGTAGATCCCGGCGAGCCGCAGCGCGACGCCCCCGCCCTCGCGCGTGATCTGCTCGGCCTCGCAGAGGAGCCGGCTCGTCTCGCGGTCCGGGGCAGCCTCGGACTCTTCGGTGACGACCGATCCGTCGATCTGACCGTAGACGCTGCTGCTGCTGGTAAAGAGGACCGGTACTCCCGGGAAGACGGCGTGGAGATTTCTCAAACCTTCGATAAAGACGGAGCGATAGGCATCGGGACCACCACGGCTCGAGCTGGCGCAATGGACAATGAGATCGGGCCCGCCCGCAGAGAGCGATGCCGCGATGCTGCGCACCGATTCGAGCGACGAGACATCGCCGGGCAGCACGGGGTAGCGCAGGCCGGACTCGGTCGAGCGGTTCACCGCCGTGACGGGAAAGCCCGCATCGTCGAGCTGGCGGGCGAGGACCGAGCCGACGTAGCCGTGACCGATGATGAGAAGACGGGGATGTGACATACGCGCCTACGATACGCCCCGACGATCTGAGCCGTCGATAGAATTCACCTTAGGACCGCGGCACGGGAGCGATCGTGCGAATCTCGCGAATCGCCGGGGCCGGCTCCCGCGCGGTCGGCTCGGTCGGCGTAGGCGCGGAGGCCGGGGCATCATTCCCCACGAGCCGGGGCGAAGGCAGCGCGACGGGCTCCTCCGCAGTCGCTGCGGGGGCCGCGCTCATTTCTCCGGTGGCCAAAGGGTGGGCTGGAGTCTCGACGGCCTCTTCCTCAGCGTTGAGTTCGTCGGCTTCGGCGGCGAGATCCCCCGCATCGGCTTCGAACAGCGATTCCAGCTCGGGGTCGAGGACGATCCCGGGGCGCGGGGCGGCATTCTCCCCCTCCACCGGCGAGAGTGCCGAGATGAGGAAGAGATGCGCGAGAGTGACGCCGAAAAGGATACAGATGGTCTGGAAAGAAAGTCTCATGGCGGGGGCGGATGGCGAATAGCTTGCGGGGCCGGAAAACGGGGTTGGGTGAGTTCAGTGCGCTTTGATCGTCGCTGCCTGGCGGGCGATGGGGTTGACGACAAAGGGATCTTCCCCGTCATCTGACTCCGGGCGCAGGAGCCGGTCACGGATCGAGTGATAGCGTTTTTTCCCGTCCCCCGTGTCCGCGGACTGCTCCCCGTCGCCGCCCCGTGGTCCCGACTCCCGCCCCGGCCCGGATTCTGCCGTTGGGACCGGTGTCTCCGCGCTGGCGAAGCTGCGTTCAAAGAGGCGATTGATGTCGTCGCGGAAGCGCTCCAGCTCCTGCTTGCGTCGGCGCACCGTGGCCTGGAAGCCGATCCGAGCGAGTACCGCAGGGGACGCGACGAGGAGCGCGAGAGCGAAGTAGCCCAGCGCACTGCCGACCGTCGGGGCGATCTCGGTGAACTCTTTGGCCTGGTCGAATCCCGTCATGAGCGTCCAGACGAGGCCGAAAGAGCCGATGAGAATGGATGCCGCCGCGAGAAGCCTGAATCCTTCGATCCCTGATTGCAGTCGCCCGCCAGCCGCCCGGTATCCGGTTTGAAAGGCCATGCGGAGAAATTCGAGCTGACGCCCGGCCAGTTTTCCCGCTTGTTTGATGCGTCGCTGCATCGACTCCTGCGGCTCGCGCGAGCCCAGCAGTTGGAACGCCGCCTCGCGCGCCCCGGCGAGGTAGATCGTATACTTCAGCGAGATGTCGTCATCCCAACCTTCTTCGAACACTTCTAGGGTCGTCTTCGACTGGCGGAGGCGGTCGGTGAAGAGACGATCGACCCGCTTCATCTTCGCGAGCTGGATCGCTTTCGAGATGATCATGACCCAGCCGATGATCGAGAGCATGAAAAGCAGCCAGACCAGCACTTTCCCGGGAAAGATCGGCTGATCGAGAGTCGCCCTGATGCTGCCTAGGAGGTGGAGGTGAGGAAAGGAGAAGAACATGGGGGGATAAAATTTTTAAAGCTGTTCAGACTGGAAAGTCCGTTAAATTATAAAATATCTTAGAATTACTAATAAAACAAGCTTCGTCTTTCAAACATTACAGACATCCTGCAGTCGGAAACAGTTCAAGAAAGGGCACGAATAGAATCCCGGCGCGCGATTGTAATGGCCGAGAACCTTTCAGAACGGCATCTTTGGCACTCGATCATTCCGTGAATTGCGGATACATTCAGACGCCAACTTTTATCGCCATGAACACCCTAGTCATCATCCTCATCGTCGTCGCCATCCTCGTGGTCCCGGTCCTCCTGGTCATCGGGTTGTACAACGGGCTCGTGCAGCTCCGGAACCGCTACAAAAACGCCTTCGCTCAGATCGATGTGCAACTGAAGCGCCGCTACGATCTCATCCCGAACCTCGTCGAGACGGTGAAGTCCTTCATGTCGCACGAGCGCGAGACCCTCGAGGCGGTGATCCAGGCGCGGAATGCCGCGACCTCGGCCCGCGAGCACGCCTCCCCGGGGGACGGCGGTTCGATGCAGAGTCTCGCCAACGCCGACTCGGGTCTAGGTGGCGCCCTCGGTCGCCTCTTCGCCCTGTCCGAGAGCTATCCCGAACTGCGCAGCAATCAGAACATGCTGCAGTTGCAGGAGGAGCTCACCTCGACCGAGTCGAAGGTCGCCTTTGCCCGCCAGGCCTACAACGACGCGGTCATGCACTTCAACAACAAGCTCGAGATGTTCCCCTCGAATCTCATTGCCGGATTTTTCAACTTCGTCCCCGCGACCGCCTTCGAGGTCTCGGACGACGCCGAGCGCGAGAGCGTCGTGGTGAAGTTCTGAAGTGCTTTGCCTCCTCGCCGGGTTCCTGCGGGAGCCCGTGCTTCCGGATCGTCACGCCATGGATTTTTTCGAACATCAGGAAGTCGCACGTAAAAAGACGCACCTCCTCATTTTCTACTTCCTCCTCGCGATCCTCGGGATCATAGCCGCGGTCTACGCGCTCGCGGTGGGTATCCTCTTTTTCCTCGAGCCAGATGAGAGTGGCCGCCTCCTCCTCTGGGATCCCACCATCCTCTTCTTTTCGGCCTCCGGGACGGCGACGGTCGTCTTCCTCGCCTCGACCTTCAAAACGCTGCAACTCTCCGGTGGCGGTGAAGTCGTCGCCCGCGAGCTGGGCGGGCGCGAGGTCGATATCAACACGACCGATTTTCACGAGCGGCGACTCCTCAACCTCGTCGAGGAAATGGCGATCGCTTCGGGCGTGCCCGTCCCGACCGTCTTCGTGATGGATTCCGAAGACTCGATCAATGCCTTCGCCGCCGGGAAAACACCGAGCGATGCCGTCGTCGGCGTGACCCGCGGCTGCATGACGCTGCTGACCCGCGACGAACTCCAGGGAGTCATCGCACACGAGTTTTCCCACATTCTCAACGGGGACATGCGGCTCAACATGCGGCTCATGGGCCTGCTCTTTGGCATTCTTTTTCTCGCATTGATAGGGGAGCTCATCCTCCGCAACGCGTTTCGCGGGAACATGAGCTCGAATCGCAAGGAGGGCGGTGGGCTGGTTCTTGTGATGCTCGCGGCGGGGCTGGGGCTCCTCATTATCGGCTATGTGGGCAGCTTTTTCGCGAGCTTGATCAAAGCATCGGTCTCCCGTCAGCGCGAATTCCTCGCCGATGCCTCGGCGGTGCAGTTCACCCGCAATCCCGACGGTATCGCCGGCGCGCTGTTGAAAATCGGCGGCCTTCAATCGGGCTCTCTCGTCAAACATCCCATGGCCCGCGACGCCAGCCACCTCTTTTTCGGAAGCGCCCTCGCCGCCTCCGCCTTCGCGACACACCCTCCCCTGCCGCAGCGCATCAGCCGACTTCTCCCCCATTGGAAAGGCGAGTTCCGCGAGACGAGCCTGCGGCCGATTTCGGAAAAGAGCGAACCGGCACCGACTAACAAACGCACCAGCGGCGCGGCGGCTTCACGTCGCGCCCTCCCCGGCATGTTTCTCGATGCCGGGGGCGCGGATCTCCCGCTGCGTGCGGGCGAGGCTTTCGAAAGCCTGCGCTCCGTCCACCCCGAACACGTCGAACTGGGGCAGGATCTGCACGCGAGCCTCCCCGATCACTGGCTCGAAGCCTGCCGCTCCCTCGCCGGAGCCCAGTCCATGATCTTCGCCCTGCTCCTCGCGCAGGATGACAAGCTGCGCACCGCCGAGCTCGGTCGCCTGCGGCAGGAGACCGACGAAGCGACCTACCGCCTCGTCGTGCAGCTGTTCAATGAAGTGAACACCATCCACTCCGCCGTGAAGATCGGCCTCATCGACCTCGCCCTCCCGGCCCTGCGTCACCTTTCCCCGGCCGAGTACGCGCGTTTCAAAACGATCATCCAGCAACTCATTGAGAGCGACGGACGCGTCGATCTTTTCGAGTTCATGCTCCTGCAGGTCATCACCCGTCACCTCGATGCCTACTTTGAAAAACGCGGCCCCGAGCGCATTCGCTTCACCCGTCTCGCCCCGCTGCGGGACAAGGCGGGCGTCCTCCTCTCGACCCTCGCCGCGATGAGTCACCCCGAGGATGAGAGCGCTGTCAAAGCCGCCTTTGCCGGCGCCGCGCAGCATCTGCGCGAGGTCTACGCCGTCGAGATTCCTTTCAAGAGCGGCGACCAGTGCGGGCTCGACCGCATCCGCGACGCCCTCGATGACTTTGCCTGCGCTTCCCCGATTGTGAAAAAGCGACTCCTCGAGGCATGCAGTCTCAGCGTCATGGCCGACGAGGGCGTCTCCAGCCGCGAGGCCGAACTGATCCGTGCCGTCGCTGATGCGATTGGTTGCCCCATCCCGCCCTTTCTTCGGACCGCGAGGCTGGTCTAGGCCGACCGGACCCGGACCATATACTTCCGCGCTTATTGCTAGGAATTTGCTTTTTCAGCCCTTCCGCATCCGCTCCACCGGAAGCCCCGGGATAGAGGGGGTTCGAAATCATCGAGCCCCTCGCCGCCTTTCCCGTGCAGGCGAATGATCTCCCGCTCTTCCGGGAAGCCGTGCAATTGCAGACCCGCTTTCAAACCTCGTTTGGGGACGCCGGCATTCTTGCTGCCGCGAAAACTCTCGCTTGTGAAATCGTATCTTCCGAAGACCTGAATGACGGACAGGATTATGGGGGCGTGAGAGTGGTGAATCCGTTTACTCTGGAAGATCCTTCTTGAAATGCACCAAGGTCATCACCACCTCGAGCTTCATCTAGATGAAGCGAAATGACTTTGAACTGGGCGCCAGCATGCAGGAGGCGTTCGACTGCGCGGCAATGATCGATGCGCCGTTCTCCGAAGGCCCATAGCGCTTCCGCATGTCAATGATCAGCCGAGTTCACGCCACTTGCCACGGTGGTGGTTTTATCCCACCATATTCGCACTATGTGCCGCCTTGCCATTTCCGCCATTCTTCTGGTGCTAACGTCGTCGGCTTTTGCCGGAGAATTGCCTGAAGCCACGGCGGGCGTCGTTCGGGTGAATTTGTTTGGTCCGTTTGAGAATAATGCGGCTTTTCCTGAGGACCTGGGCGAAACGCTGGTCTCCTGGGAGCAATCGGCGATGGGGTTTGTTCGGATTCCTCACCACTACGATGACTCGGGAGTCCGGATCGATTGGGGAACCGGAGTCATGATTCGGGCAGTGACGGAAATTGAACTCGAGCCGGGCACCTACGATTTTCTCGGTCGCAGCCGGAGCTTTTCCCGTCTTTTCATTGATGGAAAAGTGTTCATGGATTTCCCCAAACAAAAGCGCCATAACGGAGAAAATAACAAGGTCGATCCCCTTCCTGAATTGCCGAGAAAAGGCATGCGGATGCGTCCCCCTGCGATGGATGATGTGGAAAAGGTGGTTGAATTCACCAGTGCCGGCGGGAAGCACACGGTTGTTTTTGACATGATGGTCGGTGGTCCGAAGTTGCGGCTCGATTTCGGTGAACCCTGCATTGCGATTGCCAAAAAAGACGAAATATTTCGGATGATTGGTCCGCAGCAATCCGGGCCGGAACTGACGGATGAAGGGCGATTCGCATTTGTTTTGGAAACGAGCGAGGTGCTGGATAAGGTGGATCGAGAACAACGGCAGGCTGCAGATCAACAGGCTGGGCATTGGGAAGAGCGTCACGAATTTGTCCGCAAAAATTTGGCTCAGTCAAACTCATCGAAAAGCATTGATCAATTGATCCAGACTCGATTCGAGGTGGCGATTAAAGCTTCGGGCGACAAGGATTCGTTTTTCAATTCGAAGGTGCGCCCGATTTTCTCGGAGAATTGTTATCGTTGTCACGGAGAGAAGGAGAAAGGCGGTCTCAATCTCCAGAATCGTGAAAACATCCTCGCGGGTGGCGATTCCGAATTGCCTGCCGTCGTCCCGGGAAATACGCACGAGAGTTTTCTTTTGGAAGCGGTCGGTCCGAATGCCGGGGATGACCGGATGCCGCCAAAAGGCGAATCGCTCAGCGAAGAGCAAATTCGAACACTCACGAAATGGGTCGAAAGCGGGGCTGAAATGGACAAGCCTCCGCTCACGACCGAAGGGGTGACCAAGTTGATTGATGACCTGACTTTTCTCCGAAGAATCTGGCTCGATCTCGTGGGGGTATCGCCGCCTTTGGACATCGTTCGTGAATTTCAGGCCGATGCGGCGACAGACAAACGGAGCCGGATGATTTCAACCTTGCTGGAGGATGACCGGTGGGCGGATAACTGGATGGGCTACTGGCAGGATGTGCTTGCGGAGAATCCGAATCTGCTGAAACCCATGCTGAACAATTCCGGTCCGTTTCGCTTTTGGATTTTGGAAGCGCTGCGAGACAACAAGCCGATGGATCGGTTCGCCACGGAGTTGATCATGATGGGTGGTAGCGAGTGGGGAGGTGGTCCGGCTGGTTTTGGGATCGCCACTCAGAATGATGTCCCGATGGCGGCAAAGGCTCACATCATCGGAACCGCATTTCTCGGGGTGGAAATGAAATGCGCACGTTGCCATGATTCGCCTTACCACGAGACGAGCCAGCAGGACCTTTTTGCGTTGGCTGCCATGCTGGCGCGGGAACCGATCACGGTGCCGCAATCGAGCAGCGTCCCTCGCGGATTCTTTGAGCACCTAAAAAATGGAGGCCGTAAACCGCTGATCGAAGTCACCTTGACGGTCGATTCAAACGTAGATCCTGCCTGGCCATTTGAAATTTTGGACAGCACCCCGGTTTCTGCCAGCCTGATGAAATCTCCCGACGACACGCGGGAACAATTTGCTACCAAAGTGACCACTTCGCGCCGTTTTGCCGAAGTCATGGTCAATCGCGTGTGGCAGCGCTACATGGGCGCGGGAATCGTAGAGCCGGTCAATGATTGGGAAGGAAATGCTCCGTGCGATCCGGCTTTGCTCGCCTTTTTAACAGATGAATTTGTCGCCGGTGGTTACGATTTGAAAGAGCTGACTCAAATGATTGTCAGTTCGCAGACTTATCAGCGCGAAGCCATCAGCATCGCAGATACCGATTCCGCTCAACGTTTTTTCGAAGGTCCCTATCGTCGCCGGATGACAGCGGAACAGATCGTGGACAACGCATGGGAGGTGTCGGGTCGGACCATGGACGTCGGCGTTTTGTCGCTGGATATGGAGGGTCGACTTCCTCCGGGAGCGTTTATGAATTTCGGTGAACCGAGACACGCCTGGGAATTTACCTCGCCGGCAAATGAGCGGGATCGACCCAGTCTTGCTTTGCCCAGAATCCAGGCCGTGGTCGATGTTTTGCGGGCATTTGGGTGGCGGGATTCCAGACAGGAGCCGACTTCCCATCGTGAAGAGGAGGCGAATCCCCTGCAACCCGGAGTCCTTGCCAATGGTGTCATGGGCGGATGGCTGACTCAATTAACAGACGACAGCGAAGTCACCCAACTGTGTCTGAATGCTGAATCACCGGACGAACTGACTGAGACTCTTTTCATGCGATTCCTGACAAGAGTTCCGACTTCTGAAGAAAAAGCAGAATTCCGAGCGCTATTTTCAGAAGGGTTTGAGAATCGCGTGGTCCCAACATCCGAGTTTCCACCAAAACCCGACGTGGTGCGTTACCCCCATGTTTCGTGGTCGAATCATTTCGATGGCGAAGCAAACAGCATCAAGCAACGCCAGGAACTTGCCGCCCGTAATGGCGATTCCCCGACAAGATTTCTCCGCGCACCATGGCGGGAGACGGCAGAAGACGCTTTGTGGGCGCTTCTAAACTCACCGGAAATGATTCTGATTCCCTAACCAACGAAATGAATCGACGACACTTTTTACAAACCTCATCCGGTGCGGCTGCGAGCGTACTCACCCTGCCGGGTTTGCACGCGGCCAATGCCGGAGAGACAACGGTTGCGCTCGGCAAAGCGGAACACTGCGTCATGCTTTGGTTGGGAGGCGGGATGGCTCAGATCGACACGTTCGATCCCAAAGCCCGGGGCGATGCCAACGCGAAAAAGGCGGGTTCTTATTACGACTCGATTGACACGGCGGTTCCGGGGGTCAAAATCTGTGAGCACCTGCCCAAAACAGCCCGTCACATGGAGCAAATCACGGCAGTTCGTTCGCTTCATCATGAAGTCGTGGATGAACACGCTGCGGCGACCAACCGAATGCATACCGGGCGACCAACCAGTGGCGCGGTCAGGTATCCGTCGCTGGGGTCGATCATTGCCAGTCAGCGTGGCGCTGCTGCGGAAGGAGTTCCCGCCTACGTTTTAATGGGTTATCCGAATCTCACCCGCGGTGCGGGATTTCTCGGGCCGGCGGCGAATTTTATTTATCTGACCGATCTTAAAGCCGGTCCATCAGGCTTGGCGCGGCCCGACAGCATTTCTTCAAAGCGGGTTTCCCGCCGGGAAAAACTTCTCGATGCCGTAAGGGAAGGTGGTGCGAAACGATTTGGTGATGATAGAAAATTCGCAGACTACGACGCAGCCGTTCAAGAGAGCTTGCGGCTTTCAGGACCTGATTTCATGAAGGCATTTCAGTTGAATGACGAACCAGCCGACCTTCGGAATTCATACGGCAGCGAATTTGGTCAGCGCTGTCTCCTTGCGCGACGACTTTTTCAATCCGGCGTCCGTTTCGTCGAAATTTCCTACAGTGATAATTTCAAAAACGGCACCGGCTGGGATACCCACGATAAGGGGCAACTGAAACAGCATCTACTGATTCAAGATCTTGACGAGGCGTTGTCCACCTTGATGTCCGACCTCCAATCCCACAAGTTGCTGGATAAGACCGTCATTCTCATCAATTCCGAATTTGGCCGGCCCGGAGAATTCGATTCCGGCGGCGGTCGCGGGCATCAGTCGAAATGTTTCACGTCAGTCATCGCCGGCGGTGGGCTCAATCACAAAGGTGCCTGGGGGATGACGGACGAAGTTTCTGAAAGCGTCGTGGACAAACCAGTTTCCGTTCCCGACTACTTCGCCACGGCTCTCGCCGCGATGCAGATCGACCCATCCGAAAACCTCTACGACGGAGACCGTCCCGTGCCTATCACGGACGGCGGAAAGCCGATTTCTCAGCTTTTTTAACAAGTTCCGGTTCAGAAAAGGATTTCGTGGTATTCCCATGAACCAACAGGGTCTGTTCGGCGATTGAACCCTATTTGTTCGCACGGCAGACAGTCCCACGAATGTGACAGTGAGGGCCCCTTCGCCCGAGCATTACGAATTTCCAGATTCATCGAACCTGTCTTTTTTCGTAAACAGATACCTCTTTCAAACTGACCACGGCATCGAAGAGATGTCCGGCGTGAACCGTTTTTAGGTCTAGATCGGCGAAGTTCAGCTCCAACTGATCGCCGTCGTTGTCTAGCAATAAGTCCGACAGGCTGCTAGCGCACCTCATAGGGATACGACCACTGATGGCGCGGGATGTGAACGTGGGTGGCTCTGCGTTCTGTGAAAATTTCACATATCACTTGACCTTTTTGCCTAACTGTGGTTTTCTCACAGTTAGATGAAGTCATCTTCAAAATTGCCGGCTCCCCAATCAACTCCGATACCGGATTTCAACCGCACTCAGCTTCACATTCTGCAGATTCTGTGGGAGGGGAACGAGGCGCTAAAACCCGCCGATATCGAGGAGCGTTTCGAATGGGATATTGAAAACGCCACCTTGCGCTCGGTGCTGGCCCTGATGGTGGAGAGCGGTGATCTCGATCGTGAGAAGTGTGGGAAAGCCTATCACTATTTTCCCCGCCGCCCCAAAACCGCTGCGGTGAGCGAGATGCTCTCCGGACTCGCTCGACTATTTGGCGGCGGGTCGCGAGTGGGTCTTTTTTCCCAGCTGATTCAGGAAAACTCGTTCAGCGAAGAGGAGATCAAACAGTTGCGCGAACTGGCCAAATCCGCGCGAAAACCCGAAAAACCCCCCAAATCATGAAACCACATCCCACCTTGGCACTTTTTCTTGGCGCAAGCCTCACCCTACTCTCGCATGCCCCGGCTACGGGCGAAGAAACCGGCATCCTCGGGACCTGGCGTGCGGTTGAACTCGACAGCGGTGCCTTCAAACAAGTGGAGTTCGTGCAAGGCGGTAGCACGATGACCATGCGCGTCTGGAATTCGGTGAACGGAGGAGAGATGGAGGGAAGCGCCCAAGTTGTCTCACTGGAGTGCAGTCGGTCAGAGGCGGCCGCCGCGAAACCCGGGGGTCCGCCCGTCCGTGCGATTCAAGAAGTAAGCTTCAAGAAGGTTTCCTACACCATCAGCCTGACCGAGAAGGCGCTCCGAATCCAGACAGTCAATGAATACACGGATGATTCCGGGCGAGGAACCCGCGAGAGCGATCTATTTTTTGTCAGGGGCAGCTACCGGGAGGCGCTGACTGGCACTGCGGACCAGAGCCTGACCGAAAGCGGATGGCTCGGGATTTGGAAGAACCGCGACGAAGGCACCCGGGGAGAGGCGCAGATCACGATCCGGGACCTCGATCCGGTCACCATGAGCACTTGGGGCATCATGAAGGGAGGCATCTCATCCCGCCCCGATATCACTTAAGAACTCCCGATCTACGGAGAAGACGCCGCCGCCGAATCTGCTTCAGGCAAGGTAGAGGCAACAGCGGACCTCGGTTGGGCGAAGATCACCTATCGCATGCAACTCCATAAAGATGGTCTGAGCCTTGAAACCGAAACGGACTACACAGACCCGAAACGCGGTGACCAGACATTCGAATACGAGTTCGTCCGTGGTGCCTGGGCCGAGTAGAGATCGTCGGAAGCAAATTTGCCAATCGTGCGATGACTGAACTCATCTTTCATTCCCTTTTCCGACTCACCGCGCTGTTCCTCGCCGCCCTCGCACTGCTCTTTTTCCTACGGCGATGCGAGCCCTCCTGGGGAATGGCTCTCCTTCGCGGGGTCTTCATCGGGGGAAGCCTACTTCTGGTAACTTCGCTCTTCAGCATCGAATGCGAAATCCCCGGATGGAAAACCGGTGATGCGGCGCCGGCGGTCCCATCACTCGCCGCAAAAACGCCCACTATCGCACTCACCGAAGACGAGTTTGAGCTTGCCGCAGTCCCTGTTTCAAAGGCCGAATCGGGTGTCACTGTTTCTACCTATTTGGGGATCGCATGGCTTGCCGGATTCGGAGCACTCCTCGCTAGGCTTATACTCATTCTTCTATCCGAGAGGCGCGCGATTCGCTCCGGCTATTCCGCCCGGGGAACCTTACTCAAAGCCTGGGAACAGGCCTGCTCGGAAATCGGTGCCAGATCCCGCGGGTTTGTCATCGTGTCCGAACCGGTCTCGCCACATCTCACTCTCGGCGGTCAACTTGTCTTACCCGAGAGGGTTGTCGGAATCGGTCAATCCAAAGAACTCGTCCACGTCCTTCGGCACGAGGCTGCACATCTCCGGGCGGGTGACCACTTCTGGTTTCCCTTCGTCTCGGTCTTTACTGCCCTGCTCTGGTTTCACCCGCTTGCCTGGTGGCTCGCGGAGCGCCATCTCGTCTCCTGCGAGGAAGCACGCGATGCAGCAGCAGCCAGGCTCGGGGGAGCTGAGTCCTATCGGCGGTCGGTGGCGCAGGTCGCCCTGGGGCTGCTACCCGCGCCGTCCCCATCCCTCTTTCGGAGAAACGGACGATTGGTGGATCGGCTGAATCGAGTCCAGGATACGACGACTCAATCACCCCCTCTTGCTGCCGCCATCCTCGCCGCTCAGGGCGCACTCGTCGCGGCGGCGATCCTGCTCGGGACCGCCGCTCCCTCCATGCGAGCCGCGACCGACCCGCAAACCCTCTTCGGGATGTGGCGCGCCGAGGCCGCCAATAATCCATTTGCCCGACAGGTTGAAGTTTATGAGTGGGGCGATCAAGTCAAATTGCGCCTTTGGCATTCTCTCGGTAACGACGGGCAGCTCCATGGAGCCACGATCAGCTCGACGGGGAAAACCCGCTCGGAATTCGACGAGAAATTTTCCGAGAATCTCCGCATCTCCGTTCCCTACGACTCCGGATTTTCGGAATTGATCTACACGCTCTCCATCGATGGGCCCCGGCTCGTCTTCCGAGTGCAAACCACCTACACCGACAACTCCCGGCGCGGTGATCAGGACATTGTGTATTACTACGAGCGCGGAAACTGGAGCGATGGGCGCGAGTAGGGTTCGGTGAAAGGGTTTCGTAAAAAGGCAGACGAAAGATCTTCGGCTACATACGATCCCCTCCTGCTGGAAATTCCCTTTTGCAACCCTTCGGCTTTGACGCTTCGCTCCCGCCCTCCGGGCAGGCTATCTTCCTTCGGTTGATTCTACCCGCTTGAATTTAAGGAATAGGCAAATAGTCGAAAAGCAATAAGGACCTGATTTCCCTGAAGCTGTTCAGCCTCTCCATCAATTCCCTCTCCCTGCAGCCTGTTGCGACCCGAACTGATATCGTGCTCCTTTACCAAATTACGGTCTAGGCCGAACGCAGGATCGCCTCCGTCATGCGGAGTGCTTCCAGATTCGCCTTCACCTCGTGGACCCGGTGCAGCGTGACTCCCTGCTCGCGGGCGTGGGCGGTGATCGCGACGGTCGGCCAGTGACGATCCTCGAGATTGTCCGAGCCGACCAATTTTCCGATGAAGGACTTGCGCGAGACACCGAGGAGGATGGGACGCCCCTCGACCGTGAACTGATCGAGCTGACGCAGGATCGCGAGATTGTGCTCGAGCTTTTTACCAAAGCCGATCCCGGGATCGAAGACGATGGATTCGGACTTCACCCCGGCGGCGATCAGCGCGGCGAAGCGGTCCTGGAAACACGCGGTGATCTCTCCCACCAGATCCGTGTAGACCGGTTCGTGCTGCATCGTGCGCGGGGTTCCCTGCATGTGCATCACGACGACGCCTGCGCCGCTCTCTGCCGCGACCTCGACCATCGCCGCCTCGCGGAAGCCGGTCACGTCATTGATGATAGCGGCCCCCGCGGCCACTGCTGCCCGGGCTACCCCCGCTTTGCAGGTGTCGATCGAGAGGGCGATGCCGGGGAACTCCGCCGCGAGAGCTTCCACTAAAGGCAGCACCCGCCTGATCTCCTCGGCCTCGTCCACATCCGCCGCTCCGGGACGGGTCGATTCGCCGCCGATGTCAATGATCGCCGCCCCCTCATCAATGAGCCGGCGCGCGTGAGCGACCGCCAGCTCGACTGAGTCATACCGACCGCCGTCGGAGAAAGAATCGGGCGTCGTGTTGACGATGCCCATGATCTCTCCCTGATCGTCGAGGTCGAAGAGGTGATGGAGGCAACGCCATTTCATGATGGCTGCGTCCTCAGGCCAGCGCGGGAGTGAGCGGGCGGGAGTCCTCGGCGTCGGGCGCGGCGAGGGAGCGGTTCGGCTTCTGCGGCTCGAGCCCGAGCTTTTTTAGCAGAGCAAGATCGGCCTGTGATTGGGGATTCCCGGTCGTGAGCAGTTTGTCCCCGTAGAAGATGGAATTCGCTCCGGCGAAAAAGCAGAGGGTCTGGAGTTCCTCGCTCATCTGCTTGCGACCGGCCGAGAGACGGACTTTTGCATGGGGAATGGCGATGCGGGCGAGGGCGATCATGCGCACGACCTCGAAGGAATCGACGCCCTGCGATTCCGCCAGCGGCGTGCCCGGGATCGGAACGAGTGAGTTGATCGGGACACTCTCGGGCTGGGGATTGAAGTTGCTGAGGATCTCGAGCATTTTCAGCCTGTCATCGGTCGTCTCGCCGAGGCCGAGGATGCCGCCCGAACAGACCGACATGCCGGCATCCTGAACGTGACGCAGGGTGTTGAGGCGGTCTTGGAAGGTGTGGGTCGAGACGATGTTCGTGTAATGCTCGGGCGAGGTGTCGATGTTGTGATTGTAGGCGGTGACGCCCGCCACTTTCAGCTTAGCCGCCTCGACCGGACCGAGCTCGCCGAGAGTAGTACAGACTTCCATGCCGAGTTCGCTGACACTCTCGACGATGTCGAGGACCTGCTCGAAGCGCTTCGTGCCGTCCTTGACCCCTTTCCAGGCCGCCCCCATGCAGAAGCGGGTCGAGCCGTTTTCCAGTGCCTGGCGGGCGCGCGCGAGGATGTCGTCTTTTTCCATGAGCCGCTCCGCCGCCACTTCGGTGGTGTAGCGGGCCGACTGGGCGCAGTAGGAGCAGTCTTCGGAGCAGCCGCCCGTCTTGATGCTCAGGAGAGTGCAGAGCTGGATCTCGTTTTGCGGCCAGTTCTCCTCATGCACCCTGCGTGAGCGCTGGATAAGATCGAAAAAGGGGAGCGAGTAGAGCTGCTTGAGTTCGTTGAACTGCATCGGTGAAGGTCGGTTGTCGAGTTTCTGGTAACCTGAGAGTGGACCACGAAATCGGGAGATTTCACCTAAATGTTCCAACTTTCTAGCTTCCCCAGCGCCCGCCGCCGGAAATGAAGGGCAGGATTCCCTTATATGTTTCGGAATAATCGGTCTTCCCGATCGCGCCGATCATTTTTACCCCGGTGACTCGGCGGAACTCGGCGCTGAACGCCTCCCCGCTGTGGCAGCCCCAGCTTTTCGCATAGGCCCCTTTGGCAAAGGCCTTGCGGTTGAGCTTCTTCAGATCGCCCTGATGGAGGAACGACTTCGACGCGCCGAGGATGTGGTTGCTGTAGTCGAAGACGAAGCAGAACTTGTTCGAATGGCCGAAGTACTCGAAGCCCGAGACCTTCACCGCATTGCGATTCTGCCCGTTGTTGATGTAATTGATGACTTCGTCTCCCTGATCGAACCAGATCAGCTTGACCCCGTACTTGTCGCGCACGCTCTCGATGTGGCTGATGAGCGGCTCGCCGTCCTCGGTTGCGCGGGTCTCGTAGCCGGGGCGGTAGACCAGCCAGGTGATTTTCACCGCGTCGTTGCTGGCTTTTTTCAGCTGCTCGATGCGGAACCGCGCCGTCCGCACGAAGTTACCCCACCAGCGGTCGTGGCGGTGGGCCTCGCGTCGGTATCCCTCCCAGTATTGCAGGGCCGGTCCACCTGAAACGATGATGTATTCATCGTTCGGGTTCAGCGCGGCATCGGCGGACTCCGGAACTGCCAGGGTCGTCACGAGAACGATGAGGGTGAGGAGAAGGAGGCGAAAGCTCATGTCTGACCGGGGACGTGAAAAAAAACGTGTCGTAAGAGAATCTTAAACGTACGAGCCCGGATTGCAACCTCCGCCGACTGGCCGATGCCCGCAGGAGGTCGATCAGCTGAGGCCGATGAAGTCGCTTAGCTTGCTCCAGAATCGCTGCACCATTTTTTTGCGGCGGTTGGCTTCCTCTTCTTTCTGCTTTTGTTCGCGGGCCGCTTCGTTGAATTTCACGAGGCGGGAGTGGTGCTGATTGATGCGTCCAACGAACCAGCGCCAGGTCTCCCCGGGCTGACCGTTTTCGAGGAGAAAGTGGGGACAGTCCTTGTTCGGGGTCGAGTAGCCTTCGCGGGGCCAGTGGTAGTGGGCGCGGATATTGGAAATCGGGATCTGGTGATGATACATCAGCGAGGCCGCGAGCTTGGCGGTGCGCTCCAGCGTGGCCGTCTGGTTGTTGCCCTGATGCTCGCACATCTCGATCCCGATCGAGTAGCGGTTCCCCGGTCCGTCGAAGTCGGCGTGCTCGCCGCGCTCGCTTGTGGGGATGTGTTGAATCACGGTGTCACCCTGCACCGTGAAATGCCAGCAAAGGTATCCGCAGACGCCACCACGCAGGGCCCCGCGATTGAGCGCCTTGGCATGGGCGTAGGCATCGCCGGTCGGGTTCTGCGTGCTGTGGATGGTGATGTACTGGGGTTTCATCTCCCGGAAGAGACGACGACCGTACTTTCCCTCGGGGATAAGATCGACCTTCAGATTGAGATCCTTTTGCGCATCCGAGGGATTGAGTGGCACATTGGCCACCGCACCGAGCTCACGCTCCCAGAATCCCGCTTTGGAGGTGGGAGAGCCCTGATTCGTGTTGCACGACGGGAGAATCAGAAGCGTCACGGCAATCAGGGCCGGAGGAATGACTAATCCAAGTTTTTTCATGAATCCAGATAGGGGTAAAGAATAAGGAGCCCGTAAAATTAACCTAAATGGATCATTTTCACAAATTTATTAAACAAAAATTAAAAATTTATTACTTTTGAGAGTCAATTTCTCTTAAATTCCGCCTTCAGGGGTGGTGGTTTATAAAATTAACGTTCGAGGATCTCCACTTCATAGCCGTCCGGATCGGTCACGAAGGCCATCTTCCCTTTTTTCCCCGAGGGGAAGGCTTCGCGCCAGTCGCCGGGCCAGATTTCGATCCCGGCTTTTTCGAGACCATCGCAGTAGGCGACGATATCCTCGACCCCGAGAGCGGTGTGCATGAGGTCTTCCGGGAACTTCACCTCGAAGTCAGGCGAGTAGCAGAGCTCGAGAAAGTGGTCGTTCCCCTCGAGCTCGAGGAAGGCGAGCTGGTTCCCCGCAGGCGACTTGTCGGTGCGCCGCGTCAGCGTGAAGCCGAGCGTCTCGTAAAAGGTGATGGTCTTTTCGAGGTCGCTGACACGGATGCGGGTGTGGAGAAATTTGATCATGGGAAGTACTGGAATGTTTTGTGTCGCTTCGCAAGAGACGGTTCAACGGATCCTCCGATTTTTTGCGCGGAAGGCGAGTCGCGAAATAGTTGACCCGATCCCCTGACGCCCTTACCGGACCCTCCCTATGCAAAAAACCGCCAAAGTTGACTTCTACACCGTCGATATCGAATCGACCGGACTCGAAACGATCCTGCGCGATCTCCACGGCACCGCGGCCGACAGCTCGAAGCGCAATGTCGAGATCAACGATGACTGGATCCGCCTCGCCCGCGGTCGACTCACTGATCAGGGGTATCTCGGCGATCTCATGCGAATCTCGATGGCCCCCGCCGGCTTCCGTGCCGATCTCGCCGGCAAGGTCACCCCGATCAATCTCAGCAAAGACGAAGGCGTCGCGGAGTGTTCGGCCTTTTATTTCGACTTCGAGACCGGCATCCTCACCCTGCAGCGCAACAGCCGCGCCGCCTCGTGGCGCCAGCTCGGCAACTACTTCAAGCGTGTCGCCGACCTCGACACTGATGTGGAGATCAAGCCGCTCCTGCGCCCCACCGAGATGGGTAAGGTGAAAGCCCTCCCTATCCTCCGCAAAGTACACATCAGCTCGGCCGTCGTCGATGTCATGGCGACGCTGGAGAATATCGACGAGGGCAGCCTGCAACTCATCCGCCAGGCGGCGCAGGCCGAGTCCCCCGCAATCGAGCTCGTCCTCAAGGCCGGACGCGAAAAAGAAGCGACCTTGAATCACGCCGTCGTTCACGAAGTCATCGAGTCGTGGCTGCGGATCCACTCGGACTTCGGCGACGAGGAAAACGAGATCGTGAAAAAGATCGTCGTCACAGGCAAGGATGAGACAGGGGCCACGGTCGAGTTCGACCTGCTCAAGGACAAGCTTTTCACGACGATGCGCTTCGAGTGGGTGCCCGACGATGAGGCCCTCTGGAAAACGCGCGGCGACGAGATCTTCCGCGCATGGGAGCTGAACAAGGCCAATCTCAAACGGCTCCTCCCGAAGTGAGGACCAGTCACGGACGCAGCTCCGCCACGCCCGTTTCGAGGGCGTGGAGGCGGGCCACCTCCTCATCACTGAGGGCCCGATTAAATACCGCGAGGTCATCGAGATGCCCGACGTAGGCCGCCCCGAGGACTAGCAGGACCGCCTTCGGATCCCAGCCGAAGGTCAGGTTGTGCCCCTCGATCTTTCCCTGACGCTTCCCGTCGAGATAGAGCACGCCCGATGACTTCCCCTTGCCCGCGTTGATCTGATCGAGGGTGAAGACAGCGTGCGTCCACCGGTCGCGGGAAAAGGGCGCCTCCTTTAGCTGCACCATGGGACGCCCCGCCTCGGGGACGACCTCCCAGCCGAGGCCCTCCGGATCCCACAGCTCGATGAGAGGACGGATCGCATAACGGAAATAACGGGGTGTGTGATCCTTCGACCATTCGAGGAAGATGAAGCCCTTCTTCGTGTCATCGCCGACGATCTGGATGGGATCGCAATAGCCGGGCTCAAGATCCTCGTCCGGCGTGAGCCGCAGCCAGAGCGAGACCGTCGCGCTCCAGTTCTCCGCGTTGTAGCCGAGCATGCCGTCGCCGCGGTAGGTCGGACGCACCGCCGCCTTGCGCGGGAAGTGGATCGCCCCGCCAAATTTGCCCTCGCCGGGGACGAGCTTGAGATCGTCGCTCTCGACACAGGGAACCATCTCGCTCCCCGCCTTCAGGTAGCAGGTCTTGTCGCCGATGGAAAAATCCGAGTCGAATCCTTTGTCGAACGAGGCATGCATCACGAGCGCCTTTTTCAACGCATCATCTGCCCGGAGGGAAATGGTCGTGCCGCTGAGGGAGAGAAAGAGAAGAAATAAAAAGAGGGCTGATTTCATATACGGAACCATCTCCGATCTACCCGTCCTCCGGCAAGGCTTTTCGAGGTACGCTCTTGCGGAAAAAGTTTCCCGCACTCTGACAAATCCATGGGGTAAAGACCCTATAGGAGATAAAGAAATCACGGGTTAGAGCTCGCAAATGAAAACCAAACAGACAATGTTTTACATAACGCTCCTTTCTCTCGCTGCATCGTTGCTCCTCAGCTCCTGCACGAATACGGGATACAACCCGGGAGGCGGAGGGTATGCGACCTACGCATCTCTGCCGCCGAATTACTCCCGAACCAGTTACTATTACAACAACCGCTATTATGCTGGCGGCCGATACGAGACCGGTCGATATTCCTACGGCGGTCGGGTCTACGCGAATCGCTATTATCACAATGGTCAATACCTCTACGGTGGAGCGCATCAGCAGCACAATGGCCGGAATGCAAGGTCCAATCAGGGCGCGAACCCGAACAACCGCAAGAAACGTTCGGGATATTGATCCCGGGCCGGGTCAGTGAGCGAGGAGTCCGCGCTCTCATCAGGAGCAAGCGCGAGAGTTGACGCCTCGCGCCTTCCCTGTCAGGATCGTCCGATGAATCGACGTCATTTTGTCCGCTCCTCCCTCGCGCTCGCCGCCGCCCTCCCTGCCGCCTCGTATGCTGCCACCCCTGCGGGGCGGAAGTTCACCCTCGCTCTCACGCCCGGGAGCATCGGGGTGCAGGTGAAAACACAGCTCGAGCTGAACGAACTCGCCTCCCGGCACGGGTTCGAGTCGGTCGAGCCTCGCGGGGCGGAACTCGCTGCGATGGAGCAGGCGCAGATCGAAGCCGTCCTCGGCAATTTGTCAGAGAACAAACTTGCATGGGCTGCGGCCGGTCTCCCGGTCGATTTTCGCAAAGACGATGCCGTCTTCCGCGAAGGTCTTGCCGCTCTCCCGGGCATCGCCGCCGCCTTGCAGAGGGCAGGGGCGACCCGCATGGGCACCTGGCTTTCACCGAGTCACGATGAGCTCACCTACAATCAGAACTTTGCCAGACACAGCGAACGGCTCCGCGAGATCGCGAAGATACTCGGGGATCACGGGATCCGTCTCGGGCTCGAGTATGTAGGCACCCAGTTGCTCCTCGTCGGCGGACGTTACCCCTTTCTCCATACCCTCGCCGAGACCCGTGAGCTCATTGCCGCAATCGGCACGGGGAATGTCGGTCATGTTCTCGATACCTGGCACTGGTGGACGGCGGGCGACACGGTGGAAGATCTCCTCGCGCTGAAAAATGAGGATGTCGTTAGCGTGGATCTCAACGACGCCCCCGTCGGTCTCGAAAGACGCGATCAGCTCGACAATGCCCGCGAGCTCCCCGCCGCGACCGGCGTGATCGACGTCGCTCCCTTCGTGAAGGCGCTCGTGCAGATCGGCTACGATGGTCCGGTGCGGCCCGAGCCTTTCAACAAAGCCCTCAACGCTCTCGAGAACGAACCCGCTTGCGCCGCGACCATCGTCGCGATGCGGAAGGCGGTCGAGCTCGGGTGAGGTGCGAATTCGCAGCCCTTCCTATTGCCCCAGGCGCGTGGGCAGCGATACGGTAGAGGGATGCAGCGACTCTTGCCCATCCTCCTCAGCGCCCAGCTGGCGTATGGTGCGCCACTGTTGGCAGAAGTGGCGGCGAAGGTCCCGACCTTCAACGAGTTAAAGCTCGGGTTCGACATCGACCGGGCGGAGCTCGCCACCCCGCTCAAAGAACTCGACAAGCTCTACCTCGGACAGTTGGAAAAACTGGGCGAGGAGTCGCAGGCTCGTGGCGCCCTCGAAGAACTCATCGCCGTGCGGGCGGAGCAGGGGCGGATCGAGGGGCGTGCGCCCGAGGCAAAAGGAACCGACTTTCCCGACTTCGTGAAGATGCGCGGCATCTACGAAAAATCGAAGACCGAACGCACTACGCTGATGCACCAGCGACTCCTCCCTGTGATCGAGCGGCACAAGGGCCAACTCGAAGCGCTCCGCACCGAGCAGACGCAGCAAAATCTGCTCGAGGACGCGATCCGCACCAATGAGGAGCTGACCCGCGTCACCGCGCTGGAGACGCTGGTCCGCGCGGCGCAGCAGAATCCGGCCGTCGTAGTCCCCAGCCCCGCCCTCGCCCGGACCGACGCTGCGGCGAGCGCGTTGAAGGTGAAAGTCCAAATCGACGGGATCAGTCGCCTGCTGCTGCGGGACGGCAAGGTCTGGTTCGATCACACCAGAGGCCGTGCCGAACCACCGGGACAGCATGAGGGGCAGTTTCCGACCTACCTCAATGACAAGATCGAGTGGATGCCCGTCTGGACCGGGGCGATCACGGAACCCTTCGCCACTGACTTTCAGTTTCCGAAAGAAAAGCCCGCGGAAATCAAACTTAGGATGTCCGATGGGCGGGGTATCGCGGAAGTCATCCAGCAGCCCTCGGCCCGGAATGATCACACCACCATCATCGAGCTTCGTGATCAGAACAAAGACGGCGGAGCGTTTTTCGGATCAGACTGGATCGAGTTCCGACTCAGTTGGTAATTGATATTCATCCTTCCAGTAACCACAAGGAGGGGCGACATTCCTGTCGCCCGTCAAGCACAGTCCTGACAAGCCGCCCCATAGGAATGTCCCGCTTCCTTGTGAATAAACAGTAACTAACATGATAACACGACATCTCTTCTCGATCCTCGTCCTCCTCTCCGCAATCACTTCCCCGCTTCACGCGGGCCCCTTTCCTGAATCGACCGCTCCTCTCGTTGCGGGCGAGGAGGCGAAGGTCCGCGGAGTGGTCAATGCGATCGTCTTTCCCCTATCCGACGACTTCGAAATGGAGTCGACCCAGAGTGGCATTGTCCTCATCACTCCGCTCCCGATGGAGGCCGCGGGACTGGATGACGAAGGCAACGAAATTCACGAGCCAAATCTAGCACTCTTCCAACTCGCCGGGGAGGAAGCCGTGCTTGCGAAGTGCGAGGCGCTCGCGGGGCAGCCGGTCGAGATCATCGCCGACCTCATGCCTGCCCACACCCGCTACCACCGCACTCCCTTTCTCCTCCTGGTCAAGTCGGTCCGGGCGCTGTGAACGGCGGGGCCAATAGGGTAAGGCGGCGCACCTGACCCTCTCGCCGCATCGACGCCATTCCTTTTCCCTTTCCTCGCGTAGACGTGCCCGCTAGGCTTGCGGACATGAAGCCTGAGCCACCCGAATATCTGCATCCCCGTCCCGGGGGATTTACCCGCCGCGACTTACTCCGCAGCAGCGCCCTCGTCGGTGGAGTCGCCGCCGGTCTCGGCGGACTGAACGCCGCCGCGCAGCAGTCCGCTCCCGCCGGTGCCGCGAAGCCCGATGAGCGACGGGCCTCGACGAAGGCCTTTCCGAAGATCAAAAAGTCGATCAATCTCTGGGCCTTTCCCTACCCTGATCGCATGAGCCTGCGGGAATGCCTCCAGCTCGCCAAAGACGCGGGCTTCGACGCGGTCGAGTTGAACTACGATCTCGACAACGACCTCTCCCCGAAATCCGGCCCCGCCGAGTATGCCGCGATCAGGAAGATGGCGGATGAAATCGGGATCGCAATCAGCGGCCTCTGTAGCTTCCTCTTCTGGCCGTATCCGCTCACGAGCAATGATCCCGTGAAACGCGCCCGCGGTCTCGAGCTCGCGGGTCTCATCGCCAAGGCGGCCGCCGACCTTGGGGTCGCCGATGTCCTCGTCGTGCCCGGCGCGGTCACGATCCCGTGGCGCGACGATCACGACCCCGTCTCGAACGATCTCTGCGACGCTCGCGCCCGCGAGGCGGTCGGGAAGCTGCTGATCGGTGCGGAGAAGCTCGGGGTCTCGCTCAACATGGAGAACATCTTTTTCAACGGCTACCTCATGACCCCGGCCGAGATGAATGCCTTCGTCGATTCCTTCGGCAGCGAGCATTGCCGTGTCCACTTCGACACGGGCAACATCATGCAATACCAGCAGCCCGAGCACTGGATCCCGCAGCTCGGCGATCGGATCAAAAACGTGCATCTCAAGGAGTTTCATCGCGCGGGGACCGATCATTCGCTCGAGTGTTTCCGCCCGCTCCTTGACGGCAGCGTCGACTGGCCCGCGGTGGTCGCATCGCTCGATGCGGTGGGCTACGAGGGCTATCTCACCTTCGAATACTTCCGCCCCTGGAAGCACTACCCCGAGGCCCTCGTCTACCAGACCAGCGACGCGCTCGATCGCATCCTCGGGCGGATCTGAGAGGAGCGGAAACGTGAAAGCCATGACGAACAAACCCGATCCCTCCAGCGTCCCGTGCGGCATCCTCGATGAAACCGGTGGACTGAAATATTTCCCCCGCATGCTCGAAAAGATCAGGCTCATGGAGCAGGGCCTGCTCTGGGAGGAACTGCACGACAATCTCGGGAAAGGCGCCGACGGCTGGTGCACGGGCTTTCTCCACCTCGACTACGACGCCCTTCGCGCGCGGGTTCTCGAGGGCGGGAGCGATGACGAGATCCTCGCCTGGTGCGAGACGAACGGGCGGCCTCTCAACGACTCCGACCGCCTCGTCTGGAATGCCTTCGTTTCCAAACTCGGCTGGAACGATCACATCTCGCCCATGCTCGAAAAGCGCAAGGCCGGGAGCGGTCTCGCCGATCGTGATGACATCGTGACGATCCCGCATTACGTCGATGTTGATGAGGGAAGGCTCGTGTAATGATCTCCATGCCGCGCCTTTTGATTTTCTCCGCGCTCTGTGTCCCGCTCACCCTCGCGAGCGCCCCAGACAAAACACTCGCCGATTTCCAGGATCTCGTCCCGACGGCGACCTGGGAGGAGTTCTGGCCCGATGCTTCGAGCGAGCCTGAGGTCCGCAGTGTCACGGCAGAGTTATGGACGCAGGCCATGCAGGCCGTCCTCGAGGTTCAGGACATCCTGCGCATCCCCGCGCGCGAACAACCCTACTACCTCGACGGACCGATCGTGCTGAAATCGGGGCAGACTCTCATCGCCGATGCCGGCACCGAAATCCGGCTAAAACCGGGGACGAACACCTGCATGGTGCGCAATAAGAACCTCGTCGGCTTTCCCGAGGGACCGGTGCCTGCGGATACGCAGCCCGATCACGACATCATCGTTGAGGGCGGGATCTGGACGACACTCGCGACCACGGCGAAGGAGTCGAACGGGAACCTGCGCGGTGCCTCTGCCAAAGCGAACGCGGTGTCGGGAACCCACGGCGTCATCCTCATGCAGAATGTGCGCGGAGTCACCGTAAGGAACGTCACCGTCCGTCAGAGCCGCGCTTTTGCGGTGCACCTTGCCAATGTGGAGGACTTCACGGTCGATGGTCTGACCCTCGAGAACCATCGCCGCGACGGGGTGCATGTGAACGGTCCGGCGCGGCGAGGTCTCTTCCGGCGGGTTAGCGGTGACTCGCACGACGACACCGTCGCGCTCAACGCGTGGGAGTGGAAGAACTACGCCCCGAGCTACGGCGCGATCCACGATGTCGTGATTGAAGACATCAGCGGTTCTCCTGAGGGCATTCGTTCGGCCAACTCGATCCGCTTTCTCCCCGGGAAAAAGCGTTTCGCTGATGGCGCGCTGCTCGATTGCCCGATCCATGACATCACCGTTCGCCGCACTGGCGACATCACCGAGTTCAAGCTCTACGACCAGCCGAATCTGGAACTCGGGCGCGACAAGGATTTCAGTGAGGGGCCAGGCCGGTTGAAAAATTTTCGCTTCGAGGATCTCGCCTTCACCCGGCCCGGCAGGATCGAGATCCATGCGGATCTGGACGGTCTCGTTCTGCAGAATGCCACCCTCGCGGAAAGAGCGCCCCTCATTCTCATCGGGCCGAAGTCGCAGACCTATCGCCACGGCGACGACCCGTCCCGCTGGGTCGAGATTTTTTCTCCTGACCTCGATTGCACGGCGCGGAACATCATCGTCTCGGGCGTGCGCGTGCAGGGCGAATCCACCGGGATGACTCCGGAGGAAGTGATCCGGGTGATCGTGCAAACGCCCAATCCCGACTATCCCGCCACCACGCCGCGCGGGGGTATGGGGAAGGGAGTGTGGGTTCGTTAGGGATGGTGTTTCAAGGAGCCTCACCCGCCTCGTTCCGGCGGGGGTGTCGGTAGATCTCGCGAATCTCATCAGCGGAGAGCGCGCTGCGATAGACTCGTACTTCATCGATCGTGCCATTGAAGTTCTGGGTCTCGCCATAGTGAACGGCGCCGAGCGCGATCCACATTCCCTCCGTCTGGTTTCTTTGAAGAACGGGTGAAAAAAAGTGGCTGCGGCTTTGGCCGCAAATTCGGCCTGTTGCGGTAATTGCGTTTTTGCAGGGTGTTAATTAGAATGGGGTTTACCCATGCGGCTAAAGTCGCATCCACTTTTTGTGAGCGAGGAGGAATCAAGCTACTATCGTCCGCAGGATGAGCTACGAATCCATCGGGGCAACTTGCCTCACTGGAGACAGGATGGCGTTTGTTATTTTGTAACGACGCGGCTTTTCGACTCAATGCCGCAGGAGACGATCAATGTCTGGCGCGAGCAACGCGATTGGTGGCTTTCGGATCACGGAGTGCGGCGGCGCGAGGATCTTCATTCGTTGTCGCAGGAGCAACAGAATGAGTTTCACCGCACGTTTACGGAACGATGGCACACCTGGCTCGATGCGGGACACGGAGAGTGTCACCTTCGTCGAGCGGATGTTCGGGAAGTTCTTATCCGGCGGCTACGTGCAGAACCATCCCTGGATGCCTGGGTCATCATGCCGAATCACCTCCACGCTCTCGTGGCCCCGCTAGAAAAAACGCTCGGAGAGGTGCTGCAAAGTTGGAAGGGCGGCAGTGCTTTCGAGATTAATCGCATCCTCAGACGAACCGGTGCGTTCTGGCAAAAAGAGCCCTATGATCATTTGGTAAGAAGCGAGGCGCAGTGGCAGCACTATCGACGCTACATTGCAGAAAATCCCGTGAAGGCCCGCCTTCAAGTAAGCGACTATTCCATTGGCCTCGGTAAGGAGGTTTTCGAAACGGCCTCGGTGTTGGCCGAGCGTATCGGGATGCCGTGCGGCTAAAGCCGCATCCACTTTT
>JBDNIL010000231.1:0-1383 GCA_041688355.1 Verrucomicrobiales bacterium | reverse complement strand
GATCTGGGTAAACCCTGCGACCGGGCTGGGCGAAATCCGCCACGAATCCGAGGGCCCGGCGGCGAATGCGGCCGTGACGTTTCAAACCCTTTCCGGTTACGAGAGCGCCGCTTTCAGTCCCTCGACGGTGATGACGGGGACAAATGGAATCGGGGAGACTGTCTATACTTCTACGAGCGGAACCTCGGTCGAGGCCACCGCCGCTTTTGCGGGAATGACGGTTGCGGAAACGATCGAGCTGCCTGCTTCCATTGACACTACGGGGGGACCCTGGAATGGTGGAACGGATGGAAGCGGAACGGATGGTGGGAGTTCGACTGCTGGGGGCACGAATGGTTCAACGAATGGAAACCAGAATAACCAATCGCCCAATCCGAATATTCCGATGCCCGAGACAGCACTGAAGGGACGCACCCACAATACCGATGGTGGCTACGGCAGTCCCGGACAACCCGCTGAAGAAGCGCTCTACGGAACCTCTTTTCACTCCGGAACGGAGCAAAACATTGATGAATACTGGGACCTTCTCGCACAGTATCCCGATTGCAGCCATTGGCTTACCGAAGATCAGATCGCAGTTTCCTTCACTGCGGTATTGACCCTAAGCACGTTCGCATTCGACGGGATTACCGTCACGAATGTGACGGAAATTCCGGAGTCCGGATCCATGAGCGATAAGGATGAGATCCTCAACCCCTATCTGGAACAACACTACCTCTTGAGTGACTATCATGAAACTTTCGCAACGACCGCCGTATGGAATGTCTCTTTCGACACGCTTCTCAGGCCCGCTCACGACGGTTACGATGCCTCGGGTAGTGCTTTTCTCATCACAGGCCGGCTGAATCCGGATTCCGACCTCGACACCATCGCAATAATTTCTCAGGATCTCGAAATCGCCTCGCTCTACGAATCGCTGGGATCCCCGCCCAGCCCGAACGTGTATTTACCCGAGGTTGTCACCTCGATGGGATTCGAAAATAGCTTCCTTACTCCGAACTGGGGTGACCCTGGAAAAATCTTTTTCGGTAAGCGCGGTCTGCCGGCACCTCCCACCTCGTCGTCCGCAGAGTTCATTGATGGAGTGGTTCCGTCCGTCTCGTGGAACGAATACTGGTTTCAGGCGGAGGAAGCAATCCCGACCGGAGCAGTCGAAACAAAAAAGACGTTTTTAATCCACGCCAAAAAGACAACGAAAGAGGGCCAAATAACGGAAGACTTTGCTTCGATCACCTTTACGATTCGAGAGAGCAAGGAAGTTTCGGATCTTCAGCCCGACATCCAAGGTCTGGATGGAAACTTTTCCACGTGGGTCGAGGCAAAGGCGGACGGGACGCTGCTGGTGAAGCCGCCCGTGGAGCGGGGGATGAGGAATGTGGTGAG
>JBDNIL010000230.1:0-14557 GCA_041688355.1 Verrucomicrobiales bacterium | reverse complement strand
CTCTTTGCCGAAGGCCAACTCGCCCGCGAAGCCGTTGCGCTCTGCGGCTACGAGCGCGGTTATGGTCTCTCCGGGCCGAATCGTAAACTCGAGGATGCCGTCGGCGGCGACACGCCCTGAATCTCCATCGGGCTTGATCGATACACGCACTTTTTTGTCCGCCAGTGCCTCCACGGGTGTGAGAGTCCCGACCTTGTGATCGAACTCGCCCTCCCCGGCTCCGACACCGGCGCGGGCGGTGATCGTGACCTTGGCCGCATCCGCCTCGGAGATGCCGGCAAATCCTTCTGCCGCACTCAGCATGGTATAGGCACGATCCTGGCCCGCCTCGATCGTGAGTGTTTCGGGAACCGAGAGAGTCTCCGGCAGACCCGCGATCTCGAGATCGATGGGACCGTCGAAGCCGTCGGTCCGCGTCGCGGTGAAAAGCAGCTCCTTTCCACTGCCCGGAGCGATCTTGAGATCTTTGGTGTCGAGCGTCACGGAAAAGTCCGGCCGCAGATACCTGGTGACGAGAGAATAGTCATAGCCCTCGCCGCCAAAGCCGCGCACATCGCCGATCCGCACAAGGTAATCGCCATCGGCGGGCGCCGTGAAGTGCAGGACAGAGTCCGCCCCGAAGCGTTGCTCCGAATCGTCGTCGTTTTCGTAGTAAAGCCGATAGAGGGGCAGCCCGTTGCTGACGGGCTCAGTTCCCGCAGGCAAAGCCCTGACAATGTAACAAGGCTGGCCAAGCGGATGCGACATCGGCGTCGTCTGGAACAAGGTACGACGACTGCCGAAGCCCGGATAGACATTGAAACCCGAATCCGGTCCACGCGGGTAGAGGTGCAGCTTCACGACCTCGCCGTTCACGTAGAGCAGCTCGTTGAGCTCCATCTCCTCCCAGTTGTGGACGCGGAAATCGCTCGAAGTCGTCGAGTCCTTGCCACGGAAAGTCAGCCACGAATCGCGCACCGCCTGCAAGACGACCTGCTCGACGGGCTCGCCTTTCGCATCGAGGATGGCGAGGTTGGAATCGAGTTTCGACTTCGCCCGCGCCGCGTTCACCTCGAAGACCCAGGTCTCCCCGGCTTTGACGGAGAAGGCATACTCATCCCGCTCGCCGGGCGCGCCGATCTTCCCCTTCACCTCACTGCGGCGGACCAGCTTCGGATTGGCACCCGCGGCCGCCTCGGTCAGCATCTGCGCTTCCCCCTCGAGATCAGCGGCTTGCGCGACGATGCGGTCAATCGTCTTCGCGGTAGGATCTATTTTGATCTTCTGAGAGAGAACGATCCGCTCCTGCGATCCGTCGAGACGCGCGGCGAAGAGAGCCCCGTCTTTCCCGGCGAAAGCCAGTGTCGCCAGCACGTCGGACTGCCGACCGAAGTCCATCACCGGCTCCAGCGAAGGTAGACTCCAGAGCTTGAGGGCGCGGTCGGCCGAGGTCGTCGCGAGCTGTTTTCCGTCGGGCGAGATCACGAGATCGACAATCGCGTCCTCGTGCCCGAAGCGGGTCTGGAGCAGTGGATTCAACTTTGGCGCGGTCTTCGAGACGAAGCTCCAGAGCCGGATGCGGTTGTCCCCGCCCGCCGCGACGATGTAGCGGCTGTCGGGCGTGAAGGCGACGCGGAACTGCTCGGCTTCGGGCTGATTGAGCGTGTCAAATCGCTCGCCCGTCGCGACCTGCCAGATCTTGCAGGTGCCGTCGCCGCTCGCACTGGCGAGGACGGTGCCGTCGGGCGAAAAAGCGAGATCGTAGACCGCGCCGTTGTGCGAGGTCATGGAGCGCAAGAGCTTGCCCGAGGCGAAGTCCCAGAGGTGAATGTCGCGATCGTATCCGGCAGTCGCGAGAAGCGTACCGTCCGGAGAAAACTCAGCGTCGAAGAGGATGTCGCGGTGCGTGCCTTCGCCCATCGTTTTCAAGACCTCGCCACTTTTCGTATCGAAGACGATGGCCTCGCCCTTGAGGCCCGAGATCCCCGTCGCCGCGACGAGACGGGTGCCGTCGGTCGAGAAATGGAGGGCATTGATCTTGCCTTCGGGAGTTTTCAAAGTCCTCACCAGCTTCCCGTCCGCTCCGATCAGCTCGATCCGACTGTGTTTCGCATAGGCCTCGAGCGATCCATCGCCCGCGAAGGCCGCCGCCGTGATGGCATCTTTTACTGCCGCAGTGGGTGCAACGTCGGGCACATTCAGCGTCGAGAGCAGGGAGATGTCGTGCTCTTTTACCGGCCCCTTCGCCCCTTCGGCGATCCAGCGGGTCAGCAGGGCGATTTCGTCCGCGGTGGGCTGCGGCTCTTTCTTCGGCGGCATCGCCGGTTTCTCGGTTTTCAGGACGGTCTGGAGCAGGTAGGACTCGTCTGGCTTGCCGGGGACGAGGATGGTTTTGTCCTCCGTCTCCCCGCCCTCCATCAGCGCGGCAAACGTCTCGATGGAGAACCCGCCCTCGTAGTCCCCCGCATTATGGCAGCCGGCGCAATAGTCGCGCAGCAGCGGCGCGATGTCGGTATGGTAATCGACCGGCGCGGCGGCGAGGGCGGAGGCGAGGGGGCAAGTGCCGACTAACAAAACGACAAGCTGTGGGGTGATATTCCGAAACATGGCTTTTATGATCGACGTTTTTCAGTCCTCAGGGTTGTGTCAGAAGAGCGGACGGGTGTAATCAATGCAGGAACAGAAATCAATGCTGGAACAAAAACTCCCGCGAGGTCATCATGGCCCAGAAGAGATCCTCGATCGCAGCGCGTTTCCCGCCTTCGGCCGCAGCGCCCAGCATTTCCACAAATCCGGCTTTTTCCTCCGCCGTGGGCAGGCGCGAGAGCGTCGCGAGGCTCGCTTCCTCGACGATGCGATTGTCATCTGCTTTCTCCGTTACGAGCTTCTCGACGATGCTTTTGTTCGAGGCGAGCTTGCCGTTGAGCGTGTCGCCGTTCACGAGGTGGAGAACCTGGATCATGCTTGGCTGGTTGGAGCGCTCGCATTCACAGGTGATCTCGCGGTCGTTGCGGCCGAAGGTCTTGAGAAAGTAGGACTGCACCGCCGAATCGTAGAGTTCAAGGGCGCGGGTGCCTTCCTTATAGAACTCGGTCTTTTCCGAGCTGCCGTCGTTGAGGGCAACCTTGTCGAAGACGCCCGCCACACCGGTGACGTCGGCGATGGCGTCGTGCAGCACCTCGGCCATGAGCCGGCGCGGATTATGGCGCGAGAGGTATTTCGGATCGTCGCGATTTTCCGAGAGGACCTCGCCGCTGCGCTGGTAGGTCTCGCTCTCGAGGATGACGCGCATCAGCGCCTTCAGGTCGAAGCGTTTCTCGACAAGGTGGGCGGTGAGCGCATCGAGGAGCGGCTCGTTGCTCGCGGGATTCGAAGCGCGGAGATCATCGACGGGCTCGACGAGGCCCAGGCCAAAATAGGCAGCCCAGATGCGGTTCGTAATGGAGCGGGCGAAGTTCGGATTGTCGGGCGCGGTGAGCCAGGCGGCGAGGGCCTCACGGCGGTCACCGGTCGCATCAGGATCGAGCGGCTCGCCGTCGAGCGGCGCAGGGATCTGCGGCTTGCCGGTGCGCGGCTGGATGAGGTCGCCGCGCGGTTCCACATAGAGCGTACGGATGCCGTCGCCGCTACGCGGGTCCCCGCCCCAGCCCTTCGCGCGGACGCGGGAAAAGAGATTTGCGAAGGCGTAGTATTGATCGTTGGTCCACTTCTCGAGCGGGTGGTCGTGGCACTTCGCGCAGTTGATCGACTGACTGAGGAAGGCCTGGGCGGTGTTCTCGGCGAGGGTCTCGGGATCCTGGTGCACGGCGTAGAAATTCGTCGCGCCATTCTCCGTGCTGGCGCCCTTCGCAGTGATGACCTCGCGCACCATCTCATCCCACGGCCGGTTCGCGGCGATGCCGCCGCGGATCCAGTCGTAGTAGGCCTTCACGGCGGCGGGACGCAGGAGCCCCCCGTTGACGAGGAAGATGTCGGAGAAACGGTAGCTCCAGTAGTCGACGAACTCCTCGCGCTGGAGGAGGGCGTCGATCAGCTTCGTGCGTTTGTCAGGCGTTGCATCGGCGAGGAAGGCGCGAGTCTCGTCTACCGTGGGGAGCTTACCGATGGTGTCGAGGTAGGCGCGACGCACGAAGTCCCCGTCACCGCAGCGCCCCGAGGGCTGAAGATTGAGCTGCCGCAACTGGGCGAGGACGAGATCGTCGATGAAGTTCTTCTTCGGAGCGCTCGTGAAAAGTTCGTCGGGAATCGAGTTCGGAAAAGGTGAGCGGACGCGCGCGATCGCCACACTGCTCGCGAAGAGTGCCGTCACCGCTCCTTCTCCGTAGCCGATCACCTCCGCGACTCCGGTCTCATCGACGAGCGCGACGGTCTCATCGGCGGAGGCGAACTTCGCCCAATCGGTGACGTCGAGGCTGCTGCCATCGTCGTAGTGCGCGGTGACCAGAAAACGCTGTTTCGCCCCGTTTTTCAGAATGGAGAGCGGTGGATCGACGGTGATCGACACCACCGCTACGTCGCCGGCTGAGGGGGCCGGGCTGCCGTTCGCGACCCACTCGGAAAGGATGCGGTACTCGCGCGAGCGGGGATCGAGTTTCTTGCCGCCCTTGTGGGGTGTGGCCATGGTAGGCTTGGTGAGAAAGAGACTCTTGGCCGGCTCGAGCGGATCGATGCGGCGTCCGCGCGCTTCGCGGGTCATGGTGTAGAAATCGGCGGGCGGATCGTAGCCGCGCAGGCTCAGGCGGAACTCGCCTTTCCCTGCGACGGCGCCGTGGCATGCGCCCATGTTGCATCCCTGCCGCGTGATCACGGGCATGACATGGCCGGTGAAGCTCCAGGCGAAGGACTTGTCGAAATTCTCGACGCTGATCTCACTGTTAGCGACGTCAACACCGGCCTTTGCGGTGAGAATGGCCTTGCCGTTGCCCCTCGCATAGACGACGCCGTCCACGATCTCGGCAATCCCCGCCGGGGCGATCGAGTAGGTGACGGAGACGTCTTCACCGACGAAGTCACCGCCCTCGGCTCGCAGCGCGAGGACATGCTGGATGGCCTCGGGCCCGTCGAGGCGCATCGTCCCGGGAAGGAGCCGCAGTTCCGCCGCAGAGACGAGGGCGGTAGCGAGCGAGAGAAGGAGGGTGGTAAAGAGGGGTTTCATCCTGACGATCACGCAAAGAGTTCTTTCACGGGTTCTTTCCCGAAATCGACGATGGGAAAAGGTCTCCCCGACGGACCGGGCAGGTGTGTTTCGAGATCGAAACCAAGCCCGTGGAAAATCGTCGCGACGATGTTGCCGGGATCGACGGGACGCTCGGCGGGGAAGCCGCCGATGGGATCGCTCTTGCCGATGACTTCGCCACCTTTGACGCCGCCGCCGGCAAACGAGCAGGTGAAGCACTGTGGCCAGTGGTCGCGTCCGCCGGCCGGATTGACCTTCGGAGTGCGTCCGAATTCGCTGAGACCGGTCACGAGCACGTCATCGAGCATGCCTCGCTGGAAGAGATCCTCGAGCAGGGCCGAGTAGGCCTGATCGTACATCGGCGCGACCAGCTCCTTCATCTGTGTCACCGAGATAAAAGGCTTCGACCCATGGATATCCCAGGAGAGTTCGTTGAAGACGGTGAGGAAAGTATTCACCGTGACGAAGCGCACCCCGTGCTCGATGAGGCGGCGCGAGAGGAGGAAACACTGCCCGACACGGTTCATCCCGTAACGCTCGCGCACCGAGATCGGCTCTTTAGATAGATCAAAGGCGGCGCGGGCCTTTTCACTCGTCATGAGCCGGAAGGCGGAGTGAAAATTCTCATCGAGAAGCCGGGCGTCTTCGCTCGCTTCGAACGACTTCACGGTCTGATCGACGAGGTCGCGCATCTTGCGACGCCGATCGAGCCGGGTCGCACCGAACTGATCGGGCGGGAGCAGGTCGGGCACGCGGAAGTCGGGCTTCGATGGATCGGCCATCAGGGCAAAAGGGTCCATCGCTTTGCCGAGGAAGCCGCCGGCCTGGCCGTTCGGGAGATTGCCGCCGCCGCGTCCCATCAACTCGGGGAGAACGACGAAAGGCGGCAGGTCATTCCTCGCCGGCATCAGATAGCTCGCGACCGCTCCGGCGTGCGGTGTCTCGACCCCGCCGGTGAAGCGCCGCCCTGTCTGCATGATCTGCCACCCGGCATCGTGCACTGCGGCTCCCTCATGATGGCAGGATCGGATTAGGGAAAACTTGTCCGCCACCTTCGCATGGAGCGGGAGGATCTCGGAGATGTCGATCGCCTCGGACTTCGTGCGGATCGGTTTGAAGGGACCGCGAATCTCGCTCGGCGCGTCGGGCTTCATGTCCCAGAGATCGATATGACTGGGACCGCCGAGGTTGAAAATCATGATGCACGACTTCGAATCGTCGCCCTTGATGTTTCCATTCTGTTTCGCGGCGAGGAACTGCGGGAGCGACAGCCCGATGGGACCGAGGGCCCCGACGGTGAGAAATTCGCGACGGGTGCGTTTCGGACCGCAGAGTGGTCCACTGGTTTCAGCAAGAAAATCGAACATGGCAGGGAGGGTTTCCGATGACTGAGATCAACCGTAGCAGAAAACCGCTTTGCCGTCTTGTAACGCGATGCTGGAATTTGGTATAAAACGATCATGTCGACCTTTGACCATCGCCGCTTTCAGGACGAGTTTTTCGCGCTCTGCCCGGGTCTGCGCGGCCCGATCGAGCTGATGGCTGCCATGCCGAATGTGGGACTCTTCGTAAAAAATCTGGAAAGTCGCTACGTCTACAACAATGACTTTCACCGGATCCGCTACGACCGTATCAGAGAGGAGGACCTGGTCGGCCGCCGCGCCCGCGACTTTTTTCCCGCGCTCCTCGGCGATGCCTACGAGGCCAATGACCGCGTCGTCTTCGAGACCGGGCGGACGATCCGCAATCAGATCTGGCTCGTGCCGACGATCCGCGGCACGCCCGGGTGGTTCCTCTCGAGCAAGGCCCCGCTCCGCAGCCCCGCCGGGGAAATCGTCGGTCTCCTCGGCCTGATGTATCCCATCGAGACGCCCGAGGAGCAGAGCACCTATTTTGGAAGCTTGCAGCGGGCCATCGGCCACATCGAGTCCCACTTCGTCGATGAGATCACCGCCGAGGGCCTCGCCCGCCTCGCAAACCTATCGGTGCCACATTTCAACCGGCTCTTCCGAAAAGTGCTGCGCATCTCGCCGATGGACTACGTGCTCTCCCTCCGCGTTCAGGAGGCCCAGCGACTGCTCTCGACGACGCAGCTCTCTCTCGGCGATATCGCCGCCGCGACGGGCTTCTATGACCAGAGTCATTTCACAAAACGCTTTCGCAAAGTAACGGGAATGACTCCGCTCCAGTATCGCCGCAGCGTCTTTGCCCGCGAGATACCGGGCACGTGAGCCCAACTGACTTTTTTGTCACTTGGGGGGATGGGACTACGGCAGGGGGACACATGGTGTATAGTGTCAGGAAATGAAAAAGAAATCGCTCTCCCCCGGCACTCCCCTGCCCGCCTCATCAGAGACACGATCCGGTGAGACGCGCCGGCCCATCGAGCGCATTTTTACGATCCACGAGGCCATCCTGCGCGGGCGCTACCCGAACTGCCGCCGCCTCGCCGAGCAGATCGGCGTCACGCAGAAGACGATCCAGCGCGACATCACCTTCATGCAGAACGACCTCGGTCTGCCTCTCGAATATGACGGGGTGAAACACGGGTATTTCTACACCCGATCAGTCCACGATTTCCCGATGATGAAGTTCCGCGTCGAGGACGTCGTCGCGCTCTTCCTCGCCCGTCAGGCACTCGAGCCGCTCCAGGGGACTCCGCTGGAGTCGGTCTTGCGGGAAAGCTTCCGCCGGCTCTCCAGCGCGCTCCAGGGCGAGGTGAGCTTCCGCTGGTCGGACCTCGACCAGGCCTTCTCGGTGCGGGGCTCGGGCGTCGTGCCCGGCGATGTCGCCCTTTTTGAAAAAATCTCGCGCGCCATGCTCGAGTGCCGCGAGCTGCGCTTCGCCTACCGCAAGATCGACAGCGACGAGTGGGAGGAGCGCCTCGTGCGGCCCTTTCACCTCGCCGAGGTCGATGGGGGCTGGTATCTGATCGGGTTCGACCCGCTGCGGAAAGCGCGCCGCACTTTCGCGATGCAGCGGATGAAGGCCCCGCGAGTCATGAAGACGACCTTCCTCCGCCCCGCTGACTTCTCCCCCGACGAGCATCTCGGCGGCAGCTTCGGTGTCTGGCATACGCCGGGGGAAAACGGGACCCGGCACCGCATCCGCTTGCACTTTCACAGCTGGGCGGCCCGCATGGTCTCGGAGCGTCGCTGGCATCCCAGCCAGCAGATCAAGTGGGTGGGCAAAAAGGCCGACGTCCTCGAGATCGTCCTCGATCTAAACGGCTTTGAGGAGATCCATCGCTGGATCCTGAGCTGGGGCGCCCGCGTCGAAGTGATGGAGCCGGCCGAGCTGCGCGAGCGCGTCCTCGCCTCGCTCGCCGAGACCCAGACCCTTTATACCCGGAAAAAATGATCTCTCCTTTTCCCAACAGTTACTGGCTCGAGCCGGGGCGCATCCTCTGCGGCGAATACCCGCGCGACTTCGACGATCTCGAAGATCACGAAGGCATGAGCGCGATCCTCGGTGCCGGGGTGCGCGTCTTCATCGACCTCACCGAGGAAGACGAACTGAAGCCCTACCGCGAGATCGCCCTCGGGACCGCCGCTTCGCTCGGCATAGCCCCTTCTTCACTCGAGTTCCACCGTCATCCCATCCGCGACGTCTCCGTGCCGCGCACCCCCGCAGAGATGCGGGCGGTCCTCGCGACGATACGTCACGCCCGGCATCGCGCCCTCCCGCTCTATCTCCATTGCTGGGGAGGACGCGGGCGCACCGGCACCGTCGCGGGCTGCGCCCTGCGCGATCTCTTTTCCCTCGACGGGGACGAGGCCCTCGCCCGACTCACAGAACGCTGGCAGGGCTGCGCCAAATCCGCCCACTCCGAGAGCCCCGAGACCCGCGAGCAAAGAGGGTATGTCCGGGGCTTCAACCCTCTTTCTTCACCCCGCAGCGGCCTCTTTCGCTCGGCTCTCATCGGCGCGGCGGTCGGCGATGCCCTGGGAGTGCCGGTCGAGTTTCGGGGACGAGCGCACCGCGTCGCTGATCCGGTCACGGGGATGCGCGCCTTCGGGACACACCATCAGCCCGCCGGGACATGGTCCGATGATACCTCGATGATCCTCGCGACCATGACCGGTCTTTTACAAGCAGGCGACTACGATTGCGACGCGGTCATGGCGGAGTTCGTGCAGTGGCTCGTCGCGGCAAAACACACTCCGCACGGGGAGGTCTTCGACGTCGGTGGCGCGACCCGCGTGGCGATCCGCAACTTCGAATCAGGCGTGCCCGCGCTCGAGTGCGGCGGCGAGAGCGAGTCGTCGAATGGGAACGGATCACTCATGCGCATCCTCCCGATCGCGCTGGCAGCGGCTGATGACCCGGACCTCGTCACGCTCGCCTCCACCTTCTCCTCCATCACTCATGCCCACGAGCGCTCGCGTTTCTGCTGTGCCTTTTACTGCCTCGTCGTCAGTGAACTGAGCCACGGCAGTGCGCTGCGCGAGGCGACCCTTTTTGCCTGGAGCGTTATGGACCGGCGCTGGACCTTCTCGGCGGCGGCGCGATCTCGTTTTGAAAAACTGCACCCCGACCTGCTCTTCGGGCGCGAGGAGAACACGATAGGCTCGAGCGGCCACGTCATCGACACGCTCGAGGCGGCTCTCTGGGTCAACGCCAGGCACGACGACTACGCCTCCGCCGTGCTCCACGCCGTGAATCTCGGCGACGACACCGACACGACCGGGTGCGTCGCGGGCGCTCTCGCCGGGATCATCCACGGCCTCGACGGCATCCCGTCCGAGTGGGTCTCCACCCTCGTCAGCGCCGGGGACCTCGAGGCACTCGCCGTGGCCTTCGCCGCTTTCGCCCCGCAAAAAGAATAGACGAGCGGGCCGCCTTCTGGAAAAGTAGCCGCGTGATGAAGGCCGCCAATTTATTCGAGTCCATCCCCTCTGCCTTGCCCGAAGAGCTCGTCGAAGTGCTCGCCGAGGGCAAAGGCCACATCCGCATCGTTCGGCTCGTCTCCTGCGGACACACCTCGCCCGACGGTTTTTGGTACGATCAGGAGGAACACGAGTGGGTCGTCCTCCTCAGCGGCGCGGCGGTGATGAGTTTCGAAAACCCCGTCTCCGGCGAGGTGAAGCTCGTCAATCTCACACCCGGCGACTGGCTCGAGATCCCGCCGCACGCCCGCCATCGGGTCGAGAGCACCTCGGCCGGGGAACCTGCGGTCTGGCTTGCGGTCCACTGGGGCTGAGCGTGGGGCTGAGACTGGGTATTTGGTGTTTTGGTGAGTTGCATGTAGATTCCCGGCGACCCGCCCCCCTGCCGACACTCATGATTTTCCCGCGTCAGCACCGCCTGATCTCCGCCGCCCTAGCCGTCGGATTCGCCCTCCTGCCCTGCCTCAACGCGCAAGTGGCCGGCCCGCCCAAAGGTCTCCGCGAGGCACCGCTGACCGCCGAGTCGGTGCAGAAGCGGCTCGACCAGACCAAAGCCGACGCCTCCCTCGACGAGGTCGCCAAAGCAGAGGTCACCCCCATCCTCGAGGCCGCCATCGCCAGCCTCACGGCGGCAAAAGGATTTCAGGATGAGACTGCCCGACTGAGGGAGGTCGGGGAAAAAAGTCCCGCCGAAGTCAAGCAGCTCCAGACCAGCCTCGCGGCCCGTCAGAATGGCGGGGCAGCGACTGCGGGCAGCGATCCCGGGGCCGAGGATCTGCCCGCCGACGCGACCGCCGAGATGATCAATACCCGGCTCATTTCCGAAAAGGCGGGGCTCACCGAACTCACCCGTCAGATCAGCGAATGGGATCAGCAGCTCGGCGCTCTCGACGATCGCCCCGATGAGAATCGCAGTCGGGTCGTCGAAGTGACCCGGCTCCTCGCCGAGGCGCAGCTGAAGTTCAGCCGCTGGAACGGGGAGTCCGCCAACACGGCGAAGGAGAAAGCCCGGCTCACCGCCGACCAGGCCGCGATCCGCGCATTCCGCAGCGAGCTCGCGATGCTCGAGCAGGAGTCACTCACCTTTGACCTGAGCCGTAATCTCACCGGGGCGAGACGCGCCCTGACTGCGGCGGATCTCGCTCAGGCCCGCAAGCGGATCTCGAGCCTCGAGGCCCGCAGCGGAGCCATCGTCAATGCGCGGATCAGCGAAGCCGAGCGACTCCTCGTCGAACCCGGCCTCGAGACCGTCGCCAACGATCCCCTCATCCGCGAACTCGTCAAAGAGACCCGCAACCTCACCGCAAAGAATCAGGGAATCCTCGCCCGGATCACCGCCGCAGACGCCGCGCTCGAGGAGGCCGAAGGCAGCCTCGTGGTGCTCCAGCGCGACAAGGAAGGTATCCGTGCCCAGATCGAGATCGGTGGGCTCGAGGGAGAGTTTTCCGAGAAGATCCTCGAGATGCGGGAGTCTCTCCCGCAGGGGAAGACCTTCCGGAACGCAGCGAGCGAGCGGCACAAGCAGCTCTCTGACGCCCGCCTCGACGCCTTCCGCATCGACAACGAACTCGACCTGCTGCCCCCGACGCAGGAGCAGATCGACACCCTCCTGGCCTCCGTGCGCCAGATGGCTCTGCCCGCCGAGACGATCACGCAGATCGAACCGATTTTGAAAAATCTCGTCGAGACCCGCGTGCAACTGCGCCGGGATGCCCTCGAGGGGAATCGCAAGCTCGCGCAGACCCTCGGGGAGATCGATCTGGTCGAGAGCAAAACGATCACCGTCGCGAACGAATTCCGCGACTACCTGGGCGAAAAGCTCATCTGGGTGGCCAGTTCGCCGCCCATCGGGGGCAATGCCTTCACCGGCATGCGGACCTCGCTCCTCCAGGTCCTCGGACCCGGGGCCCTCCGGCAATATCTCGTCGTGATCATCGAGATCGAGATCGCGCAGTGGCTCCTCGCAGTGTTCCTCGCCTGCATCCTCCTGCTGCCCCGCCGCCGTCTCCGCCGCTATCTCGCAGGCTCCGCCGCCCGCGCCCGCCGCATCTCGCAGGACAGCATCGGGAACACCCTCGGGGCACTCGCCACGACACTCTGGCTGGCCCTCCCGACCCCGACCTTGCTCGCCTTTTTCGGCTGGATCTTTGCCTCCGATGTCGCCAGCACCTCGGCGACTTATGCCCTCGGCAAAGGCCTCTCCGCCCCCGTCCAGCTGCTCCTCATCTTCCGCTTTTCCGCGATCCTCTGCTGGCAGGGTGGCGTAGCCGAAGCCCATTTCCGCTGGAAGCGGGTCACCCTCGACGCGTGCCACCGCGCGCTCATGACCGCGATCTTTTTCTATCTGCCGGCGCACATGCTCCTCGCGATCTGGTTCAACGGGAGCAATCTCGTCTCTTTCCAGGGCCCCGGCCGTCTCGTCTTCATCGTCGCGATGGTCTCGATCTGCCTAATTCTCAACCGTCTCTTCCGCGGGCGCAACGGGCTGCTGGAGAATATGTCGAGTTCGCGCAGTTGGATCGTCAAGCTGCGCCGGGTCTGGACCAGCTTCCTCATCCTGCTGCCCATCGCCCTCGCCATCCTCGCCGCCCTCGGGTACTTTTTCACTTCCGTAGTGCTCGCCTACCAGAGCCAGAATACGGCCTTTGTCGTCTTCGGCGGCACCCTCGTTTACGGGCTGCTGACCCGGTGGGTGGGTATCAGGGAAAGACGCATCGCCCTGCAGAATGCGATGGCAGCCCGCGAGGCCAAACGCCAGGCCCATCGCGACAAAGCGACGACCGAGCCGAATGCCGAAGTCATTACCCGCATGAAAGATGAGTCCTTCATCCCCGCCGAGGAGGACGAAGCGATCGACTGGGGAGTGGTCGGTGAGCAGACTCGCCACCTCATCAAAGCCATCGTCACCCTCACCGTCGTGTTCGGGTGCTGGCTCGTCTGGTCCGAGGTCATCCCCGCCCTCACCTATCTCGACGCCCGCAACGTCGTCGGCGACATCAGCGTCAGCGATCTCATCTGGCTGGGGATCATCTCGTTCATCACGACGATCGTCTTTCAAAATCTCCCCGGCCTCCTCGAGGTCACCTTTCTTCAGGCACTCGAACTCGAATCGGGCGTACGCACTGCCATTATTACGATCTGCCAGTATGTCATCATCGCCATCGGCATCGCCATCGCCATTCAGACCGTCGGGCTCGACATGTCAAAGTTCGGCTGGATCGTGGCCGCCCTCAGCGTCGGGCTCGGCTTCGGTCTGCAGGAGGTCGTGGCGAACTTCGTGAGCGGACTCATCCTCCTTTTCGAACGCCCCATCCGCGTCGGAGACATCGTCACCGTCGCCGGCGTCGACGGAGTCGTCACGAAGATCCGCATCCGCGCGACCACGATCACGAACTGGGACAAAAAGGAGTTCATCGTACCGAACAAGGAATTCGTCACCGGCACGATCATGAACTGGACTCTTTCGAACCCGATGACGAGACTCGTCTTCCCCGTCGGGATCGCCTACGGGTCGGACATCCGACAGGCGCAGGATATCCTCCTCGAGATCGCGCGCAGCCAGCCCGAGGTCCTCACCGATCCCGAACCGGTCGCCATCTTCGAACTCTTCGGCGACAGTGCGCTGAACTTCAGCCTGCGCCTCTTCCTGCCCCGGCCCGAGCTGCGCCTCGAGATGACCCATCGCATCAACTCCCTCATTCACGACCGCTTTGTCGCCGCCGGCATACAGATCCCCTTCCCCCAGCGCGACCTCCATCTGCGCTCGATCGATCCCTCGATCCAGATCGGGAAAGCACCCGCAGCGACGATGCCCGGGGAATGACAGTCCCCTGATGACGTTCCTTTCCGCGCTTGCCAGGACGCCGATTTTTCCGTTCTTCTAGGATATGCAACGAATCCTTTTTGCGCTCGCGATCCTCAGCACCATCCTCTCGCCCGTCTACGGCGAGGACGGCTGGAAAGCCGGAGCCTCGTCCGTCTCCATCACCCCCGCCGAATTTCTCTGGATGGCCGGCTATGGCGGACGCACCGCCCCAGCCGAGCGCAAGCGGACCGAACTCTTCGCCAAAGCCCTCGCCCTCGAGGACGCGCAGGGAAACCTCGGCGTCATCCTGACCCTCGATCTCGTCGGGATAGACCGGGAGTTCGCCAACCGCGTCACCACAAAACTCAAAGAAGCCTACGGACTCTCGCGCGAACAGATCGCGATCTGCACCTCGCACACCCACAGCGGACCCGTCGTCGGACGCAACCTCGGGCCGCTCCATTATTACGCCCTCGATTCCGATCAGCAGAAAAAGATCGACGACTACGCCGAAGTGCTCCTCGGCAAGATCAACTCCGTGACCGGTTACGCCATCGCCGCCCTCGCCCCTGCTCGCATCCAGGCAGGCAGCGGCAAATGCACCTTCGCCGTGAACCGGCGGGAAAATACCGAGACCGAAGTCCCTACCCTGCGGGAAAAAGGTCTCCTCAAGGGCCCCAGCGATCACGACGTCCCCGTCCTCAGTGT
>JBDNIL010000229.1:0-5634 GCA_041688355.1 Verrucomicrobiales bacterium | reverse complement strand
CGCACACTCGAGCGCGTCGGGGCGGTCGATCCGTCGGTGCTGCCGGCGAACGATCGTTTTCTTCTGCGATTCGTCACCGGTGACTGGAAGGAGTTACGCGCCGAGCTCGCGGCGATGCCTGCGGATCTCGCCGGCAAGGTTTACCAGAAGATGCTCAACGACCTCACCGAGAATCGCAAACCGGTGGTGCGCCTCGAGGACGTGGTCGGCCTCGCCGATGCCGCCCCGGCCGAGTTCACCGGCGACAACTTGCGCAAGCTCGGCCAGATCCTCGGCATCGCCGTGCCCGTCGCCGAGAGCTTCTGGCTGGTGGACCGGCTTCAGAAGGGCACCGACAAACTCGGCGGCACCGATCCCGCGAAGCGACTGCTCGCGGCGAGGGTGCTGATCGCGGGGGGATTCAAGGATCTCGCCCGCACCTACCTGCCGCCGACCGATCAATTGGAACAGATCGCCGACGTCGGCGTGCGCAACGAGCTGATGGCCTTCGCCGCCACTCAAGAGCAACGCGAGTCGGTCCAGCGCACCGAAGTGCAGCGCATCTGGGACGAGAACATCCGCGCGGTGCTCGATCCCGGGAACGACCGGGCCCGCGCCAATGAAAAGGCCAGGGCGATCAGCGCCATCGCCAAGGTGATCACCCAGGTCCCCGAGAGCACTTTGCGACCCGTCTTCGGCGAGTTGGTGACGTCCAATCCCGACTCGGCGATGAAGCTGCTCGTCGCGCTCTCTCGCAAGATCCAGTCCGACCTGAATGCGGACGCCGCCACCCGGGCTGCCAACCTCGCGGTGCAGGCCGGCGTGGCGAATCTGCTCTGTGAAAAGGTCGCGCCGGGCGAGCAGCCCTGGGCGCAGATCATCGAAATGATGGCCGATCTCTGGACCACCGAAGCGCAGAATACTTTCACACAAAAGGCGCTGCCCAATCCGCAGAAATTCGTTCTGCCCGAGGATCTCCTCGCCCATGCCCCGACCGGGAAATGGGCCGCCGCCGTCTCGCCTGCGTCGCGGGACCGCATCGACGTCGGAGTGTCGCGGCTCATCCTGACAGGCGCCCAATTCGATAGGGCGGCCGAGCGTATCGTCGAGATTGGAAGACGCAGCCCCGTCGCCGGCGCGGCCCTCGCGGAGGACTTTCTCGGAGTCTGGGCGAGGAACCACAATCCGGTGATCCCCGAGGCCTTGCGAAAACGATTCAGCCTGCCCGAGGACGCGCGCATTCCGGTGACGCCGATCATGATGGAGAAGAACATCGACAGTCTCGCCCGGATGATGGCCCTCTTCCGCGAGGCGGGCATCGCCCCGTCGGACTACGGCAAGGTCGTCGAGGCCTTCGACCTCGCCTACAGCACCGCCGAGACCTACCGCACGAGCCACATCGAAAAGGTTTTCGGTCCGATGGAGACGATGGACGAGCCGCTCTTTTTCCTCATCCTCTCCCGGATGAGCGAGAATCTCGGGCAACGCTGGCGGACGATGGACGTGCAGAAAGCCGGCATGACTAAACGTGACGAAGCAGAGACGCTGGAGCTGGTCCGCGAAGGCTACGGCACCGCATTGAAACTGATAGCCGGCTGGGTTGCCGGCCACGGGGACAGCTCCCGCGCGCTCACCCTCGCGGGCACGCTGCTGGTGGACTGGGGCGATTTCGAATACTTCCAGGAACTCGTCTCGAGCGACTCCCGGATGCGCCTCGCGGGCTACAAGGAGAAGAATCTCCAGGCGCAGGATTACTTTGATCGCGGGGCCGCCGCCTACGGCAAACAGGTCGCCACGCTGGCACCGGCCGACTACCGCGTCGACGCCTATCTGGGGTGGTTCAACGGATTGCTCGGCATCGGGTCGAACGGGCAGGTCAATCTCTCCAAGGCGATGAATCGTGCCGCCCTGACCCGCATACGCGAGCATCTCGCCGCCCTGCCCGGCAATGCGTCGAAGGCGCACATCAGCCTGTTCGCGAAGATCGTGAACGACCGCCTTTCCGACGAGGCCAATCCGCTCCACGAGGACTTGAGATACCGCTACCTCGCCAGCGGCCTGATCCTCACGAAAGATGATCCCTTCACTCTCGGGGCCGAAAAGAAGGTCGCTTATCTCGACGAACTGCTCAGCGAGGTGCGTCTGCAAACGCGAGTCGACGGGCCAAACACGGTCGGTCGCGACCAGGATTTCGGCATCGTCGTCAGCATCGTCCATACCGAGGCGATGGGCCGCGCCGCCCAGTTCGGCCAATACCTCACCAACGATGCAAACGCCGGACTGGCCAAGCAGACGAAACAATCCTCCCTTGTAAGAAAGATGCAGACGGCCCAGGGACCGCGCGACCAGTTGGAGCTGAATGTTACCACGGCGCTCTCGCCTTTTTTCGACATCCAGTCGATCACCTTCGCCACACCCGAAGTGAAGCCGCGCTCCACCGATCAAGCGGGCTGGGAAGAGACGATTCTCGCCTACCTTCACGTCCGGGCGAAGGATGCAAGCGTCGATAAAATTCCACCCGTCCAGCTCGATCTGAAATTCGTCGATCTCAGTGGTCCGATCACGATTCCGGCCGAGTCCGCCGAGACGGTCATCAAGGTCGCGACGGAGAACTTCGAACCCCGTCCCGCTTCGCGAATCGAGATCACCCAGACGCTCGATACCCGACAGCTCACGATCAATGGCGCGCTGACGCTCGAAGTGAAGGCGACGGCCTCCGGTTTTGTGCCCGCCCTCGACCAATTGCTCGATCTGGAGGGGGCGAAGGTCGTCGAGATTCGCAATATCAACGCCCACGAGGGACTCCAGGTGACCGAACTCAACACCTGGGCCGACGAGGTGGCCCCCACCACCGAGCGTCTCTGGACGATCTCGCTCGACGGCGACCAGGTCCGCGCCGCCGAGGCCCCGATCGACTATCGTTTCGCGCCTCCCAAGATCTCCGAAACCACGGCGATCTATCAAAGCTACACCGACATGAACCTGACGACTCTGACAGAGCCGGTCGTGCGCATCGGTCGCGATCCGACTCCCGGCGAGGTCGGCGTCATTGCCACGCGGGATCCATGGTTCCGGCCCGCGATCATCGGCGGCGGGGTGCTGCTGCTCGTCACTCTCATCGTCCTGATGGTCCGTCGAAAAGGGCCGGAAGAACGACCGCTGCGGGCCCGCGATGTCTTCACTATGCCCGAGCAGATCGATGGCTTCGCCGTGGTCGCGCTCCTGCGGCGGCTCTGCTCCAGCCCTCTCGTGAAGTTGAAAGAGCCACAAAAGCAGGAACTGCAAAACGACCTGAAACGCGTCGAGCAGGCCTGCTTCGGTTCGAACTCCGCCCCCCTGTCTGAAACCGATCTGAAGGGCCTCGCCTCGAAATGGCTCCGCATCGCCACCTGACCGCCATTTCTGCTTTCCAAATTTTTGCTTCCCCCTTTCCCCATGTCCGAATCCATCACCACCCAGAGTCCCTCGCAATTTGTAGCAGGCGTCCGCGAACGTGTCGCCAAAGTCGTCGTGGGCCAGGACGTCGTCGTCGAGCGGGTCATGATCGCCCTGCTCACTGGCGGGCACCTTTTGCTCCAGGGTCTGCCGGGCCTCGCGAAGACGCTCCTCGTCAACACCCTCGCCAAGGCGATCAACCTCGATTTCAAACGCATCCAGTTCACTGTCGACATGCTGCCGTCGGACATCATCGGGTCGGAGATCATCGAGCAGAAGAGCGGTGAGTTCCGGATTCATCGCGGACCGGTTTTCACCAATCTGCTCCTCGCCGACGAGATCAATCGCGCCGCGCCGAAAGTGCAGGGTGCCATGCTCGAGGCGATGCAGGAACGCAAGGTGACGATCGGCGGGCAGAGCCTGAAGCTGCCGACTCCCTTCCTTGTCATCGCGACGCAGAACCCGGTGGAGCAGTCCGGCACCTTCGACCTGCCCGAGGCGCAGCTCGACCGCTTCATGCTGCTGCACCGCCTCGGTTATCCGACCCGGGACGAGGAGCAGAAAATTTTGCAGAATCAACTCGGCATGGGTTTGCGCAAAGAAGACGGCGGCGCCGTGCCCCGCTCGGCCTTCGACATGATCGAAGACAATCCCGGCGCCTCCATCGCCGATCTGGTCAGCGCGATGGAGGCGGTCCAGGCGGTCCACGTCAGCGAAGTCTTCGTGAAACATTGTGTGGAACTGGTCCGTCGCACCCGTGACTCCAAGCTGCTCGATTTCGGATGCAGCCCGCGCGCCGGTCTGGCACTGATCAATTCGGCCCGCGCCAGAGCCGTGATTCACGATCGCGACTACGTCACGCCTGAGGATCTCTTCGCTCTCGCCGAGGACGTCATTCTCCACCGCATTCGGATCAGCTACGAAGCCTCCGCTGCCGGCCACACCGGGGCCGAGGTGCTTGAGGGCATCCTCGCCGGTTTGGGCTGAACTTTTGCGACGTCCACCTCATGCAGAAATCCGCCACTCTCGCCTCCGATCCGGTCGATGCCCGGCAGTTCGAGGTCACGGTCAAGCAATTGGCCAACAGCCTGAACTTCGGCCAGGACGAGTCCGTCTTCCACGGTGGCGGAGTGGAGTTCGCCCAGTCGCGCCCCTATGTCGCAGGCGATCCGGTGAAGTTCATCGATTGGAAAGTTTCCGCCCGGGTCGGCAAGCTCTTCATCAAGGAATATCAGGAGCCGAAACAGATCCCGCTCTACCTGCTGCTCGACACTTCGGCGTCGATGTGCGTCACCTCACAGCCTCTCAGCAAATACGCCTGGGCCGTACGTATCGCCACCGGTATCGCCCTCGCCGCGCAGAGCAACATTACCCCTGTGGGACTGCTCGGGTGCGGTGCCAGGGAACTGCACGTGCGCCCCACTCTGTCGCGAAATCTGGTGATGGAATGGTCGCACAAACTGCGGCAGCACGATTTCCAGGAGGTAACTTCCCTCGGGCAACGGGCCCGCGAAGTGGCTCCCTCGCTGAGGCGTCGCACCACCGTCATCGTGCTCAGCGACCTCCACGATCCGGACGCCTTCGCCGCGCTCCAAGTGATGGGGCAGGAGCACGACTGCCTCGTCCTTCACCTCCAGGATCCCGCCGAACTCTCCGTCAAGGGCGCGGGTCTCTTCCGGGGCAGCGAGGCCGAATCGGGCCGCTCTTTCGTCGGCCATGGACGGCGCGCTTTCATCGACAGCGAATCCTGGAAAAGCGAACTGACCCGATTCGGCATCGATTACCTCCACCTCCGAACCGACGAGCCCATCCTCGGACGCTTGCGACACTTTTTGAAAAAGCGGGGCTTCGGAGGGAGCGCCGGGAGATAGATCGCATGGAACTTTCGCGACAGCTCAAAGGCAAGCCCGCGCTGCTCGGGGTGGCCGCCGTCGTCGCCGTCGTCGCCCTCGGCGGGGTGGCGATCTGGTTTTTCACCCGGGACGATTCCGACTTGGTTCGGGTGCCGCTCGGGGTCGAGCAAGCCGCCATCGTCACCTACGGCGGACCCGAACTGATGGTCGCACCCTACAAATGGGGAGTGGCGGTCAATGTGCGCATCGCCAACGTCGCCGAGCAGCCCGATCGGCGGATCTACGACCTGCGCTACATCGTCAACCGCGAAGGCACCTTCGATCTCAAGGACTACCTCGCGGCGACTGACGGCAGCGCCCTGACCGG
>JBDNIL010000228.1:0-27853 GCA_041688355.1 Verrucomicrobiales bacterium | reverse complement strand
CCTCCTCGCTGCCGAAGCCCGCGCCGACTTCCTCGACGCGATCGCCAATGAGACCCTCGCCCTCGGCGACGAACTGCTCCAACGCGCCTCCGCCGAGACCGGACATCCTCTCGCTCGCTGCGCCTCCGAGCGCGACCGCGCCGTGCTCCATACCCGCCAGTTCGCCACCCTCGTTCGCGAGGGCTCGTGGGTCGATGCCCGCATCGATCTGCCCGACCCCACCCGCCAGCCGCTCCCCAAGCCCGACGTCCGCTCTCTCATGCAGCCGGTCGGACCCGTCGCGATCTTCGGCGCGAGCAATTTCCCCATCGCCATCTCCGTGCTCGGAGCCGACACCATGTCCGCCTTCGCCGCCGGATGCCCCGTCGTGATCAAGGCCCACCCCGGGCACCCCGGCACCTGTGAACTCGCCGCCCGCGCCATCCTCCGCGCCGCCGAATCAACCCGCATGCCCGAGGGCATCTTCTCCCTCCTCCACGGGAAAAGCAACGCCGTCGGGACCGCCCTCGTGAATCATCCCGGCATCTTCGCCGCCGCCTTCACCGGATCTCTCGGCGGCGGACGCGCCCTCTTCAACGTCGCGAGCGCCCGCCCCGTCCCCATCCCATTCTACGCCGAAATGGGCAGCGTGAATCCCGTCTTCATGCTCCCGGGCGCCCTCAAGGCCCGCGGCGCCCGCATTGCCGAAGGTTTCGTCGCCGCCCTCACCGCCGGAGTCGGCCAATTCTGCACCAATCCCGGTCTCGTCCTCGGGCTCGAATCCGAAGAGTGGGCGGACTTTTCCGAAATCGCCCGCGAAAAAGTCTCTGCTTACGCCCCGGCCACAATGCTGCACGCCGGCATCCACAGCGCCTACGAGAGCGGGATCGCCGACCTCCTCGAGCGCGAGTCCGTCGAGCTCCTCGGACGCTCCGCCACCGCCGCCGACCCTGCCAAGTCCGAGGCCGCCGCCTACCTCTTCCGCACCACCCGGGAGGGTCTGCTCGGTGACCCGACCCTCTTGAATGAGCTCTTCGGCCCCGTCTCCACCCTCGTGAGCTGCGGTTCACCCGATGACATGATCGCCATCGCGGAAAAGCTCGAGGGCTCCCTCAGCGCCACGATCCACGGCACTGAGACCGACCTCGCCGACTACCGGGAGCTCGTCACCACGCTCCAGCGCAAGGCCGGACGCCTCATCTTCAACGGCTACCCCGTCGGCATCGAAGTCTGCCACAGCATGCACCACGGCGGTCCCTACCCGGCCACGACGCACAGCCATTTCACCAGCATCGGTACCCGCGCCGTCAGCCGTTTCATCCGCCCCGTCTGCTACCAGGACTGGCCCGACACGATGCTGCCGATTGAGTTGCAGAATGCGAATCCGCGAGGGGTCTGGCGGATGCTGAACGGGGAGCGGACGCGGGATGGGGTGGTGGGGTGAGGAGCTTGAGGGGTTCAGGGGTTCAGGGGTTCAGGGGTTCAGGGATTCAGGATTCAGGATTCAGGATTCAGGATTCAGGATTCAGGGATTGAAAAAACCTGGCGCAATTTCAATTTTCCTTGATTCATGATCGCCGATCCCGTCCAATGACCTTCGTTGTCACGATTCCTGCAGATTCTTTTGCTCTTTACCTCCCTCGGCGTGGTGGTCTGTTCCGGATTTGTATTTGAGGAAGTCATGATCCTCTCGGGTCTTATCATCGCGGGAGCAGCAGGCAGAATAGTGCAGATCCGCTCGGGCCGTCGTCGCACCGACGAACATCCCTTCGAATCCGCCGGGAAATAGCGTCGCGGGCGGAATTGAAACTTGCTCCACGAAAGCGCCGCATCGTAGGATCTGTTTAGGGAAAAATCTTCCGATGCGAACATCCAATCAGATTCTATTCGGGTTCTTCTCATTCGCCGCTGTCTTTTTTATTGGATTGATCTTCGACCTTCAGTTCTGGCAGGCTGGAATACATTTCGAGGAGCGCCATCCTCCCGAAGCACGAATGGACCGAGCCTCGTCGCGAGGCCGAGGAACTGCTGAAGACCCTCATTCTGCCCGGTATCGATTTCAAAGATGCGCCTTTGGCGACGTCGATCGCCACCTTGCAGGACCGATCTTCCTCCTCGATGTGTCGGAGGAAACACTCGCCACGCAGATAACCCTAAGTCTCACGAATGTCCCCGCCTCCGAAGCGCTGCGCTACATCGCGTCGCTCGCGCAGTGCCGGTATCAGGTGACCGGGCGCGAGGTGCGGATTTTTCCTCTGGAGACTCCGGCGGAATAGGGAAGGCGATGTTCGCGTCTTGGCTGAATCTGGTAGGGCGAACCGTCCCGGTGAGCCGCTGCGTCGGTCCGGCGGGTCGACCTTTCCAAGACGGCTCGGCAGGGACGCCTCGCCCTACCTCCCGAAATCTCGCGCCGCGCGTTGGCACTTCCGCATGTCGGGGCACTTCCGCATTGACACCGATGATCCGATCTGTGTACTCATCGCGCGATGAAGCACCTACTTCTCTCATGCCTCCTCACGGCCATGTCCTTATCCCATGCGGAAGAGGATCTGTATTCCGAAGTCTATTCGATACCAGGATTCTTTTGGGAGCAACTCGCACGGTTGGATCGATCGAGTGCGATCTTGGAAGAGTCGGCCTATCAAGGAGCCTTTGAACGAGCGGGCGTCGCATTTCCGGAAGGGGCGGCAGTGAAATTCGATCAGAAGACCTCGCAGCTCACCGTTCGCGCCGAGCGAGCGCAGCAATCGAAGATTCTCGAAATCCTCAACCGCCTCAAGCCGTATAGGGAGCCGCTCCTTTCTATCCAGATTGAAGAGGCTATCTTCTCCGAGGAGATGCTCCCAGCTGCGAAATTTGGATCTTTGGATGTGAATCCGGTCGTGCAATCGACCGCACCGGGAATTCGCCAGCTGGAATCGCGGGAGGCGCTGATCGAGGAACTCCGGCATCCGCCCGTCGCATCGGCTCCGAACGACTCCTTACTCTCTAGCGGCATTTCAGGAGTCTTCACGGAACCGCAGTATCAGAAAGTCCGAGATGACCTCGTGAAAAGAGGAATCACATTTCATCAAGCACCACTTGCAAAGGTTACATCGGGCAAACCCGTGCTCGTGCAAGAAGGGGGAAAACGCTGGGGAGTCGTGCAATCATTTGGCGAATACTCCGTCGATCTCGAACTCTATTTTCCCGCGCAGGGAGAGAAGCTCTTTCAGGCCGGCGATTCCCCCGAACCCTCCGCCCGGTTGACCGTTTGGGATGGGCAAACCGTATCGTGGGCGGAAAAAATGAAAAATGGAGAGCTACGAGTAGTGTTCACGACGTTGCGAATCGTCGATGCCTCTGGAAACCCGGCAAATTGAGTCGGCATGCCGCCACTGCAAGCCATGTTCCGAGCAAGTTTGACATCTGATGCAGAATCTTGTAACATCTGATGCATGAGAACCACTCTCGACCTTGAAAAACCCGTCCTGGAGGGTTTGAAACGACTGCAGCGGGAAGAGAAGGCCACCCTCGGGGAGATCGCTTCGCGCCTGCTCGCAGAAGCATTGCGCCAGCGCGAGGAGCGAGGGAAAGCCGCCCGAGTGGAGCTTACCTGGAACGCTGCGGACATGGGGGCGAAGGTCGATATCGCTGACAAAGAGGCCCTTTTCCGTGCTCTCGACGAAGCATGAGTTATTCAATCGACGCCAATCTTCTCCTCTACGCGAGCAATGCCTCGTGTCCTGAATATACGGCAGCGCAAGCATTTGTGCTCGACAGGGCTCGCGATCCCGACCTCTGTTGCCTCGCCTGGCCGACGGTCTTTGCCTACCTGCGCATCGCGACCCACCCGTCGATTTTTCAGCGCCCCCTTTCACCCGAGACGGCTTGGACCAATCTGCGCGGTCTCATGGACTTGCCGCGGGTTCATCTGATCGGAGAAGAGGATGATTTCACGGATCACTACGAGGCGGCGACCAAGGGAATCGTCGTTCGTGGGAACCTCGTGCCAGACGCCCATCTCGCAGCGCTTCTCCACCAGCATGGAGTGAACCGGCTCTACAGTGCCGATACGGATTTCTTGAAGTTCCGATTTCTTGAGCTGGTGAATCCGCTGGAAAAGTGACGAATCCGCCGGGGGAAAGACCCCGCAGCGTCCCCTTAATTCAACTCGTGGTCCCCAGACGCCGCAACCGCTCCAGTTGCGCCTCCGGCGACGCCTGCCGGCAATGATGGGGCAGGACTCCCCGCAGATCCAAAGATAACGCCTTGTCGATGGACCGTCTTGCTGACGCCGAGTTCTCGTTAAAAAACACCGGTGGGCGGTGGGAAAAGGGACCGAAACTCGCGAAGAGATCGCAGCTAAAGAGCCATCCGCGTGATTCGCAAAAGTATCCCGTGTGTCCCGCCGTATGACCCGGCAAATGAATGGCCCTGAGGCCGCCCAAGAGGGGAAACACATAATGAACAATGCCGAACGAACGAATCGCGAGGACGTCGTCGTCCGTATTTCTGTATGGCAGGCTCACGATGAAAACAGGACCAAGTTTTGAAACCCTTGTCAATGTGGGTGTCTCAAGGCGGGTGTCTCCCGCCTCTTTCTTCGCGACCTTACCGCATCCCGTCCCCTGAAAAATCCGCGATTTGTGCTAGATTTTCCTTGTGACGCAGCCTCCTCATGACCTTTCGTCCTTCCTCATTTCTCGACCTCCTCAGTGCCACCCTCGTCGTCTGCGCTTCGCTTCCCTTGGCTTCTTCGCAGGCGGCCGAGGCACCGAAAACGTTCCCGGCCGATCAAATCGAGTTCTTTGAAAAACACGTCCGGCCTGTCCTCGCGACCAACTGCTACGATTGCCACGGCGGTCACCGCCATGAAAATGGCCTGCGCCTCGACACCCACGCCGGCATCCTGCGCGGCTCTGACTACGGCCTCGTCGCGACTCCGGGCAATGCGGCTGCCAGCAAACTTCTCAAAGCCATCAAGCACGAGGAAGGTGCCCAGGCCATGCCGAAAAAGGGCAATAAGCTCAGTGACGCCGACATTGCCAATATCGAAAAATGGATCGTCATGGGCATGCCATGGCCCGCCGAAAAAGAACCCGCCGACCATAGTGAAAAACCCGCATGGGAATCCCATTGGTCTTTTCAGAAGATCGAACATCCGGAAAAGCCGGCGATTCCTGACGCGGGAACCCCTCTCGATACCTTTGTCGCCGCGAAGCAGGCCGAAGCGGGCCTTTCCTTCGCCCCTGCTGCGGACAGGGCCACCCTCGGCCGACGGCTCCACCTCACCCTGACCGGACTCCTCCCCACCTACGCGGATCTTCAGAAATTCATCAGCGATCCCTCACCCGAGGCTCCCGCCACACTGATCGACGAACTCCTCAGCTCGCCGCAATACGGTGTCCGCTGGGCCCGCCACTGGCTCGATGTCGCCCGCTACGCCGACACGGAGGGCTACCGCGCCGGCGGCGTCGATATTCGCTATCCCCACGCCTACACCTATCGTGACTGGGTCATCAATGCCCTCAACGAAGACCTCCCCTACGACGAGTTTATCATTCAACAACTTGCCGCCGACCACCTCGTCGAGGCCGGTAAAGGCGATCCTTCGCTCGCGGCCCTCGGCTTTCTCACGGTCAACGACTCCTTCCAGGGTGATACGATTCTCCAGACCGATGACCGCATCGACGTCGTCAGCCGCGGCATCCTCGGTCTCACCGTCTCCTGCGCCCGCTGTCACGATCACAAATACGACCCCATCCCGACGAAGGACTACTACGCGCTCTTCAGCATCTTCAGCTCCAGCGAGATCCCCGCCCAGCTTCCCATCATCGGATATCCTGACGATACGGCGGCTGTAGAGGCCTACAACACCGGTGTCGCCGAGGTCGAAAAGGAAAAACTGCAAATGCACGAGCAGGTCTACGACGAACTTCGCAACGCCGAGCGGCTCCGTGTCTACCTCTCCTTCGTGCGCAAGGCCGGAGCGATGGCGGACGAACAGTTCCGCGGGGCAGCGGGCAAGGCCGAGCTTCGTGACCGCATCGCTCTCAGCTTCGTCGATCTCTTCAAAGTCCACACCGCCGGTGACATTCCGCACCCGGTGCTGCTCGCCTGGAAAAAATTTGCTGAACTGCCTGACGACCAATTCGCGGCCAAAGCGGCGGTCATCAGCGCCGAACTCGCCAAAGCCGACAGCCCTGTCAATCCGGTGGTCCGCAACGAGCTTGCAAAACGCCCCGCCCCCAAGTCCTTCGACGATGTCGCCCGGCTTTATTCCGACATCTTCGTGACCTGCATGAGCGGCGACGAGCCCGACAATCCGGACTGGCAGGCGGTCCGGGCCCTCCTCATGGACAGCAAGTCCCCCATGAGTGTCAATGTCGGCGACATCCACCGCTTCTTCACTCAGAAGGACCGTCTCGAGATGGTCAAACTCGAAAACAAAATCAACAAACTTGATCTCGAGTCTCCCGGCGCCCCGCGACGGGCCATGGCCATGAAAGACCGCGAACAACCCCGCGACGAGCGGATCATGATCCGCGGCAACGTCGGCCGGCGCGGCGATCCGGCGCCGCGCGGCTATCTCACGATGTTTGGTGGTGAGACATTTACCAAAGGCAGCGGACGCCTCGAACTGGCCCGGGCGATGACGAACCGTGACAACCCGCTGACCGCCCGCGTCATCGTCAACCGCGTCTGGGCGCAGCACTTTGGCAACGCTCTCGTCAGCCAAACGAGCGACTTCGGCGTCGAGACTTCCGAACCCGTTCAGCGCGCCCTCCTCGACCACCTCGCGGCCACTTTCATGGACGAGGGCTGGTCCCTCAAGAACCTGCACCGGCACATCCTCAACTCCCGCACCTGGCAACAGAGTTCCACCACCACCCCTGACAAAGATTTAAAAGACCCCGAGAACGAACTGCTCACGCATCAGAACCGCCGCCGTCTCGACTACGAGTCCATGCGCGACACCATGCTGCAAACGAGCGAGTCCCTCGTTCCCGCGAGCATGGGCGGCCGTCCAACCCTCTTCACGGACAAAGCTGCTGACACCCGTCGCAGCGTCTACCTCTTCGTTGACCGCTTTCAACAGGAATCCGTCCCGGCGGTCTTCGACTTCGCCAACCCGGACACCCACAGCCCGGTCCGCTCCGACACGACCGTGCCGCAACAGGCCCTCTTCCTCATCAACAGCCCTTTCGCCCGCGACCAGTCGGATCGCATCGCTCAAAAAGTCCCCGTGCCGAAGGGCAAAATCGATTCCGAATCTCTCAAAACCGTCTACCGGCGGGTTCTCCTGCGCGACCCGTCGGAAAAGGAAATCGAGGTTGCCGCCCACTTCATCGACGACGCCGCCGGGCTCCAGACCGGCACTCCCTACACTTGGCAATACGGCTTCGCCGATGTCTCCCCGGCCAGCCCCGGAACCCCTCTCCAAGTGGGAGATTTCACCCCCTTCAAACACTTTCACCAATCGAAGGAAAAGGGAACGAGATGGAGCGTCAGTGAGACATTTCCGGATCCCGCGCGCGGCTACCTCCACTGGCAGCTCAGCGGCACCCGGATGAGCGGCCACACCGGAGGCGGCAAAACCGCCAATGTCCTCCGCTGGGTCGCGCCCCTCGACGCCACCCTTCGCGTCATCGCCCCCTTCCAACACGCCACCAAGGCAGGCGACGGCATCCAGACCCGGGTCATTCACAGCCGCACCGGACTGCTCCAGGAAAAACTGATTCTGCCGGAAAAAGCCCACGAGTTCCGCTTCGAAAACCTGGCGGTGAAAGCCGGTGACATCCTCACCTTCGCCGCCGGACCCGGAGGCAACGAGAACAGCGACTCCTACAGCTGGACGCCACGCATTGAGATTCAGGACAGCCCCGGTGCGCCCTACGTGCTCTGGTCTGACTCTGCCCGCGACTTCCTGAGCGCCGGCAAATGGCCCCTCAATCTCCCCCGCCCGCAAAGCCCGCTTTCCCAGCTCGCCCACGTCCTCATGATCAGCAACGAGTTCCAATTCGTCGATTGAACCGGGGCCCTGCCATTCGAACTCCTACCCATCCCCTTTCCCATGTCACTCCACGATCACAATCCCAAGCTCGAGCACCACTTCCTGACCCGCCGTGAGCTCTTGACCCGCGTCGGCATGGGATTCGGCTCCCTCGCCCTCGGCAATCTTCTCGGGACCGGGTCGGCCGGGGCTGCGCCCCTCAATCCGCTCGCCGTCCGCAGTCCCCGATTTGTCCCGAAGGCGAAACGTGTCGTCCACCTTTTCATGAACGGCGGGCCTTCGCACGTCGATACCTTCGATCCCAAGCCCATGCTCACGAAGCATGACGGCAAGGCGCTGCCCAACCTCCTCAAAACCGAACGCCCCACCGGGGCCGGCCTCGCCTCGCCTTTTACATTCGAAAAATACGGAAAGAGCGGGCTCGAGATCAGCGAACTCTTCCGCAACGTCGCCCAGCACGCCGACGACATCTGCGTGATCCGCTCGATGCACGCCGACGTCCCCAATCACGAGCCCTCCCTCGGTCTCATGAACTGCGGGGAATCCCGCCTCCACCGCCCCAGTCTCGGATCGTGGGTCAATTACGGCCTCGGCAGCGAAAACCAGAACCTCCCCGGCTACATCGCGATGTGTCCCGGCGGCATGCCGATCCGCCGCACCAAAAACTGGCAATCCGCCTTCCTCCCGAGCGCTTACCAGGGCACCTACATCAACACCAACCACGAGACGGTCGACAAGCTCGTCGAGTTCATCAAAAACCCCACCCTCGATCGCAAGCAACAGCGACGTCAGCTCGATCTGCTCGCCGAGCTCAACGAGGCCCACCTCGCCGCCCGTCAGGATGACGCGCAGCTCGAGGCCCGCGTCCAAAGCTACGAACTCGCCTACCGCATGCAGGTCGAGGCCAGCGACGCCTTCGACATCAGCAAAGAGCCCGAGTGGGTCCATCAGATGTATGGCACCAAGCCCGGAGGCGAGGGCGCCTTCGCCCGGCAGTGCCTCATCACCCGCCGTCTCCTCGAACGCGGCGTGCGCTTCATCCAACTCTGGAGCGGCGACGGCCAGCCCTGGGACAACCACGACGAGATCCTCGAACACAAGCCCCTCGCCGGGCGCACCGACCAACCCATCGCCGCCCTCATGACGGATCTCAAAATGCGCGGCCTTTTCGACGAGACCCTGCTCATCTGGGGCGGTGAATTTGGCCGCACCCCCGCCGTGGAACTTCCCACCCCCGGCAGCAACGCCGGCAAACAGCGCGGCCGCGACCACAATCACTACGGTTTCACCACCTGGCTCGCCGGCGGCGGGGTCAAAGGCGGCCATGTCCACGGCGCTACCGATGAGTTCGGCTTCGCCGCCGTCGAGGATCCCGTCCACGTGCGCGACCTGCACGCGACGATCCTAGCCCTGCTGGGTTTCGACCACTCCACCTTCACCTACCGCTACGCCGGTCTCGACTACCGCCTCACCGGTGTCACCGACGAAGCCAAAGTGATCCATGACATCATCGCCTGAAGAGCGAAGGTGCCGTCTTCCGCTCCACCTCATGAAAACCACACTCGCTCTCCTCCTCATCTCGATCCTCGGCTGCAACGCTTTTGCCGACACGGTCTTCTACGAACTCAATAGCCCCGAAGAGGCGACCCGCGTGGTCCTCTCGATCGAGGGCGAAGAGGTCTACGGCTCGAAATTCTGGATCCCGACGGGCGAGGTCCACGGCGCCGAGGGCACCTTCTCCGGCACGATCAAAGACGGACTCATCACCGCCATTTACCAGTACACGATCGAGGGGTCAGAGCAATCCGAGGAAGTCGTCCTCAAGCTCGACGGAGAGACGCTCTCGATCGGCGAGGGGGAACTGATCGAGGGCGGCGGCGGTCTGCTGAAGCTGAAGGCCCCCGGCAAAGTCACCTTTGAAAAAAAACTCGAGCGGATCACGGTCGCCAGTCCCGCCCCCGGCACGCCGGAACGCAAGGCGATCATGGACGCGATGCGCGGGCCCGTCGCCGCCCACGCCGGCAAGGCGGTCGAGTTCACCGGCGACCTCCGTGCGCACGCGGGCTGGGCCAGCTTCAGCGGCAGTGTTGCGACGAAAGACGGCACCGCCCCCGAAAATGAGAACGCGGCCTTCCAGCTCGAACTCGATCTTTTTGCCCTGCTCAAGAAAGACTCCGAAGGCAAGTGGCAGGTGATGTCGTGGGGATTCTCCGGCGACATCGGGGCCCGCATGGAAGCCGCCGAAAAATTCCCCGACGCTCCCTGGACGCTTCTTTATTGAGACACCAGCGCCCCACCCTCCCCCGATCACGGCGCTTTCCTGATTGACGGGCGGGGCGGGTCTCTGCATTGATAGCGGCACATGAATCGACGCCATTTCTTCGCCCGCACCGCACCGGTCCTCGGTGCCTCCGCCCTCTCCCCCACTCTTCTCGCGCAGGCCGCTCCGGCCGTCTCGGGAGATGCCGCCGCTGCCGCCCCCGCCACGGTCACGAAACTGACCGGCCGCATCAAGAAGGGGCTGAAATTCAACATGGTCAAAGAGCCGGACCTGTCCCTCGTCGATCAGTTCAAAATGCTGAAAGAGGTCGGCTTCGACGGCACCGAGCTTAGAACCGGAGACCATACCGAGCTGAAGTCCTATCTCGAGGCGATCGACAAATCGGGACTCGAAGTCCACGGCATCGTCAACGCGGACAATCCCGATCTCGAGACGGCGGTGAAGTTCGCTCACGATGTCGGGGCCTCTTCAGTGCTCTTCGTGGCCCGCTATGACCAGAAGCGCCCGCTCATGGAAAGCTGGACGGGGACCCAGGCGATCCTGCGCAAGGGTCTGGCGGCGGCTGAGAGCTACGGGGTCAAAATCCTCATCGAGAATGTCTGGGCGAGCTTTCTCATCAGCGCTTTTGACATGGAGCGGTACGTCGACGAGATCGACCACCCGAATTTCGGGGCCTATTTCGATATCGGGAACAACGTCCGCTGGGGCGTGCCGGAACACTGGATCGAGATCCTCGGACCCCGCATCGGGAAGCTCGATGTGAAGGAATGGGACGAGCGTAAACACCGCAGCGAAGGACTCGGCGCCGGGTTCGGTTCAAAACTCGGGGATGGCACGATCAACTGGGAAGAAGTGCGGAAAGCACTCGTCGCGATCGACTACGAAGGCTGGGCCGCCGCCGAGGTCGCCGGGGGCAACCGCGAACGCCTCGCCGACATCGCCCGCCGCATGGACATCGTCCTTGGTCTCGTCTAAGCTGGGGGCGCTTTCGCGTCCCAAAAAATCGGCCTTTTGGCGCAATATTTTCTTGGAAACAAGTTGGTTTTTCTTAAAAATGAGGAACCCTAGTAATGGACCTTCCCGGGCATCTATGATCACTCCCTGGCAATTCGATTCTGACCACGGTCACCCGTTTTTCCCGGACAGAGATGCAGCTGCCTGGAAAACTGAGGACCAGCAACCGGTTTAGAATTGATGAAACTGTATATTGGAAATCTGTCTTACGACTCTACGGAATCCGACCTTCGCGAAGTTCTCGCGGCATACGAGCCCATTGTCGATCTACACATGCCCCTCGACCGGGAGACTGGTCGGCAACGCGGCTTTGCCTTCGTGACCCTCTCCAGTCGCGAGATGGGAGAGGCGGCGGTCGCTCAACTCGACGGGGCTGACCTCGGAGGCCGGAATCTACGCGTTCGCGAGGCAGAAGATCGCCGCGCTACTGATGGCGGCGGCGGTGGCGGTGGTCGTCCTCCCCGCAGTGGCAGTGGCAGTGGCAGTGGCGGTGGCGGTGGCGGTGGACGCCCTCGCGGAGATCATGATGATCGCGGCGGTCGTGATGACCGTGGTGATCGCGGGGACCGGGGTGATCGCGGAGACCGGGGTGATCGTGATGACCGCGGCGGTGGCAAACGCTATCGCAGCCTCTAATCCCTCAGATTACCTGATCTTTCAGCCCCCGTGCGGTTCGTCCGTCCGGGGGCATTTTGGGCAAACCCTTTCACGCCTTTCTATTTTCGTTCGAAGAACGTATCTCCTTCTATTAAAATTTGTATGATTCCAAAACTGCCGCTAGACCGCATCAACTGGGTATCCAGTATCTTTCTCATTGTCACCTTCTTCACCGCTCTCATCGGCACCCCGATCTACATCTATCACTTCGGGATTGATTTCTTCCAGGTGGCCCTGTTCGTCTTTTACTTTATTGTCACGGGGATGAGCATCACCCTCGGTTACCACCGTCTCTTCGCCCACAAGGCTTTCAAGGCCGGCAAGGCGGTGAAACTGACGACCCTCCTCTTCGGAGCGAGCGCTTTCGAGGACTCTGCCCTCGACTGGGCCTCGGACCACCGCGAGCACCACAAGCACGTCGATCATGAGGACGACGACCCCTACAGCATCTCCCGCGGCTTCTTCTGGGCGCACATGGGCTGGATCTTCTTCAAGCTCTACCCCCGTCCCCTCGCCAACGTAGCCGATCTCAAGAAGGACCCGCTCGTGATCTGGCAGCACAAGCACCACCAGCGCATCGGTATGCTCGTCGGCCTCGTCCTCCCCGCCGTGCTCGGCTTTCTCTACGGCGGCTGGGTCTCCGCTCTCGGGGCCTTTCTCATCGCCGGGGTGACCCGTCTCGTCTGCGTGCAGCACTGCACTTTTTTCATCAATTCGCTCTGCCACACGATCGGCAACCAGCCCTACGATTCGGGAACGAGCGCCCGCGACAGCTGGATCATGGCGATCCCGACCTTCGGCGAAGGCTACCACAACTACCACCACTCCTTTCAGCACGACTACCGCAACGGGGTGAAGCCCTGGCAGTGGGATCCGACGAAATGGGCCATCTGGACGCTCTCCAAGCTCGGTCTGGCGACGGAACTCCGTCGCGTCCCGGAGGAGAAGATCGTGCTCGCTGAGCTACGTGAAATGAGGGCGCGCGTCGAAGCCCAGATCGCCACCGGCGGCACCTGGAAGATCGCCTGTCCGACCCGCCGGGAAGCCTACGACACCCTCCTCGAACTTTCCGAGCAGCTCAGTGAAAGCTACCTGGAACTCGAAAAAGCTGTCAGCGAACAAATCAAGATCTCGGGGGAAAAACTCAAGCACTGGCGTCAAATCGGTGCCGAAGTGGGCCAGCAGATTTCTCTGATGCGCAATCTGCAACCGGCTCTCGCCTGAGGCAGAATCCCTCTTTCCGAAAATCCCCGCTGATCAGATCCCATGGCTGAATCGATTTCTCTGAAGACAAACGTGGAGCTTGGCGTGGTCCCGACACACATCAAGTTTATCGGCGGGCTCGTCCCTGACGGCGACGGTCGTCTCCCGCGGGGGGAAGACGGCGTTCTCCTCATCGTCGCGGAGATGACGGCGCTGACGGAGGCGTCGCCGGTAAAGATCCAGAGTGCCCAGATCACCGTTTTCCCCGGTGTCCATGCAGGCGACATGGACGAGCTCATCAGCGGTCTTCGTGCCCTCGGGCTCGAGGTGCACCTCATCATGATGGTGGGCGGCGCCAATCCGATGGACCCTGCCGATGAAGATGCCGTCGTAGGGATGCTCGTGGCCGGGATCGAGGTGGCAAAAAAGTACGGGATCACCCAGGTCGCTTCGACCTCGATCGAAGAGTGGATGAAACCCGGCGCGACGCCGAAGACCGGAGCCGACTTCGAGGCGGCCGTGGCCCAGAATGCCAAAGCCCACTGCCGCGCCTATCGCGAGGCCGATATCGCCAATAGCTGTGTGAAGAACTGGCACATCGAGTTCCTCCGCGGAGGCGAGTTCCAGACGTTCACCGACGTGCAGAAGTGCTGGGAGTTTGTGAAGGCGGCCAATGCCGAACTCGGTACGAAGTTTTTCAAAATCATGATCGATGCCGCGCATTGTGGGGACTCGACCCTCAGCATCCCGGAGAATGAGGCGCTCATCGCTGAAATCGCCGCCGCAGATGAGATGGGCATGTTCCACGCCTCGGCAAAGACGACCCGGGGCTGTCTCAGCACTGACGATGGCTGGATCGGGGCGCTGCTCGCAGCTGCCGCGAAGACGGGGAAACTGGAATATGTCTTCGTCGAGCTTTTCCACCACGAAGACCCCGCCCTCGAGGGGCTGCGCCAGCTCGATCCCGGACACGGCATCGACACCCGCGACGGTCGCACCTACAGCGAAGCGGTCATCGACGGCGTCGTCTCGGTGTCCCGCCGTCTCAACAATCTCGTCGCTCGCGGGCTGCTGAAGAATTGATCGGTCTGATCAGGTCAGGCCGCAATGGCACGGAAATAAGCGGATTTTGCTGCCGTCCAATCTTTGGCCTCGTATTGTTTCGGTAGGGACGCACCGCCGGGGCGTCCGTGTTCGGCGGACTCACTGTTTTCGGCGGACTCGGGTCAGTCCGGACCTGCGGGCGGATCGCCCGGTTCCCTGAGCGCAGCGCTTATGAATTCCTCGTGCGCCCGGATGCGGGTAGCGAGGTCCTGCTCACTCGGTGTCTCGAAGGTGTAGGAGTCGCGGCTGTAGCGGAGGAAGAGGAGGATCGCCTCGGGATAGCCGCCGCCAAGATCCTCTTCGACCACTTTTTCGAGGTCGCCGCTGCGGGTGAGGAGCCCGCGATGAAAGTCAGATCCGTCGACGGTGCTGGCCATTTCCCGCGGGATGATCTCTTCGCAGGCGGCGAGCAGCGACTCTCCTCGCGATTCGTCCCGGGCGAGTTCGTAGAGGTAGATGCCGCCGGCGTCGTAGTCCTCGTGCAGATTCAGGGACAGAGCGAAGCGCCGCCCGTCGAGGAAGTCAGTCCAGGCGCGGACGAGAGGACACTCGAGATTTTCAAAACAGCGGTTCAGATCGACCCCATTTTCATCGCGCCGCGTGTTCTCGACGAGACCATGGGGATTGAGGCAGGGGAAAATCACGACAGCCCGCGTCCGCAGGATGGCCGGCTCGCTCTCGGCCCAGTGCAGGAGCCCCCACAGCGGCGCACATTCGTCACCGTGGACGCCGGCACTGAGGTAGACCCCGTCGGGTTCCCCGGCGATAGCCTGCGCATTCTCGAGGACAATGACGGGATAAGTGCCCGCTTCGCAGAGCACCGATAATTTCAGATCGAGTCGCACCGCGAGGGCCTGCCACCGTGAGACGAGAACGCCGTAGTCATGGCCGGAATGGGAAAAAGCGATCATGCGTTCCCGGTTCTATTTCCAGGCCTCGTCGAAGAATCCGGCCTTCACGACACGGCCGGGAGCGAGCGCATCGGGGTCGCGGTCGAGCCCGATGACGGCCCAGTCGGGCAGCTTGGGATTCTGCTGGGAGTTGGTCTTGTCGTGCCCTTCACGAAAGGTCAGACCGCTGTTGATGACGACGTAGCGATCCGGGTTGAGGGGATTGGGGAAAATGAGGACCGGGACGTGATCCGCCGTCGTGTAGGTCTCGCCGCGCAGGGTAAAGGATCCGTCGCCCCACTGCACCGGCAGCTTTGATGCGATCTCGGCGATGAGGGGATTGGTCGCGGGATCTCCCCAGAGGATGAGGTTGGCGTCTGCGATGTCGTCCGAATCGACTTCGTCGGCGGACTTCTCGGGCAACTCTCCGCGCATGAGGGTGCGCCAGCGTTCGCGGAAGTGGTTCAGCTCGAAGTCGAGCCAGCGCGCCGCCTTTTCGCCGGAGGGAAGCAGGTCGGGCGCGACGACGACAAAGCGGGAGAGGAAGGCGTCGTCGATAGGCCCCTGCACGCCCCGCCTTTTTGTGTTTTGCGAGGGTTCGCCCCAGGTCCATTTCCCCTCTCCTCCCGCTGCCCGAATGAGGGAGACGGAGTTCACCGGAAAGCCGGGATCGTCTACGCGGAGGGTTTCCTCTCCGATGCGAAGCGAGGTCCCCGCGAGATTTTCGCGAGGCCCCATCGAAATCTCGAAGGCCCTGACGCCGCTGAGTTCGATGGCGATCTCTTTTTTCCCTTCGTCCCTGACGGCGGTGGCCTCCGCATTCTCCCAATGCTTGACGAGTCCGGTGAATCGGATCCAGTCATAGCCGGGATAGCGCAGCGTCGGCGTCTGCCACTCGATTCGCCGAGCAGGGAGCCCCCGTCCCGCCGCCCACGATTCGGTGAGCCAGAGACGGATCTCTTCGACCGATTCCTCGTTGTATTTGTGCCCCATGCCCGCACCGATGACATGACGCAGGCTGTGTCCCACCTTCGCCAATTCGCGGGCCATGAGATCGGCCGAGGCCTTTTGCTTGTCATCGGCTCCCGAGTAGGAGAGAAGCGGTCCGTTCAGGAAATTCCGCACGTAGTTCGGCACATCGTAGACTTTCCAGAGAGTCTGCTCGTAGTCGGGCGGGAAATTTTCGGGGCGGATGTTGTTGTACTCTTTCGTCTCGGCAAAACCCGCCCCGGTGTGGATCGCGCAGAACTGGTCACGATAGTGCGCGCCGATGTGCCAGGCCCCCGCGCCACCCATGGAAAAGCCGGCGAGGATGATGCGGTCGGGGTCGATCGGATAGTCCGCTTTGACCGCCGCGATCGCCTCGAAGACGTCGATCTCCCCGGCGTGCTTCCACCCGACACAGTGCCGCCCGAAAGGATGAAGGATGATGGCCTCTTGCTGGTCTTTGACGAACCCGCCGAAGGCCTGGCTCTTCGTGCGGCAATGCGCAAGAAAGTGGAGGTCGGTCGTCTTGTCGCCGCGTCCGTGGAGCCAGACGAGCAGCGGGACGGGTCGGGTGAGGTCGAGCGTTTCGGGGACTTCGAGGCCGTAGGGCTGGTAGGAGTCATCGATCTGCGAGCGGTAGCCGCGAATGACGAGGCCTTTCTCCGCCAGCCAGGGGCGGGCATCCTCTTCGTCGAGTGACTGGTAGCGCCGGTCGGCGAGGTCGAGCAGATCCGCCGCGAGCGGGATTTCTTTTTCCGAGTAAAACTCGTTGTACCGCAGGGCAAAGTCGACCGCCTTCACGAGGGCGGCGATGTCGGCCACATGGGTCTTGTGCTCGATCTCCCAAATTCGATCCGCGTAGGCGGTGACGCGGGCCTCCAGATCGGCTTTCAGCTCTGCGGGCAGCTCGACCGTACCTGGAGGAGGCAGCAGTCTCGGGATCGGCGCGATCGGCTCGTCGGACCGCAACACCGCCGGACCCGCCAGGATGAGCAGAGCCGCGACCGCCGGGAGCCGGGAGAGGCCATACATCAGAGCCGGTCCTCCGTAATGGGATCGATCCAGGCAAAAACCCGCCCGCCCTTCAGCAGTGCCTTGTACTCTGCAGGGAATCGGCCGAAGATGGTCGCCACTTCGAAATTCACCGTCACGGTGTCGTAGGAACCCTCGTATTCGCCGCCCACTTTCTCGGATCCGTTCCATCGGAAAGCGAGCGCCTCCTCGAGAGTGACGCTCGCGGCCTCGCCCTGACGCAGACTCTCCTTCACGGCGGCGAAGCGCGGATCATCTTTCGAGCCGGCCGCTGCCGGAGCCGCCGCCTCGCCGGTGAGCAGGGCAAGACGCGCGGGGTCTGCCTCGATGAGCTTGCGAGCCCGGTCCCGTTTCGCCACGACGTCTGCCGTTTTCGCCGCGACGAACTGCGCGTAGCGGGCCTCAATCCGCTCGCGGAAGTCGGTTTTGTCCAAGGCGAGCTGCGTGCTCATGGTCGGGTCGGCGAGGCTGGCGACGACGATCTGGTCACCAGCGAGCCTCACCGGCTTGAGCGGGGTGCCGGGAGAGACATTGCTCGAACCGGCGACCTGGCCATTGATGACGAGTTCAAAAGCGATCGTCTCCTTCGCTGTGACCTCGGCGGGGAAGGCGTTCTGCGGGACGCTGCGCCATTGATCGACGATCGTCAGCAGCGGCAATATCTGCGGCATGGGATAACGGGCCTCGAGGAGTTGCTCGAGCTCTGACTTGGGCTTCGGGGCGACCGGCGCGGGGGCAGCGGCGACGGGTTTCGCAGCCGGCGGGGCGGCCTTCGATCCAGCCGTCGAGGGAGCCGGGGAATTGGTCTGAGCGGGACGGGGCGTGTCATTTTCGATGATCCTGTCGCTGTCCGTCATGGCATCCCCCGAGCGGAATCGATCAACGAGCGGCTTGAGATATGGCTCGTACAAAAAGAAGCCGGCGGCGAGGAGACCGCAAACAACGAGGAGGGTGGCGAAAAATCCTTTCATACTTCGAATCAAAAGTGGCAGTGGAAGAGGGGGGGGGAATCCCCTCCCCTTTTTAACCCGACACGGGCGGATTGCAAGCCATCGCGGAGTGGCATATTTCTTTTGACCTTACTCTCTCCGGCCCTTGAGTAGCGGAAGTATGCGTATCGTTTTCATGGGAACCGGGGACATCGCCCTCCCCACTCTGCAATGGCTCATCGAGCACCAGTCGAGCGGGGCCGACGGTCATGAAGTCGTCGCGGTCTACACCCAGCCCGACAAACCGGTCGGCCGCAGGCAGGTCCTCACCGCTCCGGAGATCAAGGTTCTCGCGGCGGCGCACGGTATCCCGGTGCGGCAGCCCGAGATCCTGCGGGGAAATGAAGAGGCTATCACGGAGTTCGCCGCCTTTCGCCCCGACCTCGCCGTGGTCATGGCCTACGGCCAAATCCTCCCGAAGGTCGTCATTTCCACCCCGACGAGAGCCTGCGTCAATCTGCACGCGTCCCTCCTCCCCCGACACCGCGGGGCTTCGCCCATCCAGGCTGCGATTCGGGATGGTGACACGCACTCGGGCATCACCCTGATGCACATCGTCCCGAAACTCGACGCCGGCGACATGATCCTGAAAGAGTCGACCCTCATTCTCCCCGACGACACCGGCGGCACGCTCCACGACCGCCTCGCGACGCTCGGACCACGACTTCTCGAGCGTGGATTCCCCCTTTTTCGCGGGAGGCTCCCCACGGCCGAACCGCAGGATGAAAACCTCGTCACCTACTCGGGCAAGCTCCTCCGTGATGACGGCGAAATCGACTGGGCGATGGACGCGCCCGCCCTCGAGCGGCTCGTCCGCGCTTACGACCCGTGGCCGGGCACGACCACTTTCCTGACGCTCGGGGAGGAAAGGCGCAAGCTGAAGATTCACCCGGCCGTCATCCTGACCGAGGGCAACTCCAGCCCTCCCGGGACGATCCTCGAGAGCGGGACCCGCCTCGTCGTCAATTGCGGCAGCGGCGCCATCGTCCTCCAGGGGGATCTCCAGCTCGAGGGCCGCAAGCGGCTAAGCGCGGGCGAGTTCCTTCGCGGGACGAGCCTCCCCGTCGGCACCATTCTCGGGGCATGTTGAGATTGCCCTTTGAAAATCAATCCAATTGGCGGAGGGTGAAAGAACCACGCAGCGTCCATCTTATGTCCATAAAGTACAAACGGGTCATCCTGAAACTCTCCGGCGAAGCTCTTCGCGAACCGGGCAGCGAAGACAACATATCCCCCGAGATCGTCGAGGGGATCGCCCATCAGATCAAAGCCGCTGCCCAGACCGGTCTCGAGATCGCCATCGTCGTCGGGGGCGGCAACTTCTGGCGCGGGGCAGCCGCCGCCGGTCGCGGCATGGATCGCGCCACCGCTGACTACGTCGGCATGCTCGCCACGGTCATGAACTCGCTCGCGGTCCAGAGCATGCTCGAGGCCGTCGGCGTCCCCACGCGGGTGCAGACGGCCATCGAGATGAAGAATGTAGCCGAGAGTTTCATCCGCCGCGTCGCGATCCGCCACCTCGAGAAGGGCCGCGTCGTCATCTTCGGCGCCGGTACCGGCAATCCTTTCTTTACGACCGATACCACCGCCGCCCTCCGCGCCAGCGAGATCGGGGCCGACGTCATTTTTAAAGCGACTAAAGTCGACGGAGTCTATGACAAAGACCCTAACAAGTTCACCGACGCCGTCCGTTACGATACCGTGACCTACAAAGAGGCCCTCTCCCGCAACCTCAAGGTCATGGACGGCACCGCCTTCACCCTCTGCCAGGACAACTCCATCCCCATCGTCGTCTTTGACATGACCGTCCCCGGCAACATCCAGCGGGCTCTCACCGGTGAAGATGTCGGCACCGTCGTCTGTGCCTGAGACGACCGGTTGCTTTCACCCGATGCGATTCTAGAATGCCTCAACCAACCAAGACTGAAAGACCTCATGGATCCTGAAACTTTTCTCCTCGAAACCGAAGATGCGATGGACAAGGCGGCCGACTTTGTCTCTCACGAAATGGCCACTATCCGCACCGGCAAGGCCAGTCCCGCGCTGCTCGACAACATCAACGTGCATGTCCCCTCCTACGGCACCTCGATGCAGCTGAAACAGATCGCCCTCGTCTCCGCTCCCGAGCCACGCCTGCTCACGGTGCAGCCGCACGATCCCTCCGTCATGCAGGACATCGAGCGCGCCCTGCGCGAGTCGAAGCTCGGGATCAATCCCTCGAGCGACGGGCGCATCATCCGCCTGCCCATTCCCGAGCTTTCCGAAGAACGCCGCCGTGATCTCGTCAAAGTAATCAAAGACATGGCCGAGCAGGGTCGCGTGCGTGTCCGCGGCGCGAGGAAGGACGCGATGGACAAACTCAAGGCCGCGCTAAAGGCCAGCGCCATCACCGAAGACGACTTCCGCGACTTTGAGAAAGAAGTCCAGACCCTCACGGACAAAAGCGTCAAGTCCATCGACGCCCACTTCGAAGCGAAGGAAAAAGACGTCATGACCGTATAAGGTCACGGGGTCACGAGTCACGGGTCACGGGTCATCGGGCACGAATAAAAAATGACGTTTCTCCCTTCCGACCTGCTGGACTTGGCCGAGACGGAGCATGCCGCGCTCTTTCCGGCGGATGAGCCCGTCTGGGCCGCGCTTTCCCGGATCGCCGCGTATCTGGAAGAGCGACTTGATAGGGTTGAGTCATCGACCCGACAGGGTACTGTCGATCCGCGCGCCATCGTCGGGGACCGCGTCTATGTCGCCCCCGGCGCGGTGGTTGAGGCCAATGCCGTCATCAAAGGCCCCGCCTGGATCGGGCCGGGGACGGTCGTGCGCAGCGGGGCCTACGTGCGGGGAAATGTCATCACGGGGCGCGACTGCGTCCTCGGGAACTCGAGCGAGTTCAAGAACTGCCTCCTTTTCAATCATTGCGAAGTCCCTCACTTCAACTACGTGGGCGACTCCATCCTCGGCTACAAAGCGCACCTCGGCGCGGGGGTGATTTGTTCGAATGTGAGGCTCGACCGTCGTCCTGTCACGGTGCGCGACGGCGCGGGTGGAGTGCTCGAGACCGGTCTGCGAAAATTCGGAGCGATCATCGGCGACCGTACCGAGATCGGCTGCAACAGTGTCCTCAGTCCTGGCACTATCCTCGGACGCGACTGCATCGTCTATCCCCTGACTTCGTGGCAGGGAGTTCTCCCCGCAGGGCGGATCGTGAAAAATCATCCTCCCCTCCAAATCGTCGAGCGGCACGGGAGAGATACGGACTAAAACCACACCACAGCGCCGGCGATCGCCGTCCAGCCCTTGAATTCGCCACCGTCGGAAGGCCGGTCCGCCATGTCCAGTTACTCCGCGCCGACCATCAGCTTGGCGCGCTGGCGGTGCAGGTAATAGTTCAACCGGCTCATAGAGCAATCGAAAACAAGGAAGTCATACCGGGGTGACTTTCTTCACCGTCGCCACACAGTCAAACCAGTTCTGAGTGCCGATGAGAGGCGTGGGGTCGATCGGGAAAGTGTCGTTGATCGCCATCCCGTTCCCGGGGCCGCCTCTTTTCCGGGCCCACCAGAGGTTGTTCGGGAGATCCCGGTCGGTGAGCAACGCGGGGTCCATCCCTTCGATCCCCGGCACCGGGCCCTCGGGGCGATCAGGGTTGCCGACGATTCCCATCTGGGTGTGGCCGCAATGGTGACTGCAGGCGAGGACGCGGGGGTGCATGCCGCGACGGAGCAGTACCTTGTGCCGGATCGTGCCGACCGGCTTTTCCTCTCCGGCCCGGTAGGTATTGCCTTTGGGACGTTTCACGGTGACCTCGATGGTGTCGCCGCTTTTCACACCCAGTTTCTTTCCTGCGTCGGGGTGCATCCAGATCGGGTTCGTGTGAATGATCTCGGCCAGTCGCTTGCTGTAGTTCGAGCGGGACTGGGTGTGAGCATTCCATTTGAAGGTGACCCAGTGAAACTCGTCCTCTTTCATGTCGACATGGGAAGGCACTTTAAAATAGGTCGGCAAAGGATTGCCGCAGGGATCGTCGGCGGGCAGCCCCGCGTATTTCGCGCCCTGCACAAACAGATCCTGCATCACCTCGACCTTGCGGCTGCGGCTGGGGAATCCGCGCACGACCGATCCGTCCGCGAGCTTCACGCCGATCGCCGAGGCTTTGCCCTTTTTCTCGACGCTGTAGATGCCTGTCTTCTCATCAAAGGCGGCACCGGCGAGTTCGGATTCGGGGACGGGTTGCTCGTGCAACTCGTAGTCTTTGGACCGTTTTTCGTCGTACCAGATACCACGCCGTTTGAACTCCTCCCAGGTGATGGGCAGATTCTTGAACCAGCCCTTGTAAAACTCTTCCTCTTCCTCAAAGGCGAAATAGGCATCCATCCCGTGCCCGACGCGACGGGCTAGATCCCGGAAGATCCTGAGCACACTCCTGGCCTCGCCGAGTGGAGGATGCAGGGGCTGGCGGATCGCGGTGAAAGGAATCAGATCGTAGGCGTTGGTCACCTGGGGATCCCATCGCTCAAAAGCGGCCGCTTCCGGCAGGATGATGTCGGCCAGGGCGCTGGTCTCGCTCATGACTACATCGATCGCGATGTGGAAGGGTAGCAGCGTTTCGTCAAGGAGCACCTCGCGCGCCAGACTAGCCTCGGGGTAGTTGTAGGCGCTGTTGAAAGTGTAGCTGATGTAGGTGTCCAACTTCGCCCGCCCCTCTTTCAGGTAGGGATAGACCAGCTGCCCGACCCGCATCACCTGCCACTGCCAGGAGAGCGGGTACTCACTCGGGGTGTAGAGTTCGCCGAAGTATTTTTCCTGCCACGATTTCGGAAACGCTTTAACCCGCGCCTGCACCGATTCCGGAAGTTCTGCGAACATCGTCGTCCCCGGCAACCATGCCGGAGGCGCAGGGGGCGCCGGACTCGGGAATTCCGTCTCGGGTAGTCCGTCCTGGCCCCATCCCCCCTTCCACGCACTGCGCGTCGTCATCGTGAACCCTCCGGGCCGTCCGATATTGCCAACGAGGATGTCGAGGAGACGGGCGGCCCGGCCCGCGTGGGCTCCGTTGTAATGCTTCGTGATTCCCCGGTTGATGAGAGTGAGGCAGTGTGGCGCGGCTTTCGCAAACTCGATCGCGAGCCGCTCGATGTCGGCCGCAGGCACACCGCTCTCGGCCTCGGCAAAGGCGGGGGTAAACGGCTCGAGATGCTTCTCGATGTCCGCAAAGGGCATGTTGCACCAGCGATCCCAGAAGTCGGCATCGTGGAGTTGGTTCTTCACGATGACGTGTGCCATGGCCATGGCGATCGCTCCGTCTGTCCCCGCGCGGACCGGGAAAAATTCATCCGAAACACTCGCGGTCGCGCTGGGTCGTACTTCGAATGTCACGAGCCGGGCTCCTTTGTCACAGCGGGCTTTCTGGATGCGCTGGAGAGCGCCCATTCCGCCCTGATGAGCCTCCATCGGATTTGCTCCGAAATTCAGAATCAGCTTCGACTGCTCGTAATCGCCCGTGTCCCAGTCGACCGATTCACCAAAGTAGGACATGTTCGCGACCCGTGGGTTGCTCGAGCAGATCGCCCGCCGGTTCAGCTGCTGAGGACTGCCGAAAGCATGGAGAAATCGCTGCATGAGCCCCTGCGTCTTGTCGCGTCCGACCTGCACGGCGAGATGATGAGCACGGTCTTCTTCCTTCAGCTTTCGCATGCGCGCCGCTATCTCATCGAGCGCTTCATCCCAGGTGATGCGCTCCCATTGCCCGGAACCCCGGGGACCGGTGCGACGCAGCGGGTGGAGGATGCGCTCCGGGTAATAGGTCAGATCGATGACCCCGTTCGCCTTCGCGCAGATCCGCCCCCGGCTGTTCGGGTCGAGCGGATTTCCACTGATCCGCCGCACTCTTCCGTCTTCCACCCAGCCGAGCACCCCGCACTGCGTCGTGCAGCCGAAGCAGATCGTGGGGATCGCCTTCGCTTTCGTGTAGTCGATCGGGCGATAGAAAGCGGTGGGACCGGGCGAAGCCGCCGCGCCAAGCCCGGGGGTGAGGGCTGCGGCACCGGTCAGCTTGATCCAGTCGCGACGGGTAAAGGGAGTGAAAGGAAAGGGAACGCGCGGGGTCATCTTAGTTTTCGGGTTCAGGTCTGGTAGTTGGCTTCTTCCGGGTTTCGCCGACGTGCGCCGGAGGCGCGTCGCCCTGCTCGTAGATCACACCGCTTTCTCCGCTTTGCAGTTGGACACCGGGATTGTCCTTCTCCATCCACGATTCCAGCCCGATGTAGACCACTGACGGTCTCGTCCCGGCCGCCGCCTTCATCGCCTGCGCCCCCTTGGCGGCCGCGAGGATCGCGACCGGATCTTCCGGATCGTCGAGGTCACCGAAGAGCAGCGTCCCCGTCGGGCAAGCCTCGACGCAGGCGGGCTCGAGACCGACGTCCGTTCGCGGCACGCAGAAGTTGCACTTGTCCGCCTTCATTTGCTGACGGTCGATGTGGATTGCTCCGTAGGGGCAGGCGCTCACGCAGCGGGTATCCATATCACAATCGCTCTTCGAGATCTCGACCCGCCCGTCGTCGAGGCGGACGATCGCGTCATTGGGACAGGCAGTGATACAGGGAGCATCCTGACAATGCATGCACATCATCGGGAGAAATCCGTGTACCGGTCGCTCCGGATGATCGAGATAGTGGGTTCGGATCCGGAACCCGCCCAATTGCACGTCGTGTTCGGTCTTGCAGGCAATCGAACAGGCGTGACAGCCGACACAACGAACCTGATCGATGACCATGCCAACCCGCTTACGGGGTTTCGCGAGATGAGGACCAAGGTTTTCCCACGGGAGAGGAGCAGAGGGGTCAAATTTCATCAAAAAGAAATAATCGATCTAAATTCATCTTGCCCCATAGAGATCGAGCCGTCAATCGTGCTCTCGGTTGCGATCGCCTCTATTTGTCCTCGCGCACTTTCTTCCAGCGTTTGTGCATCCAGATCCACTGCTCTGGATGCCGCAGGATGATGCGCTCGAGCACTTCGTTGAAACGTTTTGTATTCGCCGAGATGATGTCCCGTGTGCGGCCCTCGGTCACGATCTCCACGGGTGCTTCGAAGAGCAGCACATGCGTCCCATCCGGCTCGCGCCAGCTCGACGAGGGGATCACCGCCGCACCCGTGAACTGCGCGAGGACCGCGAGGCTTTTAAAGGTGTGGGCGGGATGCCCGAAGAACTCCGAAGGTATGCCGTATTTCTTCACCGTGAACTGATCGAAGATCGAGACGACGATGTGATTCTGCTCGAGCAGTTCGAGGATCTCGTCGAGCGAGCCTGCTTTGTCGAGCGTCCCGAATCCCGCCTTTCGGAAACGCCGCATCATAAAGTCATTGAACCACTTCGGCTTGAGGGGGCGGCGGATGAAATGAAAACGGCCATGGTAGTCCCGAAACCGGGCGATGCCGGCGACGGTCGATACTTCCCAGTTGCCGAAGTGACCGGCGAGCAGCAGCACTCCCCTGCCCTGCGCCAGAGCGGCGAGAAGATGCTCGCCACCCTCGATCCGGATGAGCAATTCCTTCCTCGCGTCGGACAGAAAGGGCAGCGTCACGAACTCGCCGACAAACTTCACGAGATGCCCGTAAAAGGCCTGCGCGATCCCGGCGATCTGTGGCTCTGTCAGGGTCTCGCCGAAGACGCGGTGCAGATTCTCCATCACGACGCGGCGGCGCAGGGGCAGGACGTGGTAGATGAACTTCCCGTACCAGGGCACGATCACTTCTCCGGGCTCGATCGAGGCGATCGCGGTCGCGCTGGTATCGGTGTGGGTCATGGAGAGGGAGATACGGGCGACGCGGTGGCGGTTCATCACGGCACGGGCGCGCTCGCTCGGGACGATGCCGGGCTGGCCGTAGCCGTCGCGCGAGACCGAGAAATCGTAGGGCTCGATCGTGCCAAGGCAAATCTCTTTGGGAAAAAGTTTGCAGCAGGCTTCCTTCGCCGCGAAGCGGGCCGCGAGCTTCTGGGCACGGGCGGGACTGCTCCCTTTTCCCGCGTCACTCAGTTCCTCATCGGAGAAAAAATCGCGCAGGGCGGCTTCGTCGAGATCGCCGAGCAGCTTCTCGATGCGGGAGATCTCGACGGTGTCAATTCCGTTGCGCATCTCACGAGGCTCCCCGCACCACGAGAACGACATTCATCCCCCCGAAGCCGCGGCAGATCAGCAGGGCGATGTCACTGCGGGGCGTCGCCGCCTCGCGCGAGATCGGGAAAGGCGCGATGAGCGGGTCCACTTCGCCGAGAGTCGCGATGCCGGGAATGACGCCGCGTTTCAACACTTCGAGAACCATCACGAGATCGGCGACGCCCGATGCGGCGATGAGGTGGCCGTAGGCCCATTTGAAAGCCGTCACCGGCGGGATGTCATCGCCAAAGACATTACGAATGCCCATGGACTCGGTCAGGTCCGAAGCCTGGTTGCCGTTGCCGTGCGCACAGATGAGCCCGACCTGATCCGTCGTGATCCCCGCATCGGCGAGGGCGGCCTCGATCGCGCGCTTCACTCCGTCTCCATCGGGCTCGAGATCGAGGATGCCGGTCGCCTCGCTGCAGCAGCCGAAGCCGAGGAACTCGCCGAGCACTTTCGCGCCGCGCGCTTTTGCATCGGCCTCGCGCTCGAGGACGACGGCGGCCGAGCCTTCGCCGAAGACCGTGCCGTTGCGCTCCGCGTCAAAAGGTCTCGGCGCCTCACCCGACATCAGCCCGAGCTGGTGGTAATAGTAGACCATCTCAGGTTCAAAAGGCGAATCGTGCCCCACGGCGGCGATGCGATCGGCCTCGTTGTTCCAGATCGCCGAGGCGCCTTCGGCCACGGCGAGGACGCCGCTCGAGCACTGGTTCGTGATGCAGGCGTTCGTGCCCTTGTGCTGGCCGCGGATACTGACGTGGCAGAGGACATTGTTAGGAAGATTTTTCAGCAGCCACAACGGCGTGACCTGATTCCCCAGCTCGCGGCCGAAGTGGGGCAGCTCGCCCTCGGGGGCCGCCTTCGCTGCCGTCATGAGCGGCAGATAGTCGTAGTTGCTGCGGTAGTTCCCTCCTCCGCTCCCGACGATGAGCCCGGTGCGGTCATTGAAAGCATCGGTCTCCGCCTCGCCGAGTCCCTCACGGTAGGCCGGTAGACCCGAGTCCTCGATCGCACTCTCGGTCGCGTAGATCCCGAACATGTCGGTCCGCGAGATCGTCTTGTGCAGCTTGCGGTCCGAGACGAGGAAGCGGTTGTCCTGCAGGACTTCGGCCGCGACTTTGACCGGCCAGTTCGTCCGGTCAAACTGCGTGAAAGGCGCCACTGCGGTCTCGCCTTTTTCGAGCCGCGCCCAGACCTCCGCAACGGACGTGCCGGCCCCGCAGACGATGCCGCTGCCGGTAAAGACGATTTTTTCTCCGGCGTGTTTCATGGCTGGACCTCCTCCGGGTTGCGGAAAACGAGTGAGCTGTTCGATCCGCCGAAGCCGAGCGAGTTGGATAGGGCGGCACGGATCCGCATCGGCTGCGGGGCACCGGTGATGAGGTTCACATCACAGTCCGGATCGGGATTTTCGTAGTTCGCGTTCATCGGAGCGAGGCTGTCGCGAATCGCGAGACAGCAGACCGCCGCCTCGACCGCGCCGGCGGCGGCGATGAGGTGGCCCATGGAACTTTTCGTCGAACTCACCCGCACCTCGTCGATGCGCCCGGCGAAGACGGCCT
>JBDNIL010000227.1:0-6270 GCA_041688355.1 Verrucomicrobiales bacterium | reverse complement strand
TGAACCCCCTCCTTCCCCGGCCCGAGGTTGAGGAAGGGATGAAAAAGCAAATTCCTAGCAGTCGCGCGTGAGCTTCGCGTAAGATGAATCCTAACGACCCCAAAGGCTCCTGTTGTTCCCCGGGCCGCGATCACAAGAATGGTGAAACATCCGCTGTATCTGATGGCGAGTTTCGGCGCGTCAACTCTGGCAGTTCCGAGGGGATGAAGCTCATCCCCGGCGGAGAGTTCCTGATGGGCAACGAAGGCGATTACGGATTTCCCGCCGATGGTGAAGGTCCGGTGCACACCGTCGAAGTCGCACCGTTTTACATGGACGCGAGCTGCGTGACCAACGAGCAGTTCAACGACTTTATCAACGCGACCCATTACAAAACCGAAGCGGAAAACTTTGGTTGGTCATTCGTCTTTTACGGTCACCTCACACCGCAGCAACAAGCCACCGCCGTCCGCGCACGAGTACTCGGCAGCGAATGGTGGTGTCGAATCGACGGCGCGACCTGGCGGCATCCCGAGGGCCCTGGCACCAACATCAAGAAGCGTTGGAAATATCCCACCCTTCACGTGTCGTGGAATGACGTGATCGCTTATTGTAAATGGGCCGGCAAACGCCTCCCCACCGAAGCCGAATGGGAATACGCCGCTCGTGGTGGCCTCGAGCAGAAACGTTTCCCTTGGGGCGACGAACTCGAACCCGGCGGCAAACACCGCATGAATGTGTGGCAGGGCAAATTCCCGAGCCAGAACACCGAAGCCGACAAACATTACGGCCCGGCTCCCGCCCAAACCTATCAAGCCAACGGCTACGGACTCTACTGCATGACCGGCAATGTGTGGGAATGGGTCTGGGATTGGTTTGATCCTGATTATTATCAGACCTCACCACGCGAAAACCCCACCGGCCCCACCGCTACTGATCGTCGCATGATACGTGGGGGCAGTTATCTTTGCCACGAAAGCTACTGCAATCGCTACCGCACCGACTCGCGCAGCAGCAACACCCCCGACAGCTCCACCGGAAATCTCGGCTTCCGCTGTGTCCGCGATGTGTGAATCGGAATACTATTTTTCAATTGAACCCCCTCCTTCCCCGGCCCAAGATTGACAAGGATGCGACAGGCTGCTAGCAATCATTCATTTACTTTTCATCTCAAGTGGGATAAACGCTCTCAATTTCAATCTACGACGCCTCATGAACATTCCCACCCCCGCCCGTCGCCAACCCGAATTTGACCGCCGCGGCTTCCTCAAGACCGTCGCCGGTGCCGCCGCCTTCACCGCCACCGAGGGCTTCCTCGAAGTTCCCTTCGCCCGCGGTCAGTCGGCCACCCAGCGCAATCTCATTCTTTTCATCACCGATCAGGAGCGAGCCATCCAGTGGTTTCCGCCCGGCTGGGCCGCCGCGAATCTCCCCGCCACCCAGCAACTCCTCAACACCGGCGTCGCCTTCGAACGCGGCTGCACCAACAGCGCGATGTGCTCCCCGTCGCGAAACACGATGTTCACCGGCCAATTTCCCGCCCAGCATCGGACGTTTGACACGCTCACCGAAGATTTTCAGCAATCCGAAAGCGAACATCAACTTGATCCCACCCTCCCGAACCTCGCCACCGTTCTGAAAGGCGCGGGATACGAGGTCGTTTACAAGGGTAAGTGGCACCTGAGCAAAGGCGTCGAGAATTGCGACGGCTCTTACGCCGAGGACGACATCACCCGCTACGGCTTCGATTCCTGGAATCCACCCGACGCGGGTCAAGACGTCAAAATCGAGAATTATGGCGGCGGTACCGCCAACAACGATCAACGGTTCGTCGACGATGCCGTCGCCTATCTGCAGGAGAAAGCCGCCAATCCCGGCACGAAGCCGTTCTGTCTCGTCATTTCGCTCGTCAATCCCCACGACGTGCTGGGTTACCCCGGCAATCAAGGTGCCGGCGGCTACGGTCCGGTCGATCTCCTCGGCGACATCGAGATTCCTCCGTCCGTCACCGAGAATCTGCTCACCAACTTCAAACCGACCGCGCACGAAGCGCTCCTCCTCAAATCGAATGGGCTTGGACTAATCGCTACTGACCAACAGCGAAGAAACTACATTAATTTTTACGGCAATCTCATGAAGATTGTCGACAATCATATCGGCCAGATCCTCGACGTCTTCACCGGACCAACCGGTCCTGCACTCCGCGACAACACGTGGATCGTCCGCACCTCCGACCACGGCGAAATGGGGATGTGTCACGGCGGTATGCGGCAGAAATCTTTCGTGACTTACGAGGAAGCCGTCCGAGTTCCTATCATTTGGTCCAACCCAGTCGCATTTCCCATTGGCCGGACCAGCGACGAACTCGTCTCCCACGTCGACCTGCTTCCGACCATCTGCGCAACCCTAGGCGTCTCGGGTTGGGAAGGTTACAATTTCGCGGGCATCGATTACAGCAGTCTCATCCAGAGCCCCTTCGCCCCCGCCGTGCAGGATTACATCTTGTTTACCTTCGACGACATCTGGTCCGGTCAAAACGCTGCCGGCAACCCGCAAGGCGTCGTGGCCCCACCGAACCGGATCCAAATGATCCGCGAAAAAGACTTCAAATTCGCTCGCTACTTCGACTCGGAGGGCGTTCAACCCGACCAGCAGGAATTTTACGATCTTCGCCCGACCACTCTGGGCGGCACCGACTTCGACGACACTTTCGGCCAGCCGCTTGAACTCTCCAACCTTTCGGTTTGGGCGGAGGCTCTCCGCGTTTTCACCGGGACGGCCGCAATTGCCAATCTGGTGCAGATCGCTAAGCGCACTCAGATGGCGCAGGACCTCCCGAACATCGTCGCCGCCCGCCTACAGCCCCTGCCAATCGGGGCTCCCGTCGCACCGCAAAATTTCCAGACCGCGCTCGTCGGCGGCGCGGTCCAGATCTCTTGGGTGTCGCGCAGCACCACCCAATACCAGCTCCAACAAACCACTGACGGTGTGTCGTGGTATAACGTGGGCGAACTTATCGTTGGCAACAACGGCCCGATGGTCCTCTGTCAAGCAGTCAATCCTGCCGTCGTCGGCTACCGCCTCGCCTGGGACGCAGCAGGCGGAGTCGGTCCCGATTCTTACCTCGCACCGGCACCCGTCCCCACCCTCGATGTGCGGGGCAAAAATCGGCGCCGGATTTCGAAAAACTCTTTCGCGCTCCGCGGCAGAACCAACACGATCGGCAATCGCATCGAATACCGCTTCCGCGGGGAGGGTAGCTGCACCAGCAGCAAAACGCTCTCGAGGGTCAATTGGAGCCTCTCGATCAAAGGCATCCCGCACGGCAAATCCACCCTCATGGTCCGCGCGGTCAACACCAACGGGATCGCCACCGATTGGAAGCAACTCACCGTCACCCGCGATTAACCGATCGGCCAGGTGCAACGACTGGAGGCAGGCGTCGTCGGCTCGAAAAATTCAAGGCGAGGCGAATTGCAATCGTCCCCCCCCACCCCGCAGCGGCACGACATATTTCATTTCCCATTTTAAATTTCTCATTCCGACACGAGCCCTTTCTAGGTTGCCATAATTCACAGGGATAATTCACAGGGACAGGCAAATAATCAAAAAGTACCCACTTTCCCACTTTCCGTTAGATCACTCCATCATGAGGCACGCTTGAGTCATAAGCCACGGCTTGTGCGTTTATCACTGCTATCTGCGCACCCATCGCGAGATCTCGTACCCGCAAACGTCCGGGAACTCGAGTTCACCAGCGCCGACGCGGGGAATCTGAAGGTGAGGGATCCGAGCGAGAGAAGGGGATGGTCCCACGAGCGACGAGGGATCGTCGCGCTCCGGCGAGGGCAAAGGGACGACTGAATCTCATGCTCCGGCAAGGCAAGCGTCGTTAAATTGACCCCGTGGTCGGAGCGGGCTAGGTCCGGTAGATTCGCCGGATGCCCAGGAAATTATCCCGACCAACAAAGGCGAGCCGCGCGAAGCGTGCCGAGTGTGAGAGCGTTCAGTTCGTAGAGGTGGAGTTTACCGCTCCCGTGGTGCCTCGACTCGTCATCCAATTCAGTGACGGGCTTTCGATTCTCGTCGAGAACGAGCGGTGCGTGCCGCTTGCCGCCGCCTTCATCGCCGAGTTCCGGCGCACGGAGAAAGGAGGTGCACGATGATTGGACTCGGAAAGGCCGCCCTCAAAATCTACGTCGCCCTCGAACCCTGCGACATGCGGAAGTCCTTCAATGGTCTTTTCGCTGCAGCGAGTCAGCAACTGGGCGACGCCCGCCTCGGCACCGACATGCTCTTTGTATTCACCAACAAACGAAAGGACCGCATCAAGTTGCTTTATTTTGACGGGACAGGGCTGTGGGTCGCGGCGAAGCGTTTGGAAAAAGGTGCCTTCAGCTGGCCGACCGCCGAGCAAGGGCAGACCAAGCTACGTCTTCGTCACGAGGCTCTGCAGATGCTCCTCGACGGTGTTGATTTGCGTGGCGCGACGCTGCGCCCCTGGTATGAGGGGCCGAAGCCGTGAACAAAATCGTCCTCTCATGCGACAATTAACCTGCTTAAATATATGCGCTTGTTAGTGTTTTGGCGCGATGGCCGACGATATAGAAGCACTGGGAAAAAGACTCCTCGAACGAGTTGATCGACTCGAGGCCGAACTTGCTGCGGCCAAACGTGAAATCGCCCGCAAGGACCAGATTATCGCAGCCCTTCAGCACCGACTCTTCGGAAGCAAGTCCGAGCGCTACCATCCCGATCAGGAGCAACTTAACTTCGGGGAAGATGTCTTTGGAAAATTGGAGCCAACCTCTTCGTGCCCGACAAGCGAAGAGGACGACACGACCGGGGCAAGGGGCGCAAGCCCTGAGCGTCGGAGCAAGCGGGATCTCCTTCCCCGCTGCTTGCGCGTCGAGGTCTCGGAGGTGATCATCCCCAAGGAGGTCCTCGCCAATCCGGAGGCCTTCATCGAGATCGGAGAACTACATCACGACGAGCTCGCCGTCCAAAAAAGCGGAGTTATACTGGCTGCGCCAGATCCGCAAAAAGTTCAAGGCGCGGGATGATCGCGAGGCGGCCCCCGTGGTCGCTCCCGCTCCGCTTCCGAGTGTGCCCGGCACGATGTGCGATCCGAGCCTGTTGGCGATGATCATGGCCGACAAATACGTCTACCACGATCCGCACTACCGCCAGTCGGGGCGCTTCCTTCACCGCTTCGGGGCGGATTTGAGCCGGCAAACGCTCAACACCTGGACCCATGCCGCCGTGGGACACCTCGAACCCCTCCGAGTCGCCATCACCAACGAGCTGCGCCTGGCAGAAGTCATCCAGATCGATGAACCGGAGCGCAGCGGAGATAGACTGCCGCAGGCAGCCCGAAGGGCGAGCGTAGCGAGTCAAACGCCGATGTTCTATCTTTCACCGGGCCTGGGGCGGACTGCCCGTGGTTACATGTGGTGCTATCGGGATCCGACCACCGGGACAGTCGCCTTTGACTGGCGATTGGGGCGCGGGCACGAGAGCATCATTGAGGTCCTCGGCCTCGACGACGAGACGGTGGAGTGCCTCGTGAAAATGATCCAATGTGATGGCTACATTGCATACGAATCCATCGCGAAACGATATCGGGAAATCCTCCTTGGCGCTTGCCTCACCCATATCCGGCGGAAGTTTTTCGATGCACGCGACGAATCGCCTGAGCTTATCGAGATAATCCTCGCGATGATCCGCAAGCTCTACGTCATCGAGAAGCGAATGCGAGGCGGGCCGCACACCGATGCCTGCCGAATGTTGATCCGCTCGGGCCATGCCCGACCGCAGTTGAAAGAACTCGAAGATAAAATCATCGCCGAACACGAACGCCACCTCCCCAAAGGCAAACTGGGTGAGGCGCTCCACTATGCCCTAGGCCAATGGGAGCAGTTGGAACGCTATCTCCTCGAAGGTCGTCTCGACATCGACAACAACGCGGTGGAGAATCTAATCCGACCCTTAAAACTCGGGTTAAGAAACTGGCTCTTCATCGGCAACGCGGAAGCAGGGCCAGCGAGTGCATTGCTCTACACCTTGGTGGCGAACTGCCGGGAACAGAAAATCGATCCCGAGCGCTACTTCGAGGAAGTCCTGCGAAGGATGCCGGTCAACGCCACTGTAGAGGACGCTGCTGAACTCACTCCGGCAAAGCTCGCCACTCTGATCCGTGCGTTGCAGCCGCGCCCGGCTTGCTTCGATGAGCAGTCTTTGGCTGTTGATCGAAAAGCTGCCGCCTGACCGAGGTTGTTCGCCGACGATGTC
>JBDNIL010000226.1:0-4453 GCA_041688355.1 Verrucomicrobiales bacterium | reverse complement strand
CCCAGCATCGGGGCCTGGCTCAGCTACGGGCTCGGCACGGACAACGCCGACCTGCCCGCCTACGTCGTCCTCACCTCCTTCGGGACAGGACGCCGCGACGACCAACCGCTCTACGACCGGCTCTGGTCTTCGGGTTTTCTCCCGACGCAGCATCAGGGGGTGAAATTCCGCAACGTCGGCGATCCCGTGCTCTATCTCTCCGATCCTGCCGGGATGAGTCGCGGGATGCGGCGCGGCATGCTCGACGAGCTCGCCGCCCTGAACCGGCGCGACCTCGAGGTCTTCGGTGATCCCGAGATCGACGCGCGCATTTCCCAGTACGAGATGGCCTTCCGCATGCAGAGCAGCGTGCCGGAACTGACGGACCTGTCAGGCGAATCCGAGGCCACTCTCGCGATGTATGGCCCGAATGTGAAGACGCCCGGCACCTACGCGGCGAACTGTCTCCTCGCCCGCCGCCTCGCCGAGCGCGACGTGCGCTGCATCCAGCTCTTCCACATGGGCTGGGACCACCACGGCGGCCTGCCGAACGCGATCAAAGGCCAGTGCAGCGACACCGACCAGCCAACCGCCGCCCTCATCACCGATCTGAAACAGCGCGGACTCCTCGATGATACCCTCATCGTCTGGGGCGGGGAATTCGGCCGCACGATCTACTCGCAGGGTGCCCTGACCGAGACGAACTACGGACGGGATCACCATCCGCGCTGCTTCACCGTCTTCCTCGCCGGGGCAGGGATCAAGCCGGGCATGACCCTCGGGGAAACGGATGACTACTGCTACAACATCGTCAGTGATCCCGTTCACGTCCATGATCTCAACGCCACGATTATGCACCTGTTAGGCGTTGATCACAAAAAGCTGACCTACCGTTTCCAGGGCCGCGATTTCCGGCTCACGGATATTCACGGGGAACTGGTGAAGAAGATTTTGACGTGATGGACAATCCCGGCCGTAGCAGCACCCGACCTACTTTCCCACAAAGGTCACATAGCGCCAGAGTCCACCATAGCCCCGGCCGATCTGCCGCCCGACCGCTTCGAATCCGGAATCGAGCTGCGCGAGGATTTGTCCCTCCATGCGGACGTGATTGATCGCCAGCCATTTGCGGAACCAGGGCCAGGGTGATTCGTGAAAATCGACCACGGCAATGACACCGCCCGCACGGAGATCCTGCCGGCAGAGGGCGATGACCGCGTCATAGCCGGGATTGATCATGGAGAGGACGTAACTGATGACGATGAGGTCGAATTTTTCTCCCTCCTCAGCGATCGGACTGTCGTAGGCCCGGTGGAGTAAATCGATGCGATCAGCGTAGGACGCGATTTTGACGCGGGCGCGGTCCAGCATGTCGGCGGAGAGGTCGAGGCCGGAAATTTTTGCCCGGGGAAAGTCCCCGGCGAGAGCAACGAGATTTTTTCCCGTACCGCAGCCGATCTCGAGGACGCGGGCGGGTGACTCTATTTCACTCGCAACCGTTTCGATAAGACCGCGTCGTCCGAAAAGAAAAGCCCAGCGGGTGAGGGCGTAAAATTTTGCGTGCCAGCGGTAGTAACCTCGCAGGGAGGCGGCGTTGTGTTGGTTCGAAAATTGCTCGTCGATAAGGATTGCTGAATACCCTGTTTTGGGTATGTTTTTAATATGATTCGGAGCTTCGCCGATCCTGAGACGGAGAAAATCTTTTCTGAGGAACGAAGCCGTTGTTTTCCATCAGATATTCATGAGCGAGCCCTTGCAAAACTTCGTCTCGTCGATGCCGCTTCGGACGTGGATGACCTTCGGATGCCCCCGAGCAACCGACTTCATCTTCTCAGGGGAAAGCTCAACGGATACTACGCGCTCCGAATCAACGACCAATGGCGCATCGTCTTCCGGTGGAAAGATGGCGGCGCCGAAGACGTAAAAATCACCGATTACCACTGAAATGAAAGCCTCAACAATCCTTCTGACCAATCTCGTTTCCGATACCCTCGCCGAGTGCGTTGACGATAGCGGCCTGACCCGTGCTGAAATCGCGAGACGTCTCGGGACGAGTTCGGCGAAACTCACGGATATCCTGAAGAACAGGCGCCGGCTCACTGCGGAAATGGCGGAACGCATCGGGCGCCTTTTCGGAACCACCGCCACCTATTGGCTCGCGATGCAGACGGATCAGGATCTGCGCAAGATGCGCGCGGAGAAGGGGGAGGCGATCCGGAAGCAAGTGGTGCCGTTGGGGAGGTGAGACGGGGCGCGGAAGTTTGCGTGCAACTGTCGGCTCAATTGCCAAACGGATTCGGTGGAGAGCCAGGCAAGGTCGGGGCAGGGCCGCCGAAGGGATCAGGGGCGAGGGATGGCGGCGGCGGAATGACGGGAGGGGGAGCGGGTGTGAGGCGAAGGCGAAGGCGAATTTTGGTTTCGTACCACCATTTGGCGAACCGATTACGCCAGGTTGGTTCCAGACCACTGCACCCGGTCCAAAGAGAGGCGTCAATCAAATCCAAGTTTCCTGCGTTGGATGAAACCTTGAGAAGACCGCGATCCGGGAAATATTCGATGCGATCGGAGGATTCCACGGAGATACCTGCGCTGCGGAAAAGTTTACGGACAGCCTCAGGTTGGGTGGGATCAATGCCGTGGAAGAACGCGGAGTCTATCGGAAACCATCCCTCCTCCAATGGAGCGGGAGCGGTATTTAAGGGCACGATCTCGACCAGACCATTAGAGCGGTAATCGAAGCGTGCTTCGTTCAAAGCTGATAAATATCTGAGCACTTCGTTGGCGGGAACTTCCCTTAATTTCAGTGTGATCGGAGTCCGTCGCGGAACACTCCCGGCGATCTGAAAATGAATCGTTTGTGCATCGGCGTTCGATTCATGAATCCAGTTTTCGAGTTGAGTAAGCGCCTCTTCAAACGGGGTATCCTTCCAATTCACCACCTCAAACAAAGTCCCCGACAGAACTCGATGCGTCGAAGTGAAGTCATCAAGGGATTGTCGGTCCCTCCAAAGCACCACCTCGGACTCCTGCATGGAATCTCTCCCGACAAAGTAACTCAGTAGACCGCCCAGGAAGAGAGTTGCGATCACCGCAATCAAGATCCACTTCCGGGGCACATATTTTTCCATGAATCTATTCCATCAGATCAAACCGAGGATGGCAAGGCGCTAGCAGTCTGTCGGACTTATCCCGCCCGGCTGCGGAAATCGTGGATTCGGCCCGAATTCCCTCGCTCAGACGCTCAAGACGGTGATCGGTGTGCCCATTCGTCAGTAGCCCAAGTCAAGATGCTGGCTCTCAGCGGCGAGTTTGTCGAGGACACGTTTCCGGGCTTCCCTTTTCCGTTGCCGATACGCCAGCACGTCACGAAGGAACGCTCGCCGGTGAGGGCGACACGGCGACTCGGGATCAAGCCGTCATCGAAAAGTGTAGAAGCAAAGGGTCGGGAAACACCCAACAGACCCGCGGCTACTTGCGGAGAAATCTCCTTCTCGTCGCCGGTCACGATGGTGACTGAACGTCCAATGGCCAGACCTTCCATCATCTCGGTAACTAGGCGCAGTGTCGAAGCAGGGAGGGGCAGGTGCCCGACGGGTTTATGCTGGTCTTTCTCTAAGCTCACGCCACCACATCCAGAATCGGCTCGCCGCTCGATATCATCAGCGGCCGGCCCTGTGAATCATAGATATGCGAGGTCGGGTCGATCCCGAGGAGGTAATAAATCGTCGCCGACAAGTCCTCGAGCTTGACCGGTTTTTCGATGGGATTGCTCCCCGTCTCGTCGCTCGCCCCGTGGATGTAGCCCGCCTTTACCCCGCCGCCGGCGAGGAGGACGCTGTAGCAGTTCGGCCAGTGGTCGCGGCTGGCGTTTTTATTGATCTTCGGGGTGCGGCCGAATTCGCCCATCCAGACGACGAGCGTCTCGTCGAGGAGTCCGCGGTTTTCGAGGTCGTGGATCAGGGTCGGCAGAGTCGTCTCGGTGATGGGGTAATGATACTGCTCGACGATGGGATACATCCGCGTGTCGTTGAATCCGTGGGTGTCCCAGCCGCCATCGGTGATGCTCTGGCCGCCGATGCCGATGGAGAAATAACAGGTCACAAACTTCACCCCGTGTTCGACGAGGCGACGCGCGAGGAGACAGCCTTGGCCGTAGGTGGTGCGGCCGTACGCGTCACGCACTTTCGCGGGCTCGCTCGCGAGGTCGAAGGCCTGGCGGATGCGCTCGCTGTTGAGCATGGTGATGGCGTTCTTGTAATACTCGTCGAGACCACGCGCCTCGGCGGAGTAATCGAGGAGACGCGATTGCCGGTCCACGATCTCCTGGAGGCCCCGTCGCGCCTGGAGCCGGTCCATGCTGAGATTACTGGGGAGACTTAGCTCGGGCAGGGTGAAATTGGCGTCGTTGGGATCGCGCGGGACAAAGAGGGGATCGTGCTGTTTCCCCAGAAAGCTGCCGCCCTGTCCCGGAGTG
>JBDNIL010000225.1:0-2682 GCA_041688355.1 Verrucomicrobiales bacterium | reverse complement strand
CTCGAGATGACACCGCCGAGGACCCCGCTCAGAAAAGTCCCCACCCGGCTGCTCCCGATGCGGTAGGTGAGATACCCGGCGAGACCGATCCCGACGATGAGCACGACCATCAGCCAGGCTTTGAAAGGATTGAGCACGTCGTAGGGGCCGAAGGTGCGATTCGGCAGCACCGGTAGCACCACCAGAGTGATGAGGACGAACTGCATGATGGCGCGCACATCGACGGGACCGAGTCCCCGCACGAACTGATGCATCGGGGTCTTGTAATATAGGAGCAGCGCCGTCACTCCCGCGAAGAGGACCGCCGGCGAGCGCTCGTTGTCGAAGTTGGAGAGATAGACCCCGATCCCGAAGACCAGCAGCGCCGCGATCTCCGTCGTCGCCCCGGCGCCGTGGTCGGGGTGCTGACGCGAATCCATCACATTTCCCACCGTCAGGATCGCGGCAAGGAAGAGGATCCCCGCAAACACGACCCATCCGCCATAGTCGTTCCCGAGCAGGCCGATGAGATAGCCCGAGAGGGCGATCAGTGCAAAGGTGCGGATCCCGGCGGGGCCGTCTTTCACCTGCTCGCGCTGCAGGCCGATGAGCAGTCCGATCGCCAGAGCCAGGCCCGGCCGGAGATAGGTTTCAGGATTCACAAGGATAGGGTGGGGGGAAAACTTCCCGTAGTCTAGCGAATCCCGGAGGAGGAATCCAGCCTGGAATGGGGGCATTGCGCAGAGATCACTGTGGCGGTGTCGATTCCGCCTCTCAATCCCCGCCACTGTTCCCCCTCTTTCGCCCTCTCAACGCATCGACGACGACGGCGACGACGATGACGACTCCGGTGATGAGGAGCTTAACCGGCTCGGTCGCTCCGCTCTGGGCGAGTCCGGCACCGAGAGTGGCGATGATGAGGACGCCGAGAAAACTGCCGACGACCGAGCCGCGTCCGCCCATGAGACTGGTGCCGCCGATGACTACGGCGGCGATGGCGGAGAGCTCGAGCCCGATCCCGGCGTTGGGATCGACCGAGCCGATTTTGGAACTGTCGAAGGCGGCGGCGAGTCCGGCGAGGGCCCCGGCGAGGAGATAGACGGCGACTCGGATGGGGCGGGTGCGGATGCCGGAGTAGCGCGCGGCTTCTTCATTGGCTCCGATGACCCTGACATAACGACCGAAGAGGGTGCGGTGGAGGATGAGTTGTCCGGCCGCGACGATGAGGAGAGCGGTGAGAAAAGCGGGTGAGATCCCGATGCCGGCGAGCGGTGCGCCGAGCCATTCGACCGGTTTACCGATGTATTTGGTCTGCGAGTCGGTCCCGAGATAGGCGAGGCCGCGGGCGATCTGCATCATACCGAGGGTGACGATAAAACCGGGGACGCGGAATCGCACCGTGACCCAGCCGTTGATCGTGCCGCAGAGGATGCCGGCGATAAGGGCGAGCGGGAGTGCGGCGGGGAGCGGCCAGGACCAGTCGACCATGGCAAGTCCGAGGATGGCCCCGGCGAAGGCCATGACCGAGCCGACGGAGAGGTCGATACCGCCGGTGAGGATGACAAAGGTCATGCCCACGGCGATGACGGTGAGGGCGGGGACCTGGTTCGCGATCTGGTAAAAGGTCGCGGCGGAAAAGAAATGCTCGCTGAGGAGGGCGAAGACGAGGATGAGGCCCGCGAGGACAGCGAGGAGACCGAGCGATTCCGCGCCGGCGGAGAGGCGCCCGGGACCTTTCGTGTGGGAACTCATGCGGGGAAATCGATGGGCTGCGCGATTCACTTACTCGAGCGTTTCCGCAGTTACCAGATCCACGGGTGTCTTCTGATCGGCAGGGGCAGTTTCACCTTTGAGCAGGGAGAGGGCGGCGGTAATGCCGTAGACGGCGAGCTGGTCCCCGTGCTGGTCGGCGGTGGCGAGGATGCGGCCTTCTTTTATCATGGCCTGGACGGCGGAGATGTTGTCGAATCCGACGACTTTGACCCGGGCCTCTCTTCCGGCGGCCTTCACGGCGGCGGCGGCTCCGAGGGCCATGCTGTCATTGCTGGCGAGAATCGCGGCGAGGTCGGGATGAGAGGTGAGGAGGGCGGCGCTAAGGGAGTTGGCTTTGTCCATCTCCCACGACCCGCTCTGGACGCTGACGACTACCGCACCGGCCTTTTGCATGGCCTCTTCGAAGCCGGCACGGCGCTCGCGGGCGTTGAAGGCGGAGGGGACGCCCTCGAGGATGGCGACTTCAGCTCCGGCGCTGAGGGTTTTTGCGAGGGCTTCGCCGACGACTCGGGCGCCTTCGCGGTTGTCGGGCCCGACGAAGGGGATGGTCGCTCCAGCCTCGGCGAGGACGGCGCGGTCGAGCTGGTTGTCGATGTTGACGACGGTGATGCCGGCATCCTGCGCGCGCTTCAGGGCCGGCACGAGGGCCTTCGAATCGGCCGGGGCGATGACGATGGCATCGACCCCGCGCGCGACCATCTGTTCGACGAGGGCGACCTGCTGGGTGAGGTCGGTCTCGTTGCGGATGCCGTTGACGATGAGGGTGAAGTCTGACCCGTTCTCCTTTTGATAGGATTCCGCCCCGTCGGCCATGGTTTTGAAAAACTCATTGGCGAGCGATTTCATGATGAGGGCGACCTCGGGTTTTCCCGGCGAGTCGGCTCCCGGATCGGCGGAGCGCTCGCACGAGGGGAGGAGGGCGAAAAGCGG
>JBDNIL010000224.1:0-7207 GCA_041688355.1 Verrucomicrobiales bacterium | reverse complement strand
TGATCACAGATCCGCCTTGCTCCCGCAGATTGGCACAGATTAGAGGATGTCCGGGAACCGGGGAAGAGACCGCAATTTCAATTTTCTACAGGTCTTGCAGGAGTCTCTCGCGAGTTCAGCCACTTCTTCTGCGTCCGATGGAGAGCGTAGCGGAGGTCGTGAGACCTTCGGGCGGTTGCCCCGATCGGACGAAACTCTCACGAGTTTCGCTACTTTGCAGAACCTGCGGCTCGCTCAAGCACCTGCCGAATATCCCCTACCCTACCCAACGCGGAGGCCCCGGCGGTGCGTCCCTCCCATCGACCATCGATTGCGCTACAAATGTTGTTTCCCACCCTCAACACCCAAACTGGACCTCGATGCCGATTCCGGATACACTCCCCTCCCATGCAGACCACCCTCATCGTCAGTGTCATCGGACCCGATCGTACCGGGCTCATCGAACAGCTCGCCTCGGTCATCGCGGCCGCGTCGGGGAACTGGGAGGGCAGCCGCATGATACGGCTCGCGGGGCAGTTCTCGGGCATGGTCCAGGTCGTCATTGCCGAGGAGGCGGTCCCTGCTTTTCACGAAGCCCTCGCCGTGCTCGAGAGCGCCGGATTGCAGACCCGCGTCCACCGAGCGACTGACGAAGACACGACCGCAGAGTCGGGCCGTGCGCTGGCGCTCGAAGTCGTCGGACAGGATCGCCAGGGCATCGTCAGCGCGATCTCGGGCACGCTCGCCCGACTCGGGATCAACGTCATCGAGCTCGCGACCGATTGCAGCGAGGCCCCGTGGTCGGGCGAACGGCTTTTTAAAACCAACGCCAAGCTCATCGTCCCTGCCGGGCTCGACAGCGACACGCTTCGCGACGAGATCGAGGCGATCGCGCCCGATCTCATGGTCGAGGTGAAAAGTGATCCGGCTTGAAGTTAGATCTCTTTCTTCATTCGTGGAAATTCTTTCGGTTGAATGACTACATGCCTGCCCATTCGTGGTCAAAACCCAACCTGATAAAATAGGATTAAAACGGCTCGCCCGGTCCGGGCGCTTGATCGGGCTCGACTGCACCTGCCGGGTCGGACTCGGACTCGGACTCCGGCTCAGGCTCGTCGGTGATCCAGCCTTCCGCCGCGCCTTCGGGAACACTTTCAGAAACCGCCGGCATCGGCACAAAAGCCGCGAGGGGAGCAACGAGCCGGCCCGGGAGCGGCCTGACACGGTCAAAAACGTGACGCCCCAGCTCGGTCGCGACCTGGTAACCGCGCTCGAACATTTCCATCTTCGCATCGAGATTGTCGATGTAGTGTAGGGCCTGGGCCTCGGGCGTCTTCGGCACGACGGGCGACCCGAACTCGAGCTCACCATGGTGCGAGACGATGAGGTGGAGCAGGTGCAGGCGGACGCGGTCGCTCTCGGGATCGAGATCCTTCCAGCCCGCGCAGAGCGCCTCGTCCTCGTGGATCTCGCGCCACATCTTGTTCACGATCTCCATCCCCAGCGGGATGTGGCCGAGCAGCTCGCTCAGCTCGGTGTAGGGCATGGAAAAACCGTTCTCCGCGTAGGCGTTTTCCCAGAGCTTGCCGACATCGTGAAAGAGCACCCCGGCGACGAGGAGGTCGCGGTTCAGCATCGGATAGGCTTCACAAATCTGAATCGCCGACCGCATCATCTGCGCGACATGCTCGACGAGACCGCCGCGGCGGGCATGGTGGTAGTCGCGGGCCGCGCCGGTGCGTCGCAGCCGTTTCCCGAAGCGAGCCAGAAAGGTGCGGCAGAGATGGTGGAGACGCGGGTCGGCGAGATTTGCGACGGCCGATTCGATGAAGGCGTAGTCGGCCTCCTGCTTGCAGCGCAGCTCGGGCGAACCACCGAGGACGCCGGCAGTTTCCTCTTCGTTCAGCGCGCGGGCAGTCCAGCTTTTCCCGTCAATGGAGCGACCGTCATTGCCGAGCCCGAACTCGCCCGAGATTTCGAAAAAGGTTCCGCCGCGCATCTGCCCGCAGGTCGCGAACATCGCCGCGTTGTTCCAGACGCGCAGCACGAGCGTCTCCTCGGCGTCCGCAAAGGTGAGTTCGTAAAACGGATTGCCCGTCTTCGTGGTGCGCTCGAGCGACTTCTCGAGCTGGGCAAGGAAGCGTACCATCAGCGGCACCGGACCGGCCTGCTGCTTCAGTTCGCGGATTGTGATCAGATCCATTGGGAGCATCCTAGCGGCACGACTGAGACCCTGCCAGTAAAAACAGTCTTCAGCCTCCGCATCTGAGGGTTAATTCACCCCGTGATCATCGCGAGCCGGACTTCCTGCCAGAGCACATCGCTCTCGATGAGGAGGTTAACGAGGCAGGTGCCGAGCACGAGGACACCGGCCATGAGGGCGGGATTAAAAAGTCCGAACGAGGCGACCGTCCAGCAGGCCACGGCCCCGGCGAAAAAGGTGCCGCCGACGACATAGCCACGCACCCCGCGCAGACGCGACGGCATCTGACCGAGTCGTGCCGAGAGCAGCAGCACGGCGATGATGGACCCGGCGACCCAGAAGAACGGCGTCGCGACCCATCCCGCGAGAAAGACCATCGCGAGCCCGTAGAGCGGGAGGCAGATCCCATCGATCAGCGCGGCGGAAAATCGCTCGGTGATGACCTCGCGGCGCAGCCGCAGGATCCCCAGCACCACCGCCGCCGCCATGAAAACGCCCACCACCGGGACGAGGAGCGAATCCGCCGCCGCCGCCGGAAAGGCGAGACGATGCGAGACGACCACGCCGAGCACGCCGGCGAGGGTCAGGACATGGCAGATGATCGCGGCAATGATCCCGCGTTTCATCGGGAAAGCGGCAATGCGAGAGCGAAGACGGGCGAGCCATCCGCTGCGAATCCCGCCGCGAGGACTTTCATCATGGGCGGCGCCGCGGGGGCGCAAAAAGACACAGGAGCCGTCATAGATTTCGCGGATGCGTTCCGCCCGGACGAGCGACTCTCTCGCGTCGGGAAATTGCACAATGTAGGACTCGGTCCCGTGATCACTGAGCTTTTCCCGGAGAATGAGGAACTGGCTCCCCTGCCCCAGCTCCAGCACGACCGGGAACGCACTCGCCGGGATGTCGTCGAGCTCGATGCGGCGGCGGCGGGCATTGAGATGATTCAGCCGGGCACCCGTCCTCCAGATCCGCGCGAGACGATTGCCGCGCATCGCGGCACTCACCGGGATCTCGTCAGCCAGACCCATCGGCAGCCCGTGATGATGGCGGACGAGACTGAGCACTTTGGCCGAGGCCGGGACGTCTGGTTGGAGGAAATGCTTCATTGATTTGCTTTTTCAATTTATAATAACCGTAATAATTATAAATAATAGCAAATAATTAAGGTTCCACCATTTCTTTTCAGCCCGTCCCGGTCGGCGGAGGCGGCAATCGGACTCGATCACCGGTTTTCAAGCGCCACAGAGGTGGTATAAGTTGCAGAGCATTTTCTCAGGCCAATATGTCGAAACCCTCTTCCACCCTGCGGGACCCGGTCACTGAAGCGGGTTCAACCGGGAAAAAATCTCGTACCGAGTCCGGCCTCCCGCGCAACCGCAGCCGGCTCTGGGATCGATTTTCGCGCACTTTTTTCAAGAGTGAGATGCCGCGCACCGAGGAGACGATGCTGCCCATGCTCATCGAGGTCTTCGCCGGCTTCACCAAGCTCGATGGCCGTGTCATCGAAGCGGAGATCGACTCCATCCTCGGCTTCCTGCGCTACGACTTCCCCGAGACCGTCTACGCGGAGTTGAAGCAGCTCTTCATCCGCTCCCTCCGCCGCCGCCAGGATCTCGAAGCGATCGCCTCGGATCTGTCCGGACGTCTCCCGCTGGAGGACAAGGTGCTCCTCGGCGTGCAGCTCTACGTCCTCATCAGCCGGGCCGGTCTGCCGAAGGAGAACCTCATCACCTTCTATCAGTTCATGACGACCCTCGGGGTCGCATCCGAGGCGATCAATATCGTCTACCAGCTCAACACCAGCGAGCTCTCGCAACTCAGCAAGGCCGAGTCCCTCACCAGCGAGGGACGCAATGCGGGCGGGGACAGTCATCGTCTCGAGTCCCTCATCCTCTCCACCGGCGAACCGGCCGACATCACGATCGCGACGTCGGATGACGATCACTCGGTCGTGGCCTTCCGCTTTCAGAGTCTTCTCCTCATCAAAAACCTCGGACCCGGCCCCATCCTCGCGCGCGGTCGCCAGGTCAATGCGGGCGAGTTCTGCCGGGTCTACGAAGGCCAGCGCCTCATCATCGGGGAGGAAGTCCTCGCCTTCGAGGATCTCGTCTTCTATTTCAACACCAAGAAGAATCTCTCCTCCGTCCAGCTCTACCTCGCCCAGGACAGCAATCGCAATCACTTCATCGAAAAAGTGCGGACAAAGCAGAGCTACCTGCGCATCTCTTTCGGTCTCAAGATCCAGGTCGAAGTCCTCAACCCGACCGAGGCCGTCATCGCAAAACGCGCCCTTCACAAGGGGGAACAGTTCGAAGTGACCTCGCGCGATCGTCTCGATTTCCCCGACCACACCGAGGTCTCCTTCGACGATCTGCGCCGCAAAGCCCGCGAGCTGGGCGGACGTTTCAGCCTGCCGCCGAACCGCACCGTCTATCTCGTCTCGAACGATCCCGGCCAGCTCTCCCCCGGCGACATTCTCCTCTCCCCCGGCACCTCGGGGAAGATCCTCCTCCGCATTCGCTGCGACAACAGCACCAAGACCGGCCTCGTCGAAGTCCTCGAGTCTGAGCGCCCCGTGACAGTCGAGGGTCAACTGGTACGCGGCCAGGCCCCGCTCAAAGACGGCAGCGTCATCTCACTGGGGAGCGATCAGTACCTGCGCTGCCATTTTTCCGAAGGCATCATCGAAGAGGAGCGCAACGTCATCAGCACCCTCAAAGTGCGCGACGTCAGTCATTCCTACGATCGCAAGATCCCCGCTCTCGACGGCGTCACCTTCTCCATCCAACGCGGGGAGATGGTCTGCATCATGGGCCCGAGCGGATGCGGCAAGAGCACCCTGCTCAAAGCCCTCGGCGGCCAGCTCAAGCCGCGCAGCGGACGCATCGATCTCAACGGCGTCGATCTCTACGCCGAACACGAAAATCTGAAGTCCTACATCGCCATCATCCCGCAGGATGAGACCTTTGACCCGCTCCTCACGGTGGAGGAAAATCTCGACACCGCCGCCGCGATCCGGGCCCCGCATTTCCCTGTCCACGAACGCCGTCGCCGCGTCGATTCGAAGCTCATCGAGCTCGGGTTAAATGAGATCCGCCACCGCCTCGCCGGCGATCAGGAGACCAAGAGCCTCTCCGGCGGCCAGCGTCGCCGACTCAACGCCGGCATGGACATGATCGGCATCGCCGACATCTACCTCTTCGACGAACCGACCTCGGGTCTGTCGTCCAAGGACTCCGAGCACGTCCTCGAGATGATCCGCGGGCTCACCCACAACAAGATCACCCTCGTCTCCATCCACCAGCCCAGCAGCCGCCTTTTCCACATGTTCGACAAGGCGCTCCTGCTCGACAACGGAGGGAAAATGGCGTTTTTCGGGACACCCGCGCAGATCCTCGAATACTTCCACGAAGCCCGGAAGCAGGAGGGCATCTACACCAGCGCCGCACCGCGCTGTGACGGGGACACCAGCAGCATCAACCTCACTCCCGACTTCATCTTCGATGTCCTCGAGACCCCCCTGCGCGACCTCGGTGGGGACGTCATCTTCGAACGCGATGTCCGGGGAAATCTCATCCCGGCGCGGCGCTTCAACTCCGCCTTCTGGTCCGACCGCTTCCAGACCTACCGACTCCTCGAAGAGGTGAACCTGCGCGAGCTCGACTCTGACACCTCGCAGACCTCCTCCCTCCAGAAGACACCACAGGCTCCGCCGCGAAAACTGCGCCACGACTGGGTGCGCTTTTCCAACCAGTTCAAACGGGCCTTCCTCAGCAAGCTGCGGAACCGGGCTAACCTCGCCACGACCCTGCTCGAGGCACCCGCTCTCGCCATCCTCATCGCCATGGTGATGCGCTACTCCGAAGACGGCTCCTACAACTTCGCGAACGCCTTCCACATCCCCACCTACCTCTTCCTCGGACTTGTCACCGCCCTCTTCCTCGGCATGACCAACTCCGCCGAGGAGGTCATCCGCGACCGCAACCTCCTCCAGCGCGAGCGCCACCACGGCTTCCGCATCAGCGGCTACATCATCGGGAAATATCTCTCCCTCGGCTTCTTCGCGCTCATCCAGTGCGTCATCTACCTGCTCATCGGCAACGCCATCCTCGGGATACGGGACATGTTCCTCCAGAACCTCCTCTGGATGTTCCTCACCTCCTTCGTCGGCATCGCCGCCGGGCTCTTCATCTCCAGCATCGTGAGCAGTCCCAAGACCGCGATCAACATCATCCCGCTCATCCTCATCCCGAACATCATCCTCGGCGGAGCGCTCATCAAATACGATGAGATGAACCGCAGCTTCGACATCATCCAGAACATCCGCCAGTGGTTCGTGCCCGATGATGAAAAAGAGGAAGCGAGCCGTCTCAAGGTGCCCGGGATCTGCCACCTCATGCCCCTGCGATGGAGCTACGAGTCCGTCATCATCTCCCACGCAGAGAACAATCCCGCGAGCACCCTCACGAACTACATCGAGGACGAGATCCAGAAATTCAGCCGCATCCCTCTCGAGCAGGAGCTCACCGAGGCCCAGCACGAACGCCTCTACCAGTTCAAGCAGGCCCTAGCCGTGATCCACGGGATCAAAGACGTCTCGCCCGGGCACGTCAGCCGGCAGCTCAAGTCCATACGTGCCGCCCTCGAGAACGGCACCTTCGACCCCGAGCCCTACTACGAAGTCTCTGAGACGACAGAAAAGACCTACTCCGTCGGTGACCTCTATCTCAACAGCAAGGTCCAGGATCTCTTCATCCGGGCCGAGGTCGAGCGCGAGGATTACCGGAAAAAAGCCAATCCGCCGAACATCTTCTTCGGAGCAGAGCGCCAGTTCCGCTTCCCTCGCAGCAGCGAGACGCCCCTGATTTCCTTCACCGTGAAGACCCTCCACCTAAATCTCTTCGCGATGATCATGTTCGTCGTCGTCGCCTTCTTCTCCCTCCGCGCCAGCCTCAAGCGGCAGTTGCAGAAGGTTTGAGATAGTAGTTCTTAGTTCTTAGTTCTTAGTTCTTAGTTCTTAGTTCT
>JBDNIL010000223.1:0-12085 GCA_041688355.1 Verrucomicrobiales bacterium | reverse complement strand
TATCTATCACGGCAAAACACCATGGCTGAAACGGCAACTCAATCTCAGGCGGAACTCGGAACTTCGGATAAAGCGGTCATCGAGGAGCTGCGCGCCGCTTACGCCGCGATGCGCGAGCAACTCGAACTCGTCATCGTGGGGCAGGATGAAGTGATCGAGCAACTCCTCATCTCCATCTTCTGCCGCTCCCACGCGCTCCTCGTCGGGGTTCCCGGACTGGCCAAGACTCTCCTCATCTCGACCCTTTCCGAAGTCCTCGACCTCAGCTTCAAGCGCGTCCAGTTCACTCCCGACCTCATGCCCGCCGACATCACCGGCACCGAGGTGCTAGAGGAGGAAGTCGGCACCGGCAAGCGAGTCTTCAAATTCGTCAAGGGCCCCATCTTCGCGAACATGATCCTCGCCGACGAGATCAACCGCACCCCGCCCAAGACCCAGGCCGCCCTCCTCGAGGCGATGCAGGAGCACCACGTCACGATCGGCGACGAGACTTATCCCCTGCCCGAGCCCTTCTTCGTCCTCGCGACGCAGAACCCCATCGAGCAGGAGGGCACCTACCCGCTCCCCGAGGCGCAGCTCGACCGATTCATGTTCAACATCCGCGTGAACTACCCCAGCGCGTCGGAGGAGGAAGCGATCATCAAACGCGTCACCGGTACTTATAAAGCGAACATCCAGAAGCAGCTCGACGGCGAGGCCGTGCTGAAATTGCAGAAGGTCGTCCGTCGTGTCCCCGTGGCCGATCACGTCGTCACCTACGCCGCCCAGATCGCCCGCGCCTCGCGTCCCCGTGAGGCCGAGGCCCCCGACTTCGTCCGTGAAATGGTCGCCTGGGGAGCAGGACCCCGTGCCGGGATCTACCTCATCCTTGCCGCCAAGGCGCGCGCCATCCTTCAGGGCCGCTACCACACCACGACCGCCGATGTCCGCGCCGTCGCCCTCCCCGTGCTGCGTCACCGCGTCCTCACGACCTTCAACGCCGAGGCCGCCGGGATCACCAGCGACGACATCGTAAACCGCCTCGTCGAGCATTTCCAGCCGAGTGCCGATCTCGACGTCTGAGACTCGAAGCTTTTTAGCTGTTTAGCATTTTTGCTGTTTAGCAAAACACTTCGTATGTCGGAAGCCCTTCAGCCCCAGTTCAACGAACTCCTCCCGCCCGAGATCATCAACATGATCGGGCGGCTCGAGTTCCTTGCCCGCACCGCCAAGGTCGGCTCTATCAACGGACGTCACACCAGCCCGCACAAGGGATTCTCGGTCGAGTTTGCCGAGCACCGCCAGTATGTCACCGGCGACGACCTGCGCAATCTCGACTGGCGCGTCTTCGGGAAGAGCGACCGCTATTACATCAAGCAATACATCGAGGAGACGAACATGCGGGCGACTATCCTCGTCGATGCATCGGGCTCGATGGCCTACGCCGGGGAGAGTGCGTCGGGTCTCGGTGAGAAGACGCACCTTTCCAAATTCGAATACGGCCGCTACCTCGCCTCGGCCCTGACCTACCTCCTCATCCGCCAGCAGGATGCCGTCGGCCTCGTCACCTTCGACGAAGAGATCAAAACCTACCTTCGCCCCACCGCGAAGCCGAGCCAGGTCAGGACCGTGCTCGAGGCTCTCTCCCGCACCACTCCGGCTCACAACACCCGCTGTGCCGCGACCTTTCACGAGATCGCCGAGCGCATCCCCTCGCGCGGGCTCATCATCGTCATCAGCGACCTCTTCGACGACGCCGAGGCGATCAAAAACGCGCTCCATCACTTCCGGTATAAAAATCACGAACTCGTCGTCTTCCACCTCATGGCCGAGGAGGAGCTCACTTTTCCCTTCGACAAATTCGACGACTTCCGCTGCCTCGAGGTCGAAGGCCGTCGCCTCAACATCGACCCCGCCACGATCCGCGCCTCTTACCTCGACCGTGTTAAAAACCACCTTAAATCCATCGAACTCGCCTGCGGCCAGATGAAAGCCGACTACGTCCCCGTGAACACCAAAACTCCGGTAACGGAAGCGCTCTTCAGCTATTTCTCTCAGAGAAAATAGCGGAAGAGCGCTTCCGCTGTTTAGCTATTAGCTCTTTAGCCATTTAGCTTTTCCAGACAACGAAAAGAAGACCGACTCCACCCCCTATCCTGGCTAAACAGCTAAAAAGCTAAACCGCTAAACAGCTTCCCCATGCTCTTCCTCAACACCATCCTGCTCCTCGGCGCTCTTGGCATCGCGATTCCCATCGTGATCCATTTGCTGAACCGCCGTTCGAGCAGGGTCGTGGACTGGGGGGCGATGGGCTTTCTCCTCGAATCACTCGCAATCCGGAACCGGCGCATCCAGCTCGAAGAAGCCCTCCTCATGGCGACGCGCTGCCTCCTCGTTGGCCTGCTCGCCCTCGCCCTCGCGCGACCGTTCATCCCGCCGGGTTCGACGATTCCCTGGCTCCTCGTCCTGCCACTCCTGCTCCTCGCCGTCGTCGGCATCGGGGTGGCCGTCGTCCTCCACGACGAGCCGAAATGGCGGCGCTGGATCGCGGGGATCTCGGTCGCACTGCTCCTCACCTGCGTCGCCCTGATCGTTTTTGAAAAATACCTCAACCTCTCCCGCTTCGCGCCGGGGGCCCGGCAGGACATCGCCCTCATCATCGACGGCTCGACCTCCATGGGCATCACCGTCGACGGGACGACTAATTTCGAACGCGCCATCGAAGAGGCGCGCACTCTCATCAAACGCGCCCCCCGCGGCCATGCCTTCAGCCTCATCCTCGGCGGCCCTTCGCCCGGCGGACGGGTCCTCGATCCGACCACCGACCGCGCCACTCTCGAAGCCGCCCTCGATGAAATGGTCCCGCTCGACGGGGCCATGACGACCTACCAGGCCTTCACCCTCGCCTCCCTCAGCCTCGCCCGCGGCGACAATCCCGCCAAACAGATCGTCATCCTGACAGACGAACAGAATGTCGGCTGGGAGATCGGCCAGAGCGGTCGCTGGAATTTCCTCCGCGACGCCTTCCGCAACCTGCCCTCCGAACCGCAGATCATGATTCGGAAGATGCCGCTCCCTGACTTCATCCGCAACCTCGCCGTCACCGACGTGCGCCTCTCCCGCGAGATCGTCGGGGTGGATCGGCCCGTCAATGTCACCGTGACCGTCGCCAATACCGGCAACGAAGCGGTCACTCCCGGAGCTCTCGTCCTCACCGTCGATGACGGACGCGACTACCGCGACACCTCCGTCGGCCAGCTCCGTCCCGGCGAGGAGCAGACCATCACCTTTACCCACCAGTTCGGCGAAGCCGGGGCCCATTCCCTCACCCTCACCCTCGAAATCGAGGATGATATCGAGAGTGACAACACCGGAGTCTCGGCGGTCAATGTCGCGAGCGAACTCCGGGTCCTCATCGTCGACGGGCGGCCCTCGGACCGGGCCTTTGACAGTGCCTCGGCCTTCGCCGCCGTCGCCCTCGCCCCCTCGGCACTCACCCTCGACCCGAACCTCGAGGCCAATGTCACGGGGGTCAGCGACGAGGCATCCGACGACTTCAACCGCGACTACGACCCGACCCGCGACCTCATCCGTTTCCTCGTCGATCCCCAGGTCATCCCGCTCCCTGACATTGCCACCCTTTCCGACTTTGCCGACTTCGACACAGTTATCCTCGCCGATGTCCCACGCCTCCCTGCCGCAGTCGCGACTTCACTGGCAAAATACGTCAGCGACGGCGGAGGTCTCCTCGTCGCGGCCGGGCAAAAGTCCCAGCCCGACTTTTTCAACGGGTGGAAGACCGCCGAAGAAGCGCCCCTCCTCCCCGCGACCCTCGGTGAGGTCACCTTCGCCGGGGCCGATCTGGCCTTTTCCCCCTCGGCTCAGACCCTCACCCATCCCGCCCTGCAAAAGATCGCCGATGCCAGCAAGAGCGACTTCGCCGGCACCGTCATCACGAACTTTCGCCCCCAGGTCATCCCTGACACTCTTGCAAAAGAGTCCTCCGTCGGGGCGCGGCTCAACAATGGCGAGATCCTCCTCTCATCCCGCAAGGTCGGCAAAGGGCAGGTCCTCCTCCTCGGGATCCCGCTCGATCTTTCCTCGGGCAATCTCGTGACGCGACAGGCATTCCTCCCGCTCATCCACGAACTCGTTTATAACCTCGCCGATCCGGCCGCCTACCAGCTCAATCTCGAGCCGGGGTGGGAGGTCAACATCGGCCTCACCGGCAAACGCGGCCGCGCCATCGGCGAAGGGCTCATCGGACGCTACTACGCGAGCCACAATGCGACCGAGCCGGGCTTCACCCGTCAGGACGAAGCCATCAATTTCAACTGGCTCAACGGCATCCCCGCCCCCGGCATCCCGGCGGACAACTTCCGGGTCGAGTGGACCGGCAAGATCCAGCTCCCCGATCCGAAGAATCTGAACTTCAAAATCGAGGTCGACGATGCCTTCGAATTCTGGATCGACGGCAAGCAGGTCGGGCAGTTCAACAGCCCCGGCGGCGACCGTCGGCTCTCTGGAAAATTCGAAGCCAACCGCTGGTATGACTTCCGCGCCGTCTTTCGCGAAAATGGCGGCGAAGCCAAAGTCATCATGCGCTGGGAAGGCGACGGACTGCCGAATCAGGTCATCCCCTCGGCCCGTTTCCGCAGTTTCGCCGGTGGAGACCAACCCACCGGACGAGAGAGCGGCCTCACCACCTTCGCGGTGCGCGGACCGAACGACCGGCCCCGCAGCGCGCAGCTCAGCTCGACCGATGGGGGTTCGGTGCTGAAGCTTCAGGGCGACATTTCCTCGGGGCTCTACCATCTCACCGTGCCCGACGAGCAGGCCCCCTTCTTCGCCGCCTTCCTCCGCAAGGACGGCAAAGAGATCCCCTTCACCGTGAAATGCGACCCCGCCGAGAGCCGCCTCACCCGACTCACCGAGGCCGACTACGCCTTCCTCGGGAACTTCGTCACCCTTTCCCGCCCGCAGACCCTCGAGGAGCTCATCGGCTTCCTCAACGGCAATCAGTTCGGACAGGAGCTTTGGAAATACCTCGCTCTCGGAGCCTTCGTCTTTCTCCTCGTCGAGATCGTCCTCTCCCGCTGGATAGCGCAAAGCCGTCGCATGGGTGAAGAGATCAAGATCCAGTTCGAGTCCAAAGACGCCCCCACCAACTCCTTCCGCGAACAACTCGCCCGATTCGGAAAAGCGTAGTCTCAGCCGTTTAGCCATTGGCCTTTTTGCTTTTTAGCTCTTTTAAACCGTGAACCCAGAAGATTTCAGCCGCACCGACCTCATTGAGTCACTCAGCCCCGTCCTTGCGGTGGTCGGTTTCTTTTTCTTTGCTGCGCTCTGGTTTGCCAGCGTCCTCCTGCGCGGACGCGCTCCACGCTTTGCGGTGGCTCTCTCGGTCTTCGGTTTTCTCACTGCGACGGCGGCGCTGTGGTTCGGCTTCCAGGCGATGGGCGCAGTCTTCTCCCTCGCGACCTCGTGGTCCCTGCCGGTCATCGCAGCCATCGGTGCCCTCGCCGGCGAGGCCATCCTCTGGATCTACGCCTTTGAAAAAACCCTCGTTTCGAAGAAGCGCGGACGGGTTCTCCTCGCCCTGCGTCTCGGTGCCCTCGCGATCCTCATTCTCATCCTCGCGCAGCCGGTCCGGTCCTTCATCGAAGAGCGCGAGATCGCCCGCGAGGTCGCGATCCTCATCGATGACTCCGACTCGATGCGCCTCGCCGATCAGCGCCTCTCGCCCTCGCAGAAGCTCGACCGCGCCGCCCTCTTTGCCGTGCCGGGGCTCGAAAAACGTCCGCCCCTGCTCCGCATCGATCAGCAGGCAAACGATCTCGATGAGGCGTTCGCGACCGAGCTCAATGCCCTGCGCTCCGCTCCCAACGCGACCGCCGGCCTCGAGAGCCGCGCCGCTCAGTTGCCCGAGTTTTTCGAGACGATCGAGGCCGACCGCACCGCCCTCGTCACCACCCTGACAAACGCCCTCGCCGGTCCGCTCCCGGGCGAGGCGAAGGGGAAACTCGACGATTACCTGAAGCGCACCCGGGACGGTCTGGGTCGCGTCATCCCGCTCGCGAGCAAGGCGGCCACCGAGGGCAAAGCCGACGAACTCGTGAAACAGCTCGACGTCGCCCGTAGCGAAATGCGTGGTATCGTCGAGACCATAGGGACGACCGCAATGAAGGCGGACGAAGCCTTTTACGCTGGGCTCAACGAGGCGACCCGCAAGGCGATCGACACCGCGGCCGCGAGACCCCGCCGCGAGATCGCGCAGCAGATCCTGAAAACTCCCGTCGCCCTGTCCGAAGACACGAGCAAAGAGGGTCAGGTGACCGACTCAACCCTCCTCGGGCAGCTAAAGGAGCGTTACAATCTGCGCTACTATCGCTACGCCCGCGACGTCACCCAGATCACCGATCCGCTCGCGGACGAAGTCGAGGGAGAGTCCGTCGCGATCGGTGACAAGGCGGACAACGCCCAGACTGACCTCACCGGGGCGCTCGAGCACGTCCTTGAGAATACTTCGCCCGAGTCGCTCGCCGGCGTCCTCCTCCTCAGCGACGGTCGCAACAACAGCGCCGGTCTCCCCGAAGACAGTCTCCGCCAGCTCGCTGTGCGGAACACGCCACTCTCCGCCGTCCCCATCGGCAGCGACCTCGGACCCGTCGACATTTCTCTACTCTCCCTCAAGGCCCCCGAGTCCATCTACCTCGATGACCGCGTCGTCGTCACCGCCACCGCAAAGCTCGACGGCTTCCTCGGGCAAAAGGTCGATGCCGAGCTGCTCTCGGGCGACGAAGTCATCGACACCGTCACCATCGACGTGACCGACGTGAGCTTCCGCACCGAGGTGAATTTTGTCCACCTCCCCGAGGCCAAAGGCATCCAGGACTACAAAGTCCGGCTCAAGCCCGATCCACGCGAGATCTTTCAGGAAAACAATGAATGGGATTTCAAAGTGGCCGTGACCGATGACCGGACCAACGTGCTCCTCGTCGATGGATATCCCCGCTGGGAGTTCCGCTACCTGCGCAATCTTTTCTATGGTCGCGACAAGTCGGTTCACCTCCAGTATGTGCTGCTCGATCCCGACGAGATCTATCGCGGGCGCGAGCCCCCGGTCATCGCTGCGAGTGCCTCGCGTCCTTTCGGCGACGCCGAGGCGACCGCATTGCCGGTCACCTCGGCGGAGTGGCAGCGCTTCGATGTGATCATGTTAGGCGACATCCAGCCCGGTGCCCTCTCGGAGCGCGACTGGTCGGCGATCCGCGAGGCGGTGACCCTGCGCGGCGCCATGCTCGTCTGCGTCGCCGGTCCCCGCTATATGCCGCACGGCCACGGCAGTGAAATTTTGCAGGAGCTCCTCCCCGTCAGTTACACGCCCGGGACGGCGGCAAAATTTGACACCCCCGAGGCGGCCTTCAACATCCAGCTCACCGCCACCGGACGCGACCACCCCGTCACCTCACAATCGACGAGCCGTGCCCTCAACGAGGAACTCTGGTCCGGCTTCCAGCCGATGCGCTGGCGCTACAGCGGGGCGAAGCTGAAAGAGACCGCCGAAGTCCTCGCCTACGCGCAACCCGTCGGTGCGCCGGGGCTGGCCTCGGCCTTTTCCCCCGACGGGTCGCCCGGTTCGATCGAGGCGGCCATCGAGCAACTCGCCAATCAGAAAAACATCGAAGCGGACAACGCCGTCATTTCCACGATCCGCTCAGGGCTCGGCAAGGTCCTGATGCTGCATTTCGACCAGACCTGGCGTTTTCGCTACGGCGTCGGCGATACCTACCACCATCGCTTCTGGGGACAGGTCACCCGATGGGGCGCCGGACCGAATCTGCGCTCGGGCAATGAGCTCGTCCGCCTCGGGACGGATCGTCTCAGTTACACGCCCGACGATCCGATCGAGGTCACCGCCAAGGTCCTCGACAAAGATCGTCGCCCCGTCACCAACGCCGGCGTCGAGGTAGAGATCTGGAAAGACGGCGAACGGATCCGCAAACAGAAGCTCAGCTACCGGTCCGATTCCTCGGGACTCTACGAGACGAGCCTCACCGGACTGACCGATGAAGGAGAGTATCAGCTCAAGCTCACCGGCGACGAAGCCGATGACGCGATCGCCGCGATGCCCGACGGGCCGAAGGAGATCTCGACCGAGCTCCTCGTCGTGACGACCCGCAACCCCGTTGAGCTCGCCGAACTCACCGCCGACCGCGATTTCCTCAACCGCGCCACCTCCACCACCGGCGGCCGCCTCGCCGAACTCAATGACCTCGACTCCCTCCTCGGCAGCTTCGGCGCGCCGAAAGAAGTCCTCAAGGAAAGGCGCAATGTCACGTTATGGGATAAATGGCCTTTGCTGATTGCGTTTCTCGGATTGCTCACGACCGAGTGGATCCTGCGGAGGCGGAGCGGGCTGGTGTGAGGCGTTTCACACAAAATTCTCCACTTCTCCACTTCTCCACTTCTCCACCTCTCCACTTCTCCACTTCTCCACTTCCCCACCGCCCACCGCCCACCGCCCACCGCCCACCGCTCCACCACCCGCCATGACCACCTTCGAAGCTGCCCTCGGACAACTCCCGAAACCTATCCTCGACAAGCTCCAGTCGATGATACGACGGGTGCGACGACTTCTCTTCATCCGGGGGCTCTTCGCGACGCTGGCGGTGGCGCTCGTCTGTCTGCTCGCGATCATGGCGATCGATGCGGCGGTGACGCTTTTCTCGACGACCGCCCGCTGGGTTCTCAGTCTCGCCGGGCTCGCCGCGACGCTCGTGGCGGCCTGGTGGTTCCTTGTTCGCCCGCTCTCGCGCAAGTTCACCCTCACCCACATGGCGCGCATCATCGAGGTGCGCCACCCCGAGTTGCAGGAGCGCATCTCGACCGCCGTCGAGTTGCTCGCGAGCGATGATCCGGAATCGATCCGCGGCTCGGCCGAGCTCATCAATGCTGTCGTCGACTCGGCCGTGATTGATGTAGCGGAGGTCGATCCGAAGACGGAGTTTAAGCCGACCCGCTCGAAAAAATTCATGCTCGCCTCGGCGATCTGTGGCGGCATCATCGGCCTGCTTTTCCTGATCTGGCCGACGCAATCGTGGACGCTCTTCGCCCGGGCTCTCGCGCCCTTCCTCGACCTCGGCAATGCCTACGCCGACACTCTCGTGATCGATCCCGGCAATGTCCGCGTCGCGAAAGGAGAACCGGTCACGATCCGGGTCTCGATCAAACACAAACGGCTTAATCGAGCCGAGATCCGGCGGCTCCTCCCCGACGGGACCGAGGCCGTCGAGCGCATGGCCCTGATCGCCGAAGACGCCGACGGCACCAAGCGCTTTTCCCTGACCTTCCCCTCCGTGGAAGAGGACTTCGACTACCGCGTCCGTGCCGGCGCTGCTCTCAGCCAGTACTACGACGTCGTCACGGTCGATCCCCCTGCCGTCTCCAACCTCACCGTCGCCTACGACTACCCTGACTACACCGGCCTGCCCGATGCCACATCCGATACTGAGACCGGCGAGATCCGCGCCGTCGCCCACACCCGCGTCGCCGTCACCGCGACTCTGAACAAAGCGGCCTGGACCTCGAAGATGATCCTGAACGAGAAGACCGAGGTCGCCGATCCCGTCGTCGAGGGAAATCAGGTGACCTGGAATCTCGAACTCAAATCCGGGATGCGCGGCAGCTGGCACCTCGAGATCGCGGACGAAGAAGGTTTTAGCAACGAGCCGACGGCCTACCCCATCGACGTGCTCCCTGACAAAGCCCCCACCGTGCAGATCACCCAACCGACCCAGCGCGACATCCGGCTGAAGCCGACCGAGCGCCTCCCCATCGACCTCTCCGTGATCGAAGACTTCGGCTTCAGCGACGTCACCCTGCTCGTGACGCCGGATGGGGCAGTCACTCCCATCGAAGTGGCCCAGGCGACACCGACGACAACCGCCCGCCCCGGGACCTACGCCGCCCGCGCCTTCCTCGACGTGCCCGCCCTGAAGCTCGCGCCCGAGCAGCAGCGCCTCGCCGTGCAGGTGCGCGTGCGGGACAATCGCCCGACCGACTACGACGGCCCCGGCGTCGGCTTGAGCGAAGTCATTTTTGTGACCCTCGACAAGAACGCGAAGTCCATCGCCGACCAGGCTATCGAAGCCCAGCGTCAGGAGGTTACTCAACAAATCAAAGAGGCGAAGCAGGAACTCGAACGCGCCCGCGACGACATGCGCCGTACCGAGCAGGAACTAAACCGCTCGGAAGAGATCAACGACCAGGCGAAGCAGAAGCTGAACGAGTTCACCGAGCACAACAAAGCGGCCCGTGAGAAACTCGAGCAAGTCGCCGCCACCCTCGATACCCCGCTTTTCCAGGAACAATCCCGACAGGCGGAAAAGCTCGCCAATGAGTCACTCGCCGAGGCTCAGGAAAAGGCCGACATGATACCCGTCACCGACGAGAAACAGGCCCGTGTCGCCGACGCCAAAGACGCCCGCGAAAAGGTCGAGGAATCGATCCGCGATCTCGACAAGCTTGCCCAGTCAATGCGTGAGGCGGAAAAGGACTACAATGCCATTTCCAAACTCAACGAGCTCGCCAACCGCCAGCAAGAGCTCGCGATGAAGGCCGAAGACTGGTCTGAAAGGGCCAAACAACAGGCCGAAGAAATGGCCCGCAACGCCGCCAACGACGAGGCGAAAAAGCAATTCGCCCAGCAGCAGCAGCGAGAGACCGAGCAATTTCGAAACGAGCAAAACCGTGTCGAGCAGCAGCTCGGAGAAATGCTCAAAGACAACGCCGCCGCCCTCTCCGAGGTGCTCAAGGAACAGCGCAGCCAGAGCGAGGCCCTCGCCGAAGAGGCAGAGGCCCTCGCGCAGCAACAGGAAGCGCTCCGGGAAGCGAACCAGTCCGCCACCGAGAAAAACGCTGACCAGCAGGCAGCTCTCCGCGAAGCGCTCCTTGCTCAGCTCGAAGCGATGCAGGCGCAGGTAGCCGGTGAGACCAAAGAAGCCCTCGCCAGCGGGGAAGAAAAGGCCGGGACCGAAAAGGCCAATGACGCCGCCGCCCGGGCGGACAACCAGCCCGAGCCCGCCGCTTCCCCCGCTGCAGCGGAAAAGGAAGCCGCCAAAGCCGCTGCCGAATCCCTCACCAAAGCCGCCACCGAGACGAGCGAGGCCGCCGAGGGCCTCGCCGACCGGAATCTCGAAGAAGCGACGAAGGCCGCCCGGGAGGCAGGCAAATCCCTCGCCGAAGCCGCCGCGAATCAACCCGCTGCGGCGCCTGCCGAAGCGCCCTCCACCGCGGAGACACCTGCCGGTGAATCGGCTGAAAACGCGGCCGAAAAACCCTCCTCCACTCCCCCGGCCGGGATCCTCAGCGATCTCGCGATGCGTCAGGAAACTCTCGCCAAACAAATCGAGGCGGTCAACGAAGGCAAACTCCAGGAGGCCCTCGCGATGATGGAGTCGCAGCTGGACACAGACGCGAGCGCTCTCGCGGCGCAGGCCGAAGGCCTCGAGCAGTCCCTCCAGAACTTACAGCAGAATCAGGCGAAAACCCGTGCCGACGAGGCCGGGAAAGCCCTCGACCAGGGTGCCCGGAAAGCCGCCGAGTCTGCCAACCAGCTCAACCGCGCGCAGGAGCAGCAGGCGGCAGCCTCGCAGAAAGGCGAGGTCGCCGAGGGCCAGCTTTCGCCGCAGGCGAAGTCCGCGATGCAGCAGGGACAAAAAGACCAGCAGCAATCCGCCCAATCGCTCGCCCAGGCAGCCAAGGCGTTTGCCCAGTCGGCCGAGGCGATCGGCCAAACGATGGAGGGCCTCGAGCCATCCGATGCCGACGAGCGCCTCGCCAGTAAAGAAGAACTCGCCGAGGGCTTTGATGATGTCTCCAAATCCGGCAAGTCGCAGAATGCCGAGCAGGCCGCGAGCCAGTCGCAGGAGGCGGCAGATTCCCTCCAGCAGCTAGCCCAGTCCGCCATGCAGAAAATGGGCGGCTCTCCCGACGGCAAACCCGGCGATCCGAACGGCCAGCCGCAGCCCGACCAGAATCAGGAACTCGCCGGCGATCCCGAGTCAACCGATCTCAATGAGACCGGTAAAAAGACCGGCGACTC
>JBDNIL010000222.1:0-5525 GCA_041688355.1 Verrucomicrobiales bacterium | reverse complement strand
TTCTGGGTGATGGTTTGTTGTGGTTTCCGTCAATTGACCCTCCCAAGACGAGTTGGCGCAACTGACTAGGCGCACTTTGTCCAAAAAAGACCGCGATGAAAAGTCTAAAAGGTGCAGGCGGTAAGTCGTGATCCCGCCCGCACCGCCCTCAATACCCCGCCCGCAGATCCAACCACTCCTGCAGGATCTCGATCGCGGCGGCCTGGTCGATGATCTTTTTGGAGTTCTTTGCATTGCGACCGGCGGCGTGGAGTTTGTCCATCGCGTTGCGGGTCGTGTGGCGCTCGTCCATCTCGTGGATGGTGATCGATTCGGGCAGGAGGGGGCGGAGGCGTTCGACAAAGCGCCGCACCCCGGCGACGGCGTCGCCCTCGTCTCCGTTCATGTGGAGGGGCAGGCCGACGACGAGGTGATCGGTCTTTCTTTCCCGCACGAGTTCGGCGATGCGGGCGGCGGCGCGGTCGAGGTCGGCGGCGGGCACGGTCTCGAGCGGATGGGCGAGCAGACCGATGTCGTCGCTCACGGCGAGGCCGATCCGGGCGGTCCCGTAGTCGACGCCCATCGCTCTGACCCAGTCGCTCATGCTCGTCAAATGAGCCCTTCGGGGAGGAGATCGACGAGTTTTTTAATCTGGTCGGCGTCGTCGCGGTTCGCCACGAGGAGGGCGTCGGCGGTCTGCACGACGATGAGATTCTCCACGCCGAGGAGGGCGACGAGGGGCGAGCCGGGCGGTGAAAAGATGATGTTGTTTCGCGAGTCGACCGAGAGCACCGAGCCGCGGCAGGCATTGCCGGACTCGTCTTGCTCGAAGTACTTCGCGACGGAGGGCCAGCCGCCGACGTCGTCCCAGCCGACCTCGGCCTCGATGTTGAGGATGCGTCCGGCTTTTTCCATGAGGGCGAAGTCGATCGAGATCTTGTCGAGGCCGGGGAATTTCTCCGTCACGGTCGCGGCGAAGTCGGGCGAATCGCGCAGCTCGGCGACAAAGCCGGCGAGCTGGGGGCAGTGCTGCGAGAGTTCGCGCATCAGAGTCGGGATGGTCCAGACAAAGATCCCCGCATTCCAGGAAAAGCGGCCGCTCTCGAGGTAGCTCTGCGCGGTCTCGACCGAGGGCTTTTCGCGGAAGGTCGTGACCTCGTGTATCACCGCGCCGCTCCCGGGAGCCTCGGCGATGACGTCGCCGCGCTCGATGTAGCCATAGCTGGGGCAGGCCCAGTCGGGTTTGATCCCGAGGGTGACGATGGCATCCTCTTTCTCCGCAGCCCAGGCGGCGGCGGCGAGGACCTCGCGGAAGGCGGCGTCTTTGATGACGAGCTGATCGGCCGGCAGGGCCAGCATCGTCGCCTCGGGATTACGTGCCGCGATCCACCCGGCGGCGAGGGCGATGGCGGGCGCGGTGTCGCGGCGGGCCGGTTCGGCGACGATGTTTTCCGCAGGCAGTTGCGGCAGCACCGCGCGGACCGCGTCGAGCTGGGCTTCGTTGGTAAGGACGAGGATGTTCTCCGACGGGACGAGGCCCTCGAGCCGATTGATCGCTTTTTCGATGAGGGTCTCCTCGTCAAAGAGGCTGAGGAGCTGCTTCGGGCGCGCATTGCGGCTCAGGGGCCAAAAGCGGGTGCCGCTCCCCCCGGCGAGGATGAGAGCGTAGAGATCGGTGGGCTGGGACATGGGTGGGTGGCGGGGGCGGGAAATCTAGCGAGACGGAACAGAACTTGCGAAATCCTGTGGGAAGGTTAATTCATTTTGACACTTATCAAGACGCGCCTCGCACGACTGCTCCTTTTTCCGTCGCTTCTGTGCCTCGACGTGCCTTTTGTCGCTCTCGGATGGGCTTTTTGCCTCTCTTTTGATTTGGGTGGGGGTGATCATGATGCGTTTTCGCCCATTGTCGCGGCGGCCCTTTTCCTCAGTGTCTGGATCATCTATCTCTTTGACCGGATCTACGATGTCACTCGCAGCGTCGCGGCGGTCCCCCGCACTCGGCGACACGAGTGGGCGGGCGAGCACCGATCGTTGCTCGGGGGGCTATTCGTCGCGGCACTCCTCTCGTTCCTCATTGCGGTGCTGCCGCGGTTGGAGGTAAAAACGATCGTCACCGGTCTCGCTCTCGGGCTCATCACGGGGCTTTATTATCTCGCCTTCCGCTTTTCGCGCATCTACCTCCGGCTGCGGGGGGCTCTCCCGTTCAAGGAAATCACTATCGCCCTTTGTTTCGCCGGGGGCATTCTGCTGGTGGCCGCGCCGACCTCATTTTCGGCCGCGCTCATTCCCCTCGTCGCGGGTTACCTGAGCCTTTTCACGGCGAACTGTCTGCTCATCAGCCGCGCCGAGCGCGGGATCGATCGCGTGGTGGATCCGGCGGCGTATTTTTCCCCGTCGACGCGCGGGTCGCGCCTGCCCGAGTGGGGTGCACTCCTCGCCACAGCCTGCGGGCTGGTCACCCTGGTGCTTGAGGCGGGATGGGCTCGGTCGTCCGCCAGCCTCATTCTTTGCGGCCTCCTCACTTACCTGCTCACCCGCCGCCGCTGGGACGAGGACCGCCTCACCCAACCGCTCGCCGACGGGATCCAGCTACTCCCGTGGCTGGTTCTTTCGGGAGAAGTGGTCTGGAAAATGGTTTTTGCCTGAGAGCCCGACCTCATCCGTCCCCCTCGCACGAACCACGAATCACCCTGCGCCGGACCGCAGTCTTGACGACGGGACGGCGTTGCGGGACAATCCCGAGTCCTATGAAAGCAAATCTACTTTTCCCCGGTCTGATGTGCCTCGTTGCCGTCAGTGCAATGGATTCGCGGGGAGAGGAGGCACGCGCGATGGTTTATGTGGTAGACCGCGCCGCCGAGTTCAGCGGGACCGACGGAGCCTGTCTGCCCTATCATCCGGGTGAGGCAACGGGAAAAGAGCGCGAGATCCTCGCGATCGCGAAAGGGCCGGTGGGCTCGACCGTGCTGATGATCGCCTTTGATCGCGACCTGCCGCATCTCAATCTCGCGCCCGTCCTCGCGGAGCAAACCGAAGACTCGAAACCGCTTCGCTTTCCCGCCGGGGAATCAAAGTGATCCCACGACGGCGAGGCCCCGCCGGCCGAACTCTATGTCGCCGTCTTCGCCGATCCCGATCCCGATCTCGATCCCGATCTCGATCTCGATCTCGATCTCGATCTCGAGTGCATCGCCGAATATGTCGAATGGATGAGCGAAGCCCTCGCCGACGGTGACACCGAGACCGCGGCCCTGCATGCCTTCGCTATTAAAAATCGTCTCTCCCATCTCCTGCGGCAGCGCAGCGCGGAGGACTATCGGGCGAAATACGGGGAATCGGTCGCTGATGCGATCCGGCTCGCTCCGTCCTCGAAGGCCGCCGTGACCCGCGGAGCCACCGGGCCCGCCCCCGAGGCGGCGGTGCGTCTCCCGAAAAGTCCCCTCGCGGCGGTGCGCCGGGGGCTCAGGACACTCGACACCGAGTGGCACGAGGACGCCCGGGCGATCCCCTACGGTCCCGCCTCGCCGGGTCTGCTCATCTTCCCTGCCTCCACGCCCTCCACGCCCGTTGCCCCGTGAGCCTGTCCCCCGATGGAGCAAAACGGGTTTTTGATCCGGTTCGGACGCCGTGGTTTTTCCCCCTGATCGTCTTCGGACTGATCGCTCCCTTGCGCTTCTTTGCTCCGGCTGTCGCCGAAAAGCCGGAACTCTTCTGGTTCGATGAAGCTCTCAGGGCGAGGGTCGCGCTTACTCTCGCGGAGCCGCTCGACCCGGCGATTCACTTCGTCGAGCTGAGCATGAACGACGAGATCGCGCGTCGTTTTGCCGAAGACGGGGAGTATGCCACCGCCGCCTCGCTCCTGCGCACTGTCGCGTCCCTGGGGCCGCGGGTCATCGCTGTGGACATCATCTACGCCCACGGTCGCTCCGCCGATCAGGCTGAGCTCGCCCGTGCCGTCGAGGAGATCGAGTCAGGCGGGCGAACCCGTGTCGTGCTCTCCCTCTCGACCGAGCTCGATGGGGGCACTCCCAGGCTCGAGAGGTCGCTTCCGCTCGCGGGAGGCGAAAAGTATCTCCAGGGCGTCGTCAATGTCACCGCCGCCCGCAATTGGCGCGAGTATCGCATGGTCCATCGCTTTGCTGGGGAAAGCTTTCCGTCCCTCGCCCTTGCCGCCTTTTCCGCCGCCCGTTCCGGCCCGCTTGTGCCCAGGGAGACCGAACCGGGGCGATTCGAATGGAAAACGATAGGCCCCCGAGGCAAAGCCCTGACCGCCGCGGCCGATGACTCGCGCGTTTTCCTCAATCTGCCCCATTCCTATTTCGACGACCGCTTTGATCGCCGTGCTAATATTGAGGAGCGCTTCTGGACCATCGAGGAACTGGAGAGGCGCGCTTCGCGGGGCGAGGAGACTCTGCGGGACGCCACTGTCTTTTTCGGATTCGACGTCGAACTCGACGGCAGGCCGACAACCCACGGGGCACGCGAGCCCGGCATGTTCATTCACGGGACCGCGCGCAACGATCTCCTCCACGAAAAGTCGATCCGCCCGGCCGGTCTCAAACTCGATCTTGCTCTCTACGGAGTCGTCGCCTTACTCGCGGCGGTGGCCTTTTCCCTCGTGCGGCGCAAGCGATGGCTCATCGTCGTTGCACTCGCGGGAATTGTGGCGCTGCTCTTCGGCGGCTGGCTCGCGATCTGGTATCTCCATCTCCTGCCCGGGGCGATCAATGCCGCCCTGCTCTGGGGCGGGGCCGTCCTCCTCGAGATCGGACGCCGCTGGACCGTCGAGCAGCGCGAGAGAATCCATCGCGACGCCATGCTCGGCTTCTATTTTTCCCCCGCCGTCCTGAAGCAGGTGATCCAAAATCTCGACATGATCCGTCCGCAGGAGAACGAGGTCGCCGTCCTCCTGAGCGACCTGCGTGGGTTCACGACGCTGTGCGAGACTCAGCCGGTCGAGCGTGTCTTCGCCCTGCTCAACCGGCTCTTCGCGATCGAGACCGACGCCGCCCTGCTCGAGGATGGCAGCCTCGCCCGCTTCGCAGGGGACCAGTTCCTCGCCTACTGGGGCGCGCCCGACCCTTGCGAAGACCCGGCCGACCATGCCCTGCGCGCCGCCCTCGGGATCCAGCGAACCCTCAAAAAACGGCGCGCGGCCCCGGGGCCGATGACCTCGACGGATGGCTGCGCATCGGGATCGGGCTGCATCGCGGACGCGGGCTCGTCGGCCATGTCGGCTCGCGATCCTATCGTGACTACAATCTCGTCGGCGACTCCGTCAACACGACCGCCCGCGTCGAGAGCCAGACCAAGAACTACGCGGCCGCCGTCCTTGCGAGCGGGGAGTTCATCGCAGACCTCAGTTTTTCGCCCGCTCATTTGCTCGTCGACCGCGTTCAGGTGAAAGGCAAGGCCCTCGCGACCGATCTGCATGCCGTCTTTGACGAGTATCCCGAATCTCTCGCGAAAGGCTGTGATCGCTACCGTGCCGCCTTCGCCCACTGCGCGGCCGGAGGATTCGATACGGCGGCGGCGGTATTTGA
>JBDNIL010000221.1:0-6180 GCA_041688355.1 Verrucomicrobiales bacterium | reverse complement strand
TCGGCAAAGTCGAGGACCTCCACCTTCCGTATATGATTCTGCGCGAGAATCGCCGCCGGGCCACCGATCGAGCCGAGGTAAAAACCCCCGTGTTTTTTGCACGAGTCAGTGACCTGCTGGCTGCGGTTTCCCTTCGCGATCATCACCATCGAGGCACCCTGCGACTGGAAAAGATCGACGTAGGGATCCATGCGCCCGGCCGTGGTCGGTCCAAAGGAGCCGCTCGGCATGCCCTCGGGAGTCTTCGCGGGGCCGGCGTAGTAGACGGGATACTTCTTGAAATAGTCAGGCAACTCCTCGCCCCGCTCGACCATCTCGCGGAGCTTCGCGTGGGCGATGTCGCGGGCCACGATGATCGTGCCGGTCATCTCCAGCGCCGTCGTGACGGGGTATTTGGAAAGCGTCTCGAGCGTCGCCGCCATCCCTGCATTGAGATCGAGCGGAACGCCGTGAAACTGGTGGTCGCGCCATTGATCGGGAATGTATTGGCCGGGATTCACCTCGAGCTGTTCGAGGAAAACGCCCTCCTTCGTGATTTTCGCCTTTACCTGGCGGTCGGCCGAGCAGCTCACCCCGAGTCCTACCGGACAGCTCGCCCCGTGGCGGGGGAGCCGGATGACACGGACATCGAGCGCGAAATATTTGCCGCCGAACTGGGCCCCGATCCCGATCGCGCGGGCCTTTTCGAGGAGTGTCTTTTCCATCTCGACATCGCGGAAGGCCTGGGCGCGTTCGCTGCCCTCGGTGGGCAGCTCGTCGTAGTAGCGGGTCGAGGCGAGCTTCACCGTTTTGAGAGTGGCCTCGGCGCTGGTTCCGCCGACGACAAAGGCCATGTGGTAGGGCGGGCAGGCGGACGTCCCGAGGGATCGCATCTTCTCGACCGCCCACTCGACGAAACGATCCGGGGACAGAAGCGCTTTGGTCTCCTGGTAGAGGAAAGTCTTGTTCGCCGAGCCTCCGCCTTTTGTGATAAAGAGAAACTCATAGGCTGCGCCGTCCGTCGCATAGAGATCGATCTGGGCGGGGAGGTTGTCCCGCGTGTTCTTCTCGTCGAAGAGGGTGAGGGGAGCGAGCTGGGAGTAGCGTAGATTTTCCTCCTGATAGGTCTTCCAGATCCCCGCCGAGAGAGCCTCTTCGTCGTGACCGCCGGTCCAGACCTGCTGACCTTTTTTCCCCATGACGATGGCAGTGCCGGTATCCTGACACATCGGCAAAATGCCCCGTGCCGCGATCTCGGCATTGCGGAGGAGGGTGAGGGCGACGAGTCGGTCGTTGTCGGTCGCCTCGGGATCATCGAGGATCGCAGCGACCTGCTTCAGGTGCGACGGGCGCAGCATGAAAGAAATGTCATGAATCGCCTCGTTCGCCAGTCTGGTGAGGGTCTCGGGGGCGATCTTGAGGATCTCCTTTCCGGCGAATTCGGTGGTCTCGACCCCTTCGGTGGTGAGGAGGCGATATTGCGTCTTGTCGGGGCCGAGCGGGAAAGGTTTGTGGTAGGCAAAATCGGTCATGGGGATCAAGGAGTGGCAAAAAGGGTAGCATTCCATCGCCCCGCGCGCTTTGCAAACGGTGGACCGCTCTCCCGCCTCAGTCGCCTGCGTCTTCCGCCTCGAACTCGATGCCTTCGTAAAGATCGATGAGAGTCAGGCTGGTGCCGATTTCAGGCAGGTCAATTTCCGCTTCGGAACCGAGAGCCAGTTCGCGGCGGAAATCCCCATTGGGTGAACGCCGGAAGACTTGCACCGCCGGCTCGGAAGTCTCGACGACGAGATACACGGCCAGAGTGGGAATGGTCAGATAGGAATCCATTTTTTCCCCGAGATCGATGCGCCGGGTCGAGGCTGACACGATTTCAAGGATGACAACGGGCGCGTCCTGCCAGGAGTCGCCGGGGGGATTCGGCTGGCATACCACCGAGACGTCGGGATAATAAAAACGAGTTCCCGCAAGATGGCGCACTCTGATCTTAGTGTCGCTGTTGCAGGGTTTACAGGGACGACCGCGAAGGCGGGTGTGCAGAGTGGCAAGGGTATTTACCGCTATGTCGTTGTGAATGTTCCGCGCCCCGGCCATCGCGTAGACGATGCCGTCCCGGTATTCATGCTTGACCGGTGACAGGAGTTCCTCCGCGAGGTAGTCCTCGACTGTGACAAACTCCCATTTTTCCGCTTCTGACATGCTGAGAGGATACGGTATGGGGTTGTAAAATCAAGAATCCCGGATGGGATCCGGGTGAAGACTGCGTTTCAGGAATTGGCCTGACGGCGAATCCTCACGCCCTCGGTTCCCTCGGGGTCTCGGGATCGGAGATGTGAACCCAGGTATGGACATGCGGCGCACCGCGGAAGTACCAGACCATGTGCGGTCCCTCGAGACGCCAGTTGTCCCAGACGCCGTCGTTGCCGATGTCGCCCTCTCTATAAAACGAGAGATGGAGGTCATCAAAGCCCGCCTTTTCCACCAGCGCCATCGACTCGGCGCGATCCACTTCGCGGAAAGGCATCAGCAGATCGGTGAGCACGCCGCGCACTGCCGTCTTCTGATCGGCCGTCATGTCGGCGGTAGCGAGTCCGGGGAGATCACCGGCCTGGCGCTTCAGTTGGATCGTGGCGGCGGTGTCGCCCGGTTCCTTCTCGATGAGGGCTGCTTCGCGCTGTTTCCCGTCGAGCATCTCGTAGACCTTGTTCGCGCTCTGCGCCTGATACCAGTAGGCGTTGCCCTTGTGTTCAGGGCCTTCACGGAATCCTTCGGCGGCGTGTCCGTAGAAGATCGGACCGCCAAAGGCCTTGCCCGCGACGGAGTCACCATCGACCCGGCGGGTGCAGTGGCGTCCAGTCAGGACAAACTGGAATTTCCCCGTGCCGGGTTCCCCGAAGATCGCCACCGAGGAATCCCCGAATCCCGCCTTGCCGCTATCGTGCTCGACCTGGCCGATGACCTTGTCCCGGTATTCTTCGCTGTGCAGGTTGAGGAAGATCTCGCGCACCATCGCGTTCTGGTCGGCATTGAGGAAGGCTCCGATGCGTTGCTCGGTGATGTGCCAGTTGTTCGAGATCTTTGCGCGCAGGGGATCGTCGAAGGCAAAGACGAGCGCGGTCTTTTGGGGTTCAGTTAGAGTGTCGTAAAAAGCCTTCACGAGCGTCTCCGATTTCGGCAGCTCAGCCGCCTTGATCAAAGAGGATCCCGCCGGAGCGGCGAGTGCGGCGGTGGAGAGGGCGGCGCGGTGCAGGAAAGAGCGGCGGTTGATCATGAGAGGGCGGGGGTGGGGATTAATCGGAGAGACTGTCGAGAAAGGTCGTGAGATGGATGAGGTCGGACACGGTGAGGGAATCGATGAACTCGGGCATGGGAGAGTTCTCCGCTTTAAAATGATCGCCGAGACGAATCATGGCGATCCTATAATCCTCCGCAACCACGTGATTCGGGTTCATGATCGCCCGGGCATAGTCGTCGCGCGTCCAGGCCGCGTGGACGTCGCCGCCGAGCTCGATGACGAGACGGGGCCCGGGATCGACCTCGGGCAATTTCGTCGAGCCGGCGCTGTGGCAGCTGTAGCAGCCTTTGTCGGTGAAGATGCTGAGCCCGCGCTCTTCCTCGCCGGGCGGGACCACCGGCGCGTTGTCCCGCGGAGTCCCCTGCGGATTATCCTGGGCATCCAGGAAAGTGAAGGCAACGAGGCCGAGGGCGGCGAGGGCGGAAAAGAGGTGGAAACGCTTCATTTCCATCAATGTAGCGGTTTTCACGGCAGGCGTAAATGGGGAAGACCGCGCATTTCTTGGTGCGTGGGGCAGCCGGAGATCTCAAGACGGGCTGTAGCTGGCCTCTGCGAGCTCAGCTCTGCGAGGCCGGGTTGGGTGATCGGGATATCAAGAGGGTATCGATGTTTAGGTACCTCAGATCCACTCACCGACCCAACCATCTTCACTCCATAGACCCTACACTGCCGCCGAGGTCTCCCGAATCGCCTTTTGCCACCAAGGTGCCAGGTCCTTGTTCGGTCTCAGCCAAGCCTGACGGTGGAGCCAGAGCATGTTGTCGATGTCTGAGAGGATGGACAAGGTCTCGGCCTGATCGAGGGCGCGGGGGCCTTCGCGGAGGAGGCGCTCGGCGAGGAGGCGACGCGCCCGTGACTCGCCGGCCTTGGGCACGCTGGAGGCAACGGTGGCTCCGTAGACCTTCTGCCCGCTCATGAGACGGCGCCGATTGCGGCGGAGGAGGGAGACGTGGACGGCGTTGAGGAAAGGATCGAGGACCGCCGCGGTGATCCCGCGGTAGCGAGTGGTGTCCTGATCCTTCACCGGGGTCGTGGCCTGGACCACCTCGAGGGGCGGGCTGGTCTCCTCGGGAGTGAGGAAAAGTTTTTCCCGCTTCGCATTGAGCCCGATCTCGAGCCGACTCGTCCAGACCGAGACGGGGATACTGAACCAGAGCCCGATGAGAACGGGAGAGAGCCACCAGAAGATCAAGGGATTCGTCATCGCGGTGAAGACGCCGATCCCCAGCCCGAAGAGGGTCTGCACGCCATGCGCGGAGATGGCCTCGTCCCACGAGGTGCCTTGGGCCCCGCGACGCTGGGCGCCCCAGCCGACGGTTTTTCCGATCAGGTTCCAGATCACGAACTGCGTGTGGAAGAGCATCATTACGGGCGCGATCAGAGCGGAGAAAAAGGTCTCGACGAAAGAGCCGGTCGCGGCATTGAGAAAGCCGCCAAAGCCGCGCAGCCTCTCCCGGTCAAAAAGGAGATCAATGAGGCAGAGGATCTTCGGGGAGAATAGCAGCACAAAGGTCAGGACAAGCACCGCGAGACCCTGCGTGCCGCCGTGATCGGGAATGAACGACTCGGGCCCGTAGAGGTAGGCGCGCCACAGGGCGATGGCCATGAAGAGGAGCCAGAGCGGCGAGGCGACGTAGCCGAGGATGCCGTTGGCGAGATGGACGCGCGTCTTTCCCCGGAGTTGGCGGGCGAAAAGGAGGAGGCTGTGCTGCAAGTTGCCCTGGCACCAGCGACGATCACGCTGAGCGGACTCGATGATGCCCTGGGGACCCTCTTCGTAGCTGCCGCCGAGATTCTGAGCGAGCCAGACTTCCCATCCGGCGCGGCGGAGGAGCCCCGCCTCGACGAAGTCGTGCGAGAGGATGTGGCCGCCGAAAGGCTTGCGGCCGGGAAGCTCGGGCAGGTCGCACTGTTCCATGAAGGGGCGCAGGCGAATGATGGCATTGTGCCCCCAGAAGTTCCCCCCGCACTGCGCCCAGAAACCGAGACCCTCCATGAAGACGGGGCCGTAGAGCCGGTTCGCGAACTGCTGCATGCGGCCGAAGAGCGACTCGCCGTTGACGAGGCCGGGAGCAGTCTGGATGAGGGCGACTCGGGGATTGGACTCCATCCGCAGGTAGAGCTCGGCGAGGGTTTCCCCGCTCATGATGCTGTCGGCATCGAGGACGATCATGTAGCGATAGTGATCGCCCCAGGTGCGGCAGAAGTCGGCGACATTGCCGCTCTTTTTAGCGATATTGTCAGGGCGTCGCCGATAAAAGACACGGTCCTGGGCTCCAGGGTCGCGCAGCAGATTGAGCCAGGCGGCCTCCTCGATGACCCACTGCTCGGGCTGGTTCGAATCGGAGAGGATGAAGAAGTCGAAGGCGTCGCCCTGCGAGGTGCGCATGACCGAGTCGAAGATGGCCCGGATCCCGGCGAAGACCCGGTCGACCGGCTCGTTGTAGACGGGGATGACGATTGCGACCCGCGGGGTTCCGTCGAAGTCCTCGATCTTCGAGGCTTCTTCATCGACCGGCGGCATGCTCGCGGCAGTTGATTTGAAAAGACGCAGGACGAAGCCGATGGCGGCGTGAGTGAAGCCGAAGGCGAGATATCCGAAAAGGATCACAAAGAGAATCCAGAGGAGAGTCGAGGAGTCGCTCCAGCCGAGAGCCCAGAGGTAGTCGGCCATCAGGTAGGCGCCGATGCCGGTGATCCCGAGGGTGATCGAGAAGAAAATGAAGGCTTCCCAGACCGTTCCGCGTTCGTCTTTGCCGCTGCCGCGGCTAAGTTCCTCTTCGTTCATCAGGAAAAATTAAGATTCAGCGGGTGAGATAGAAAAGTCCGCCGAGGATGAGGCTGAAGCCGATCCAGAGGAGCCATTGCACGGCCGTCTTCCAGACCCCCATGCTCTCAAAGGTTCG
>JBDNIL010000220.1:0-12969 GCA_041688355.1 Verrucomicrobiales bacterium | reverse complement strand
TAGACGGCCGAGTCGTTGGGAAAGATGAACTTGATGAGACCGAGCGAGTTGTTCGGGCCGCTGCCCTGGCGCATGAGGAGCCCGCCCGAGGCGACTTTGTTGAGATTGTCGACCGTATTCGGCAGGGAACCCGAGGAGCCGTAGGAAGTGATGACCTGGTAGTTGTTGCTGCGCATGTAACCATCTGGCCCCTCGGGGGCGGAGAGGGCGGCGGGGATGAGTTTGCGCCGCGCGATGGAGGTCGGAACGTTCCAGGTGGGGCGGAAGTAGACATCCTGCACCTTGCCGTGGAAGACGGGGGTCTCACTGATGCCCTTCATGCCGACGACGACCTTCATGACGGCGGTTTCCCGCTGATTGGCGTAGATGCGCAGGGCGCTCTCGGCGATGTTCACCTCGATATGCTCGGCGACATCCCAGGTGCGGGGCATCCAGCGGAGCCGGTCGATGTTGATGATGATCTCATTGACCCGATGGGACACATCGGTATTCAACTCAATCAGGGTCTCGGCCCCGATGAACCCGTCGGGCTCGATCCCGTGGCGAAACTGGAAGGACTTGATCGCCTCGCCGGTGCGGTTGTCGATTTCGCCCTTGCGGCTTTTCGCGGCCCCACCGGGGAGGTCGCCCTCGGCCTGGAGACGTGAGGTGAGAAGATTCAGCTCGGGATATTTCGTTCCGGGGCCGGCGGGATTGGCGGTGGCGGGCAGGTCGCGCCATCCGCCGAGGCGGTTGAGTTCGCGGTAGCGGGCGAGAGTCTTCACCAACTCCTGGTAACGGGTATCCTGAGGCGGGACGACTTGGAGGAGATGACTCGCGAGCTGGGACCCCGGCTTCTGCAGGGCCTGATCGAGAAACTGGTAAGCCGTGACTTGGCGGGGGATCTCAGCCCACTTCGGGTGGACCTGACGGGGATCGACGAAGCCGTAAGCGAGCGACTGGATCGCGTAGAGAGCGAGCTGGGTCGTGCCCACTTCGACGGATGCGCGCTTCGCGGGATCGGCACTGGGGTTGCGCCACTGGGCGTCCCAGGCGGCGAGTTGGAAAAGCTCGGGTGAGAGGCCCTGGGCCTCGAGTGACTGGATGAACTGGGCGAGCCCACCGAGGTGCTCACCGCTCCAGACCGGCGCGTAGTTGCGGGCTTTGTACCAGCCGTTGATGCCGCTGCCTGCCTTCGCCGCCTGGGCTTGAATGGCGGCGTTGATGTTCTGGGCATGGCCGAGCTGGAGCGAAGCAAAGCTGGCGGCACACAGGAGAAGAGCGAAGAAGGAACGCTTGGAACGCATGGGGTGATCTGTTAATCTTTCTTAAGTTTCCCTAGATTTTGGTTTTGTTCAAACATTCAATAGCCAAATCGTCGCTCTTTGGACGGTTTGCGAGGGCAACTTGTTCGAACAAAGGGACGAACCGGACCGAAATTTATTTGAGGAATTCGTTTTTGGAGAAAGACGGATAGACATACGGCGAGTCTTCGCACAAACTTTCACGATGAAATCGACCCTGTCGGCCAGTAATGCGGAACTGCGGGCTATTGCCCCGGCCCTCTGCTTTTGTGACACCCGCCTGCCGGATTCTCGCGCCGGCCAACCGAAGCGGTGAGATGAGGGCTGGACTCGCTGATCTTTACTCCGCGCTGGAGCGCGCGCCCGAGGACTGGTCGGTCCGCATTCGCCTGATCGAAGCAGCGGTCTCCGGGGGTGATCTCCCCGAGGCAAAACGTCTCGTGCGCACTTCGCCCGACCAGGACCGTCACCTCCCGGCGGAGTTGCAGGACAGGATCCATTCTCTCCTGACCCGCCGGGACACGGAGAGCCCCATCGCGGCCTTGCCTAAAGCCGGGGACGGGATCGCATGAGGACGGTGCCTTTTCCACTTGCTCCGGCTTGCCTCGCGCTCCTCACGGCGGGACTCGCAGGCTGTGCGGCGGTGCGACCCGAGGCGAGCGTGGACACTCCGTCTGCGAGTGTTCTTCTTGGCGAAGTGAGAGAAATCACTAGCCTCGAGGGGCTGCCGGCGGCAAAAAACCATCTCGTCGCAAGGCTCACGGCGAGCGATGACTCGGGCGGCGCGCTGGAGCGACGGGTCATCCGGACGACGGCGGACCCCGCGCTGATTCTGCCGGACTCGCTCGCGGCGATGCCCTATGCGAAACGCCAGCGGACCGCTCTCGCGATCATCCCGGGGACGAGGGCGGGAAATCAGAGCGGTCGCGACCGCACCCGCGAGTGTCTCGCCGGGGCTGCCGAGCAGAGCCGGGCGATGGGTTTTGCGACCCACTTCCTGCAAACGGAGGCGCGGGGGACGATAGAGCAGAATGCGGATCTCGTTGCCGGTCAGATGAGCGCGATCTTCGCCGAATCGGACGCGGTCATTATCCTGATGCTGTCCAAAGGTGCCCACGACGTCATCCATTACCTGCAGCACGGCGGCGCCGGGCTCCCTGCCGCCCACCGCCGCAAGCTGGTCGCGGTGATCTCTCTCGCCGGCACGGTGCAGGGCTCGGTCGTGGCCGACTGGCTCGTCACCTCGCCTCGTCCCATCGCCGGGATGACGCGCTCGTGGCTCACCCTCTCGGGACAGGAGGATGGCCTGGCGATGCTGCGCTCCATCGGTAGCTCGCCCTGGGAGGCGGGGCCGGCGGCAAAGATGGCATCCCTTTACCCCGGTCTCACCTGGGTCAGTATTGCGATGGTCCCCGACGGTCCCGACGGTCGCATTCGCGAGCGGCTCTGGTCACCCTTTTTACGCAGTCGGGTTGAGAAATGTGCCCCCGCCTACAGCCCGACCGATGGCCTCGTCGAGAGCGCCGCCTCGGTCCTGCCCGAGACGGTGCCTGTCCCCGAATGGATCGTCGCCGCCTACGGATCACACGCGATGCCGAACGGCACCTACCGCGACGGCAGCCGTATCGCGCCGAACACAACCGAGCCCGGTCGGGAAAAGCTCGAGCCGGAAACCGGCGGGGAAGTCATCAGTGCGTATCTGCGCGCGCTGCCCCAATCGCTGCTCCAGTGAGGAGATCAACTCGCCACTTTCGGGGCGGGACGCGGCGGGAAAGGTTCGAAGTCGCAGGGCACGCCCGGGAAGTTTTCCTGCCGGAAGCGGTCCCAGGTCTGCCTCGTTTCCACCGAGAGGACCCCGTTCATCGCCTCCATGCAGTCGAGGCAGATGAGGGCGCTGTCGAGCATCGCCCCGCCCTGACAGACGCCAACGAGGCCGAATTCTTCATTTCGCGCTTCATCGCGGGTGCGGGGGCAGAGGGCGCACTCGTCGAAGCCGGAGATCCCTCGAAAGTGCTTTTCCTGAAACTCCGCCAGGTTCCGCTTTGATTCCTCGGACGCTTCCTCGAGCATCCCGGCGAGGCAGGGCATGCAGAGCGCATACTCGATGATGACCTCGCCCTTTTTGAAATTCTTCGAGATGCGGTAGCCGTCGGGAAAGTCCGCGAGGGACTCTCCGCACCGAGTGCAAGAGACAAAGGGCCTGTCCTGATAGAAGGAGTGGAGCGCTTCGGGAATGGGTTCGCGGGGCTGGGAATCGTCCGTCATCTCACTCGCTCCAGCCTTCGTTCCACATGATGTGCGTGCCACTCTTTCCGGGGGTGATGACTTCGGGCCAGCCGTTGCCGTCGAGATCGGCGACACGGATCTGCAGACCGATGCCCGGGCCGGCTCCGGTCGGACCTTCGCTGATCAGCTTCTTACTCCAGGAGAGCGAGGCTTTGTCCCAGTCATAGTATTGCACGGTCATCGGATCATTGGCGCCGGGATCTTTGCCGGAGTGGGCAAAATATCGCTTCCCGGTGATGAGTTCGGGCTGGCCGTCGCCGTCGAGATCTTCCCAGGCGAGGGCGTGAGCCTGGGAGAATTTGTCGTCGATGACCCGCTGGCGCCAGGTCGTGGCGCCGTTCGACTGGGACTCGAGTTGCTCCATCCAGTAGAGACCGTAGTTGTGCCCGTTGCCCCAGATGATGTCGTTGCGACCGTCTTCGTTGAGATCGACGACGAGGACGGGGCAGCTCGCGTGAGGCAACTCGAAGTCATTGCGCAAGGTCCAGAGGCCCGAAAAGGGACCGTCGGCGGGGCACTCGAACCAGCCTTTGCCGAAGAGGATGTCCTCCTGCCCGTCACCGTTGATGTCGCCGAAGCCCATCCCGTGCCCGTTGGCGGACTCGGCGACTGTGTGTTTTTCCGCCTTTACCTTGCCGTCCTCACCGCGGACGAGGCGGTAAATCTCGGTGGGGTTTGCGGCGACCCAGGAATTCGTGATCCATTCGGGTGTGCCGTCCTTGTCGATATCGTGGAGGAAGGCTGCTTCGTTGGCCTTGATGTTCGTGTCGATGAGCTCGTGCATCGTCCACCCCTCGTTGGTGTAGTTCCCCGTGCCGGGATTCTCATACCAGACGAGAGCAGGCAGGGTGAAGGCGATCGTGACAATGTCGAGGTCACCGTCACCGTCCATGTCGTGGAGGTGTTCGGCGCTGTTCTGGAGGTAATCGGCACCGAAGGGAATGAGCTTGCGGACCGGCTGCGGTTTGAAATCCGGCGCGGCATACCAGAACTCGCCCGCCGTGATGTCCGGCTTCCCGTCCCCGTTGATGTCTCCGACGGCGAGACCTTCGTTGTTATCCTTGTGGAGCTGCTGGACGCGCCATTTCAGTTTTGGGGCCTCCTTTTTCTCGCCTTTTTGCTGGGCGGTGAGGGAGACCACGCAGATGGCTAGGACGATGAGGGGAAGCAGGGGGCTGATTTTCATGGTTCGGGTGACAGGAGAGAGGGGGCGACAGGAGTATGATGGGGTGGAAAGCCGGCGGATGGAATCAGAAATTTTTCAGTTCGACGAGTTCGGCCTTCGAGGCATCGTCGAGGACTTCAACGGTCACTCCCTCAAGCCCGAACCCTTTGAGCCCGGCAACGGTGAGTATTTGCCGACCGGGCTCTTTCACTTCGAGGGTGATCTCGACTTCACTGCCCGCGTCGGGCAGGGCGACTTCGGTATCCCCGTGGAAGAGTTCGATATCGGCGAGTTTGCCGGTGAGTTTCAGCCTCACGGGGCCGGCGTCTTTGACCTCGAGGAAAGTGCGGGCGACACCGAGCCGGGTCTTGCCGCGGCCTTCGACTTCGGGCAGCTCGCCCACTGGAATCGCGCCCGTGACGGTCGCGTAGACCGGTGCCCAGAGGTAGTCCGAGACGGCTTCGGTGAAGATCTTTGACCCATAGTGGCCGATGCGGTCACGGGTCGTGGGATGTGGCATGAGCGTCTGCCAGTGGCGGACGAAGCGGTTCGAGGGCGTCTTGTAGTCGCCATCCTTACCCAGCTCGGAGAGGAAACGCACGAGGTGAATGAACTCATCCTCGCGCAACTGGGCGGTGAGGCCGGGCGGCATCAGGGAGACGGGGCTGATCTGGTTGCTCGCGATCTCCGTCTTGGGGATGCGGTTCTCCTTGCCGACCGCGTCGCGCACGACGAGCTCGTTGGTGTCTTCGCGGGCGATCGCGCCGGCAAAGGAGTCGCCGTTCTTCAGCGTCACGAGAGTGGTGTGGTAGCCTTCTTTGATCTTCTGGCTCGGCTCGAGGAGCGACTCGATGAGGTAATCGACCGGGGCGCTCGCGCCGATGCTGACCATGTCGGGACCGATCACGCCACCCGCGCCGCCGATGGCGTGACAGACGACACACTGCAGCGAGGCGCGCCGGTAGATCGCTTCGCCGGCGTGAGCATCGCCTACCGTGGCGACTTGCTGCATCATCGCTTCCATCTCGGCGGGAGTGAGCGCCATCTTCATCGCCTTGAGGGTGCCTGCTTTTTGCAGGGCGGCGACGAGAGCCTCGGGCTTCGTCGCGGCACTGCTCGCTTTTTGCACCCCGAAGAGAGCGATGGGCTGGGGGAGGGTTGCCTCGGCAAGCGCGGCGGTGAGAGCGACGGGGCCCTGCTTGTTGGCGAGGAAGGCGTCGTAAATCCCGTGCAGATCCTTGCCTCCGGGCGCGTCGGTGAGGACTGCGACGGCAAGTTTGGCGCCTTCGTTGGGATTCATCTTCGTGCGGCCGATCACGGCAAGGGACCGCAGAAGGTAAGACCCGGCGGCATTTTTCGCCAGCTCGTCGAGCATCGTTGCGGTGGGCGGACCGCCGAGAGCGATGAGCCCCTCCAGCGCGGCGCGACCCTTTGCCTCGTTGGCGGGTGCCTCGAGGAAGGCGGCTTTCAAGCCATCGCGGGCCGATTCGAGCTTCCAGAGACCCGCGAGTGAGGCGGCGCTGGTGAAGGTCGCGAGATCGGGCGACTGGAGGAAGCGCGAGAGACGGGCGGTGTCGCCGGCGGGTTGCAGCTTGCGCAGGCTCCCGGCGCTGGCGAGCGCCTGGAGGATGGTCGTCTGGTGCGCCGGGTGGGCTCCGTCGGAGAGGGCGAATTCGAAAAGGGCATTGAGATCCGCCGCCGAACCGACTTTGGAAATCCAGTCCGCCACGCCGGCGACCTGCTCGTCGCTCGAGAGCTCACCCGAGCCGAGCGCGCTGAGGATCTGCGGGACGGCGACGGCCTCGTTGAGCGCCCGCACCGCGAAAAGCAGCTGGGTCGTGTTGGCAAAGGGATTGCCCGTCTGCGCCGCTGCGGTCCACCGATCGGCGTGCTCGCGACAGATGGACCAGATCGCGAAATCGAGGAATTCATCTATCTCGACACCTTCCAGCGCCCGCAAGGCGATCTTCACGGTATCGGGCGCGGCGAGTTGGGCGAGCACGCTGACACCCCAGAGGCGGACCTGCGGGTGCGGGTCGGCGACGGCTTTTTCCGCAAGGGCGAGCGCTTCGGGATTGGACGCGGCGCTGTAGTAGATCGCGCGGAGCGCGGCGGCCCGGGCCTTGTGATTGGCTGACGAGAGCAGCGCGGCGGCGGCCGGAGCATCGAAGCGGTTTATCGCCTGGCTCGTCCAGACCTTGCGGAGGGCAAAGAGGTCGGCATCGACGCCGGCGGGAGCGGTCGCGGACTGCAGGGCGGCCTCGACCGCATCGGGCGTGCGGGCGCGCAGCTCCACCATCGCGGCCTGGCGGGTCCAGCCTTCGGGGGCGTTGCTGTGCTGGATGAGTTCGGCCTCGCTCGCTTTCACGAGATCGGGAGCTTTGACGAGGTCATTTCCTTCAAAGGTGATGCGCCAGATGCGCCCGTGGGCATGGTCGCGGCGGGGATCGCGGAAGTCGACTTCGCCGTGCTGGATGATGGGGTTGTACCAGTCCGCGACGTAGAGGGCTCCGTCAGGACCCATTTTGATATCGATGGGCCGAAAGGCGCCGTGGGTCGAAGAGACGAGGTCCGCGATCTGCGTCGAGGTGTAGGCACTGCCCTTGTCGGTGAGTTGGAAAAGATTGATGCGATTGCCGCGGAAGTCAGGCGCGGCAAGCGTGTTTTGCAGAGCGTCCGGCACATGGCGTCCGGTGAGGGCCTCGACACCGCAGTGTTTTGGCTGGCCCGGATTCAGACCGGGGAGGATGCGCGATGCGCCCGGGGAGGTTAGGAAGACGCTGCGGGGAAAGACGTAATTGATCCCCTGACCGCCGGCCCCGTCGGTCATGAAGCTCTGGCCCCATTCATCAAAGACATGACCCCAGGCGTTGACGAGACCTTTCATGAAGACCTCGGCCCGCCGAGTCTCGGGGCGGTAGTGCCACATGCCGCCGCCGAGGAGCCGGCGCACGCCGTAGGGTGTCTCGAGGTGGGTGTGGATGTAGATGGACTGGTTCATCCAGATCATGCCCTCGGGTCCCCATCGGAAAGTGTGGAGGAGGTGGTGAGTGTCCTCGGTCCCGAAGCCCGAGAGCACGACGCGGCGCTCGTCGGCGACATCATCGCCGTCGGTATCGCGGAGGAAGAGCACCTCGACCGAGTTCGCCACATAGACGCCGCCGTCGCCGGGGAGCACCGCCGTGGGGATGTGGAGATTCGTCGCGAAGTCGGTCTGTTTGTCCGCGACGCCGTCGCCGTCGGTGTCTTCGAGGATGACGATCTTGTCCTGTTCTTCCTGACCCGGCTGGATGTGCGGGTAGAGCGGACTGCTCACGACCCAGAGGCGGCCGCGCTGGTCCCAGTTCATGTGCGTGGGATTCGAGACGGCCGGTTCGCTCGCGAAGAGATTGATTTTTGCGCCCTCGATCAATTTGAATGCCTTCAGCTGCGCCTCGATGGCGGTGTCGGGGATGTCGCGGAGCCCGTTCTGGGCGTGGCAGAGGGAGGTGACGGCGCCGATGGCCGCGATGGCGAAGACGGTCGCGACCCGGGGGGGAAAGGGGAGTTTCATGGGAAAAATGGTTTTGTAATCAGGGGCGTCGGTCAGTTCTTGGGCATCCCGGCGAAGACGCGGGCGCGGGCTTCTTCGACTTTTTTCTCCTGGGCGACGATGAGCGGATCGAACATGGGGATCTCTTTCGCGTTCTGCCCTTGCTCGTGTTTGCGGAAGAGGAAGAGGTAGGTCTCGTTGGCGGGACGCCAGCGGTGAAAAAAGAGCCGGTCTTTTTCGATGATGAGAGACTTCAGTTCCTCGTAGGCGGGCAGGTTGCGGTCGATCAGGGCCCCTTCGGAGTAGCCGAGACCTTTCGCGAGTTCGCGGGCGACGACGGCTTGCCCGGCCTCACTGTAGTGGACGCCGTCCTCGGTCAGGGCGGGCTTGGCGATCTCGCCTTTGAAGGCATCGCCACCGAGCGCGGCAAAGAGGTCGACAAATCGCAGGGAGTTCTTTTTGGCCAGCTCGCGGATGCCGTCGCGGAAGCTCGCGAGGCGGCGGTTGTTCTCAGTCTGGTCGGGGAGGGGCGCGCCGAGATTCTCGAGCGGCGGGGGCGAGATCAGCACTATTTCCCGAAGCCCCTCGCCCGAGGCGCTGCGGACCTGCTCGATGAGAGCCTGATAGCCGTTGAGAAAAAGCTGACGGCTCGGCTCGAGTCCGCCCGCCGAGGCAGCGGCGTGCGGGGCGTCATCGGTCCAGCCCTGATCGACGGACATGGCGGCTTCGGTGCCGTAGCTGAGGAGGACCACGGACGGCTTCGTCTCGCCGAGATTGCGTGTCAGCCGGTCGCGGCCCTCGGCGGGTGGGCCGAAGTAGGAGCGCGCGTCCCCGAAGACCGAGTCACCGCTCCAGCCGAGATTGCGCAGCGTGATCCCGCTGACCGAGGGGCCGGCGGCGATCTGCAGGGTCGTCTCGAGTTGACCGTAAAGACGGGCTCTTTCAAAAAGGGTGTTGCCGACGAGGACGACGCGGTCGCCCGATTTCAGGATCGGCGAGGTCGTCTCCTGCGCCGTGAGAACACCGCCAAAGGTAAGGAGGCCGGTGAGAAGACCGGTGAGGAGGGGGGATTTCATTTCGGGAAAAGTCGGGGGTATGCAAACGAATAGACACCGGTGAGGCGGCGGGGGCCAGTCCCCATACACGCTAGCGGTGTATCAGCCGGGGAAACTCTTGTATCGCTTTTACGGATCGTCTGCCAGTAAAATACGGCGGAGGCGAAGACAAGGGGGCTCGACAGGGTGGATTGCCGGACTCTACCCTCTTCACCCGGGCGCGGGGGCCTCTCGTCGGCCGGGGAAGGGGCGGACCGGGTCCGGACTCAGAAACCCTTTCGCCAGAGGAAGTCGAGCCCGTAATCGGGGTAGTAGGCCTGCACGATAAAAGCGACGAGAAAGTAATCGACGATGAGGTGGACGATGAGGACCCAGAGCAGGCTCTCGGATTTTTCAAACATGCTCCCCTGCGTCCAGGCGAAGAAAAAGACGATAAAGATCCCGCATCCGGTGAAGGCCATGTCGTAGAGCACCGCGGTGTAGATCACTGCCTGGACGGCATTGGCGAGGCGGAAACTGAAGAGCGAGCGCAGCAGGGCGAAGGCCGTGTTGACAAAAAAGAGTTCGTCCCAGATCCCGACGAGATTGATCCCGATGAAGAGCCGGCGGATCTCGGCCGGGTCGGCTACGGGACCGAGCGTCCAGGTGCGGAAGAGTTCGTCGTCGAAAAAAGTGCGATTGCCCCATTCGTAGGATTTCAGGACGACCCAGGCGAGCGGGATCGAGAGGATCGTGTAAATGATGTCGTGCTTCCGCCAGTGGACCGGCCAGAAGCGGTAGCGGATGATGCCCGGGCCGCGCCCGACGCTTCGGTCTCCGAAGTGATGAATGATCGCGGGCACGACGATGACGAGAGTGAAAGGGATGCCGACTTTGAGGAAATTCTCGGGCGCGAGCGAGGGATTGATGTCCGTCAGGCCGAGGAGCACGACACAGCCGAGGAGCGTGGCCATGCGCAGGCGCAGCTTCGGTTCCTCGTCCGTCGCGATGAGCCAGGCCGCGAGGGCCGCACAGAGCCCGCCCGCGATCCACTGGGCCGCCGGGATGAGGAGGACCGTCGCGAGGACAAAAGCGACTATCATGACCCGCCGGCGCGGCGTGAGGGGTAGGTTGAGGCTGGTGATCACGGGACAGTTTCGCCGGAGTGGGGCGGCGGTCAAGGAGATGGTAGTGTTGGCAGGCACCACCCGGCAGTGAACCATGATGCGCAGGCCCCATGTGTTTCAATCCAGGAAGTGAACCGTCCTGTTCTTCACGAGTCGATCAAAATAGATTCCGGCCACTGAGAAGGAACGTGTCGGACGGGGGCGGTTGAGAAGAGAGGGGATCGCACAGGAGGGGCGGCTGTTGAGTTAGTGTTAGATTTGGAATGAGTTCACTGGCCACGTATCCCATTGCCGCCCCGACAAGACAGCAAAGGGAACCACGAAGGTAGGGCGAACCGTCCCGGTGAGCCGATTGAGTTTACGGCCCCCTGACGGCCGGAGCACCCAAGCCTGCGCGGGAGCCCGATGCGGCTACCTTGCGCGATCGGCGACCCGTTCACACTGGCGGGTGAGTTGATTGCGGGTGTTGTAGGTGCGTGTTAGGTGCGTGTTAGGTGCGTGTGAGATTTGGAATTGGTTCCCCGTCATCCCAATCGCCGACGCCGGCGCACATCACCGGCGCATGAAGCCCCAAGCAAATCAACGCCATCCCTTACGCTTTAAGATGGGTCATTCTAATTGTCGTCGAAGGGATCTTTAATAGTCGCTGGAAACTGAGCCCCGCCTCTCAGCTCCGCAGGGGGCTTGGCAAGCCCCTTTCCTTGGGTCTCTTCCCCGTCTCCCTTTGTGGCTTAGTGGCTTTGTGTGAGCCCCCTCCGCAATAAAGAACGAAAACAAGTCTCACCCATCACGCCGAGCGGGTAGCCGGAGCAAAGGCAACGCCACAAAGCCACAAAGAAACTCCCGTCTCCCGAGATCAAAGCGGGCCGCAGGGGGCGGTTGCGGGGTGAGGGAGGGGTTTTATGTGGCTTTACAAGAGTCACAAGATGTTGCCTGACCCCGAAAAATATGCATGCCTTGCTGAGGCCATTGGGACTGGTTTACTGTCGCCCGGCGGCGGGTGGGAACAAAATAGGGCAGGTCACCCCGCGTAGACGACCTCATCCTCCATGAGCCGCAAAGCGGCAGCTTCGGCTTCGAAGTCGATTCCCTCGTAGAGATCGGCGAGTGCGAGCGAAGCGCCGATTTCGGGCAGGGGAATGACCGCGTCGAGTCCCGGGACCACTTCGCGCAGGAAGTCGCCGTTGGCAGAACGTCGGTGAACGACCACAACCGGCTCGCCAGATTCCGCGATAAGGTAGACGGAGAGAGTCGGCCTTGGCGAGGCAGTCGCGGATGGTGGGGAGGAGGTGCGGGTCACGGTAGGCGGCGATTTGAACGAAGCTCATAGAGTGCGAGTTGAATGATTCACGAGAGTTCCGCTAGTTCCGCCTGAATTTGGCCGGCCGAAAAATTGCTCGTATGACAAGTGCTATAGTCACGCCCAACGCCGATGCGGCCGCGGAGAGGAGGACTTCAACAGCCACCATCTGACTGTTGTAGGACATAATGAAAGGGGCGGCCATAGGGGCGATCGTTGACACGGAGACTGGAATAGCGAGCGTTAAATGCTCGCTAAACGGCACAAAGGATCCGCTCCCCAGAACGACCAAAGTGAGATAAACGTAGTAGTCGAAGTAGGGATGTAAATCCTCATTGCCGACTAAAGCACTCAAACAGAGCGTCAATGCGAAAAAGTAGAAGATGGCCGCAGATGCCCTTTTCATGTTCACTCTAACAAAGTCGGGTGGTTCTCCCTGCCGCAATGACAATCACATGCACAAACCTCACGCTGGAGCGCGTCAAATCCCTGATCTCCTGCAAACGCGGAGTTCCCCCCTCCTGCGACACCCATGTGATACATTCCAGCCCAAAATTCACAACCCGTCGGGTTACCCAAACTCGCGCAAATCGCAACCATGTCGGCGAAGAAATTCACATCACACTTCCCTTTGTCAGCACCGCAGGTTGCGTAGCAATAGTCATGCGTAACGCATGCCGCCTTAAACCACATATCTCCAAGTGGATTGGTGCATTTGAGATCGAGAAGGTGATTCAAATCGATATCATCACGTTGAACGAGAGACCCTCGCCCCGAACCATCGTTACATTCGCATGACGTATATTGTGGGCTTAGGCCGGGGTAGTCGATCGTTTCGGTAGGCGAATTCGCCGCGAACGCATACAAGTTGACTCCTCCTGCCTCCTCAATCGGATCCCGATTGATCCACCGTCCCAACTCGGGCACGTAGAACCGATACCCGTAGTTGTATAACCCCGTCTCCGCATCCCGGAACTGCCCCTGGAAGCCGAAGGCCCAATCGTAGAGCGAGGTGCTCCGAGACGTGAAGTCCGGTGCCATGACCCGCCTCGGACCGAAGGCCGCGTAGGCGTAGCGCTCCAGTACGTTGCCCGACGTGTTGAGGATGGACGTCCCGTTGAAGTAGTCCATCGTCGCGTAGAGACGCTCGTCGAGCGTGCCGTTTTCGTTCGTGTCGCGGTCCCGAAGGATCAGTTCGTCCCGATGGCCGGGACGTTCGCCCCACAAATACTGCCGCGCCGC
>JBDNIL010000219.1:0-16121 GCA_041688355.1 Verrucomicrobiales bacterium | reverse complement strand
CGCCACCAAAGAAGCAAAAGGAATAAAATGCCTGCGTGATATCCGAGAGAAGAAACAACTAGGAGTGTCTCTGACAATGATGGAGTCCAATATACAATTCCGAGAAGCGGAAATAAAGCGACAGGCACATCGTGGGCCGTGAAGATATCGATGCGAGTTGCTCCGAAAATGAGTGCTCCGAGAATCAAGGCACAGATCTGAATTTTGCGAGCCATTCTTTTGAGCGAACGTCGAGGCCTGGCGACCCGTAAAAGGGAGCGCGACCTCGAATGGAGATTAAAGATTCTGATCAGGGAAGTCAATCAACTCAGAGCGTTTTACGGGTTGTCCAGCGCTGCCTTGTTCGGTCAGATTCGGTCTACGAACTGTAGAACGCGGCAATCTGGCGAATGCCAGCAGTGTTGAAGAATGAGAGCCCTAGAATCGCGATGCAACATACGAGCGTGACGGGGAATCTGGCAACGAGTGATGCGATCATGGGAATGATCAGATAGAGCAGAGTTAGGAAAACTGAAATCCCAATACTGGCCCAGCGCGGAAATCCGTAGTCGACAAAAGTCGGCTCGAAGAGAAGTCCAGTCTTCATAGGCACCAGCCAGACTCCGGTAAATTCGTTCGCGACGGAAAAATTATATGTGAAGCCGATCAGAAATGCGGAGGCAGCGAGGACTCCGTGGAAGAATGCGCGATCTTCACTGCTGAACTTCATCAAGGTTATTTTTGTAGGCCGAACAGTTTGTTCTACCGCCGGCTCCCATCCCTTGTTCCCGGAACCGGTTCCCAGAACGGAGAAGAGAAGTTTTTGGAGGCACAGCTCCGCCGACGGTAAGTTCTAGAGACACTAGCGCCTCCGGTGAAACCGGTAAAGATTTTTGTCGGTGTTTTTCACGGGGCTTTTTAGCGCGGCCCGGGTAGTCCATTTTTTGTGGGTGCCGGTGGCTGATGTCCGGGGAAAAGATTTTCGATTCCTGTCTGAGTGGTGGTCCGCTGGCTGCGCGGGCGGAAGGGGTTGAATGTGAATGAAGGCGGGCTCAATGCGAGCTCATGGGCCGTTTACGAAGTAAAATCCAGAGGGCTCGGGGCTCCGGCTCCCGGCTTTTTCATGACATGGAGGTAGATCATGGTGGTGGAGACGTCGGCGTGGCCCATAAGCTCCTGCACGGTGCGAATATCGACGCCGTTGTCGAGAAGGTGGGTCGCAAAAGAGTACCTCAAGGTAGATCTTGAAACCAATCACCGGTCGCATCTGCGGAGTTCGCTCCCCCGGACTGCTTCCAGCGTTGAACCCACTTGGTGTAGTAGGGGCGGGATCTCTCCTTGATCTTCGAGTTGTTACTGAGAAGGGCGAGATAGTCCCGCCATGGATCAACCGGTAAAGCGCTCATGGGAACATCATTACCTAAAGGCAAACAAGGTCAAGAATAATGTGTGTTTTTGAACATTATTTATCTTACCTGGCTTTTCGAGCGTCCGCGTCCGCCCCACCTCAGTGCCGGGGATGGCACTGCCCACAAGGAGGCACGACATTCTTGTCGTGCAGGCTGGTGATCGGGGGCCGTTGATCGCAATAGGGCGCAATGCACGAAACGCAGTGCGACAGGAGTGTCGCGCCTCCTTGTCTTCGAGCCGATGGGCGAACGGCTATTGGAGATCGACCCGGCTCGGCGGGGACGCCTCGCCCTACCAGTTTTCAGTCGATGGGAGCGGAGGAACCCGGGCGGGACGTTGTGCGTGCATCAATCGGAAACCCTTGCGAGTCCCTCTACACCGCCATCAATCCCAAGGAGGCACGACACTCCTGTCGTGCTGTTCGGTGATCGCGGGAGCTTCAATTCTGCGACGGGCACAACAGTCGGATAGTAGTAATTGCGTCAAAGCGGCGATCGTCCGCCGAAGCCTGCCCGACCGTGCTGGCCGCGCGACAAGAGTGTCGCGCCTCCTTGTTCTTCCGCGGTGGCGGTAAGTCGCATCACGATTCGAGGAAGACCGCATGTCGAACGAAACGGCGAAGCCGTCACTCCAACCTTTCGCGGTGGCGATCTGGAGGTCACCACTACCGGGGGACGCGGTGCCCGTAGCGGGACATGCCAATGTTCCCTCTGCTTTGCTGGAGCTTGGGAGGGCGGGCGTTATGGGTGCATCGGAAGAGGATCTGTCAAAGGAATGAGTGCCAAAGGAATCGGATCCTTCGCCCGTTGAAGAAGCCATTTTTTTGCCCCTCATTTTTTTGCCCCAGTGCTTCGTCCGGTATCCGGGGAAACGGCTGAAGCCGTCACTCCGGCCTTTCGCGGTGGCGACCTGGAGGTCATCACTACCGGGGACGCGGGTCCCGTAGCGGAACATGCCAATGTTCCTCTCTTCTTTGCTCAAGCGTTCAACGACGAGGGAACTCTTGCGAGTTCCGCTACATACCCGCCGAAAGATTCGCGCTCATTCGCGTTACGATTCGAACCCGGTCGCACATGAAACGAGATGGATGAAGAGGCTATTGGGAAACTTTCGTGGTTTGAGTTCCGCCTGTTTTTTTAGACGCGAATGGGCGCGAATTTCCGCGAATCTCCACGAATGGCATTCATGGGGGAAGGCAATCTATCAATCGGGTGGACAAGGTAGGGCGAACCGTCCCGGTGAGCCGATGGGGCGGACGGACGCGGGGAATCGACCCGGCTCGGCGGGGACGCCTCGCCCTGCCGGTTTTCAGTCGAGGGGTGCGGAGGAACCCGGGTGAAACGTTGCGCGCGCAACGACCGGGGAACCCTTGCGAGTCCCTCTACGCGGCCATCAATCTCAAGGAGGCACGACACTCCTGTCGTGCTGGTCGGAGATCGCGGGATCTTCAATGCTCCGACCGCGCAACAGTCCGCCAAGAATCTTGCCGAAGCGAAGATCGCCCGACAAAGCCTGCCCAACCGGGCTAACCGCGCGACAGGAGTGTCGCGCCTCCTTGTGCTTCCCGGCGGCGGTGAGTCATGTTGTAATTCGAGGAAGGCCGGCTGAAGCCGTCACTCCAGCCCTTCGCGGTGGCGACCCGGGGGGGCACCCACTACCGGGGACGAACCGACGCGGCTCTCGTAGAGGAACATGCCAATGTTCCTCCCTTCTTCGCTGAAGCTTCGGAGGGCGGGCCATTGCGCGTGAAACGACGAGTCTCTGACAAAGGAATCGGATTCTTCGGCAGTTAAAAAAGCCCATTTTTTTTGCCGCCATTTTTTTTGCCCCCGCCATCCCGCCCCTTGGCACGAGGGCAGATTTACCCCATCCTCTCCCCACTCCACCCTCTTGGCTCATGCATCGAACCCTCTTCCCTTTTCTCGCCTTCGCTTTTTCCCTCACCCCCGTGCTCTCCCATGCGGAGAAAGCGCCGGTGAAAATGATCTTCGATACTGACATGGGCAACGACATCGACGATGCCATGGCCCTGGCGATGATCCATCAGCTCGCCCGCCGCGGGGCGATCGATCTACTCGCGGTGACGTCAACGAAAGACCACCCCAAGTCGGCCGCCTACATCGACGCGCTCAATACCTGGTACGGCTTTCCCAACGTCCCCATCGGGGCGGTCCGCGACGGAGCGGCAAAGGAGGAAGGCCGCTTCAACGGTCAGGTCGACCGCAAGGACGAGGCCGGGAACCTGCTCTTTCCCCACGATCTCGTCTCCGGTGCGGACGCGCCCGAGGCAGTTGAGCTGATCCGGAAAACGCTCGCGGGGCAGCCCGATGGCTCGGTCATGCTCGTGCAGGTGGGCTTTTTCACCAACTTCGCCCGTCTCCTCGATTCGAAAGGGGACGAGCATTCCCCACTCGATGGACCGGCGCTGATCAAGGCGAAGGTGAAAGAACTCGTCCTCATGGCCGGGGCTTTTCAAACGATCAATCACAATACGAAACACATCGAGTACAACGTGAAGCTCGACATCCCCGCCGCGAAAAAAATCGCCGCCGACTGGCCCTCGCCGGTGATCTGGAGCGGATACGAAATCGGCATCGCCGCCGCCTACCCGTGGCAGAGCATCGTCGAGGATTATAATTACGTGGAGCATCACCTCATCAAAGACAGCTACCTCGCCTACGTCCCCGGGCAACCGCACGACCGCCCCACCTGGGATCTCACTGCGGTGCTCTACGCGGTCTACCCGGATCGCGACTATTTCACCCTCTCCCCCAAAGGCCACGTCAAAGTGGATGACGAGGGACGGACCGATTTCTCGGTGAAGAACGATGGCAACGATTTCTACCTGATCATGGACGAGGTGCAGACCAGCCGTGTCCGCGAGGCTTTTGTGCAACTCTGCACGGAACCGCCCGGGCGGAAGTGATCGCCTTCCTTTTGGGGAAAGTCTGAATCATTTTGCCTCCGGGGCGTCTATCCTGTATTCTGCGGGGCCGAGTGGCTTTGCGAATCAGTTAACAGGAAAACGTCCCGTGATCACACCCGACCCCTTTTTATCCGAACACTCCGCCGCCGTCGAGAAGGCGCTCGCCAGGGCCGCCGCTGGGATCTCTCCCGAGGATTTCCGCGGACTCATCGGGGATCCCGGCGGATCGATGATGCGCGCGATCATGGAGATCGTCGGGGCTGACTCGATCTCGATCTGGGTCGCCGATCTCGCGGAAGCGAATCTGGTGGTGACGCATACGGAACCCGACCCGAACTTCATCGGCTGGTCACAGTCGCTCAACGAAGGGCTCACCAGTCTCGCCTACGCCTCGGAGCAGTCACTCTGCGAGAATCGGGTCTACCTCAATGCCGCCCACTCGAAGCGCGCGGACGAAGCGCTCGGTCAAGTCACCGCCGCGATGATCGCAACTCCCTTTTATTTTGGCGGCGGTCTTCAGGGCGTGATCAGTTGCGTGCAGTTGAAGGTCTCGGCCGACGCGCCCGACCCGGCCGGCTTTTCCGCCCGTAGCATGAATCGCATCCGGCGGCTTTCGACCGTCATTGAGCGACTCGTGAACTACCGCCTACTCATTCGCATCTTCGGGATGGAACTATGATTTTCACCCCTACAGAGACCCGATCCTGGCCCACTCTCGAGGAGGCTCGCGAAGCGGCCCGCACGGGGACAGGCGCGGGCGTGCGGGTCGCGGTGATCGACTCGGGGATCGAGCAGACGCATCCCCGCCTCGCCTCGTTGACGATTCGTGATTCGATCGGATTCGAGGAAGAGGGCTCCGGGGTAAAGGCCGTGGAGAACGCGGGTCACGACAGCTACGGTCACGGCACCGCTGTCGCGGGGATCATCCACGAGGTCGCACCCGAGGCCGAGATCGGGAGCTTCCGCGTCATCGATGCCCGCAGCGTCTCGCGCACCCACCTGATCTGCGCCGGAGTGCGCGAAGCGATCAATCGCGGTTACCATGTGCTCAATTGCAGCTTCGGCTGCCGCGGTCTCGCGAAGTTCATCCTCCCCCACAAGGAATGGGCCGACGAGGCCTGGCTGCGCGGGGCCCACATCGTCGCGGCGTGTAGCAATACCGACAGCAGCGAGGCGGAGTGGCCTTCGCATTTTGCCTCTGTCGTGGGAGTTGATCTCGCCGAGACAACTTCGGAGAGCCTTTTTTTCCGACCCGATCAGCTCGTCAGTTTCTCGGCGAGAGGGGAAAATGTCGAGGTCGCCTGGATCGGCGGCGGGATCCAGAACCAGACCGGCACCAGCTTTGCCGCCCCGCGCGTCTCAGGCATGATCGCCCGCATCCTTTCCGTGTATCCCGACATCCCCCCGGCGATGATGCACACCATTTTGTCCTCCATCTCCGAGCCCTGGCACGCCGGCCTGAACTCGGACTGGTGAACGAAAACGAAACGAAACAACCTCTGCAAAACAACCGCAAGCATCCACATGACACACTCCGCCACCTTCCTCGGCCCGGTCAATCATCTCCCTGCCGAAGGCGCTGCCTTCGAACCCGCCGGGGCCACCCAGATCGAACGCTGCGCCTCGCTCTTCTCGGACTCCTCGATCTACTTCGACATCTCGCTCGACGGGGTCGTCGTGGTGAGCAATCCCCAGGAAGCCGAGCTCTTCCAGGTCTTCACTCTGGAGCTCAACGAGAACAGCCACGACCTCGCCCCGCAGTGGTCGGACAAGGCCTACGAAATCCACCTCCAGAGCCTCTTCCCCGATGCGACGGCCTTCGAGACGCTCTCCGATGCCTCGGAGCCAGAGGACTTCGTACGTCGCTTTCTCGAGGTGCTCGGCTCGTCCCTGAGCGATTCGGAACTCGGTCACGCCAGGGCCACCCTGCCCCTCATCCGCTGGCAGGCGGGAGGGGATGAAAACTCGGCCCGGGTCCAGTTACTGGGGCTCCTCCTCGCCGATGGGAACCAGTTCGAGGCCTTTTGCGAGAGCAACAAGGGTGAATTCGGCTTCATCTTCGAAGACGCGGAAGTGCAGGCCCATGGCGTGCGCGAGGCGATCACGGTGCTGGCCCTGCTCGGGGTCACGCTCGGTTCGGTCACCAACGCCGAGGCGGGACTCTTCTCTAACATGGGCAAAAAGAAAGAGATGCGCATCCAGCAGGTCGCCTATCAAAGCACCGTTCAGCAGGCTCCCGCACCGCTGAAGCAGCCGACGACGCAGACGGGCTGGCAGGATGTCCACCGCGACGCCTACATCAATCACGACCTCCTCGCCGCGAGCAAGGACGCGAAGAAAAAAATCGTCATTGATGTCTCAAAGCAGCGCGCCTACCTCATCGTCGACAACACCATCGCCCTCGACACGGCGATCTCGACGGCTCGCTCGGGCAAGTTCACGCCGCGCGGCGAATTCAAGATCACAGAGCGCGTCAAGACGGGCAAGACTTCGACGATCTACGGATGCGCCCTGCCTTACTGGCAGCGACTCGACGAGAGCGCGATCGGTCTCCATGTCGGTGATCTCCCGGGATACGCGGCCTCGGCCGGCTGCGTGCGTCTGCCCGAGTCGGTCGCACCCATCCTCTTCGAGAATACCGCCAGCGGCGTGACCGTGCAGATCGTGGACTCGTGGAACCCCGCGAGCCTGAACCAGAATCAATCGATCGCCCAACAGGACATCATCGTCGCCCAGGTCATTCCGGAACAGGTGGAAGGCTGATCCCGGTCAAGGTCGCGTCCGCCCCGACTCGATGATCTCGTCGAGTCGGGCCTGCAGGCGCGAGGCAACTTCGGGCCGGGTGGAGAATAGATCTTCACTTTCCCCCGGATCGACGGAGAGGTCGAAGAGCTGGTAAGTCGGCACATCCGTGTTCGCGAGCTCGCGTTCGACGACGAAATTGCGGGCCTTTTGAGAATCGTGCCGAAGCAACTTCCAGTTCCCGGAACGGAAGCCGAAGGTCCCTCCGGTGCCGTTGTCCTGCTGCACGAGTTCTTCCCGGCCTCTGGCATTCTTTTCGCCCAACAGCGCACCGAGCACATCCATCGTGTCACGGGCGGCATCCCGGGGAATTTCTGCACCTGTCAGGGTTGCGAGACTTGCGTAAAGATCCATCGTCGAGACGACCTCGTCGGAGAGTCCCCGAGCAATCGTCCCTTTCCACCGGGTGATGAAGGGAGTGCGCGTGCCGCCCTCGTAAACACTGTATTTGCCGCCGCGGAAGGGACCTGCGGCGCGGTGTTCGCCGATCTTCTCGAGAGCGCCGTCGGCGTAGCCGTCATCCATGACGGGGCCGTTGTCCGAGCAGAAGACAAAAAGCGTATTGTCAGAGAGTCCGAGCCGCTCGACGGCGGCGGTGAGTTCGCCGACACACCAGTCGAGCTGCACGATGGAGTCGGCACGGAAGCCGTGCGGTGTTTTCCCCTGAAAGCGTTCGTGCGGAACGCGCGGCACGTGGTTGTCGTGCGAGGCGAAGAAGAGGAAGAAGGGCGTCTCTTTGTTTTTCCCGATCCAGGCGACAGACTTTTCGACCCACTTGTCGGCGAGATCCTCATCGCGGAATCGGGCCGCCGCGCCACCGGTGTAGAATCCGATACGGCTGATCCCGTTGTGGATCGTGCCATTGTGGCCGTGGGTCCAGTCCATCTTTAGAGTATCGCGATGGGTGATCCCGGTGGGATGACTCACGTCGGGTTTTTTATCCCCCACCCGAAGCGGATCGGCAGAATCGAGATTGAGAACGTGGTGGTTCTCAACATAGACCTGCGGGACACGATCGTTCGTCGTGGGCAGGAGAAAGGAGTAGTCGAACCCGATCTCGAGCGGCCCGGGCTTCAGCTCGCCGTTCCAGTCGGGACCGTCCGGACCGCCGAGCCCTAGGTGCCATTTGCCGATCACTGCGGTCTCATAGCCGACCGACTTCAGCATCGAAGCGATCGTGGGGGTGCCGCCGGCGATCACTGCCGGGGCACTCGGCGGAGCGATCCCGGTTCCCTTTTCCCGAAAGGCGTAGGTCCCGGTGAGGAAGGAAAACCGCGTCGGGGTGCAGGTCGAGGCGGTGCAATAGCCACTCGTGAAGCGCAGCCCCTCTTTTGCCAGCGCATCGATGTGCGGGGTCTCGAAGGTCGTGGCTCCGTAGCAGGAAAGATCACCGAAGCCGAGGTCATCGGCCATGATCACGATGATATTCGGCTTTCGCTCCTCCGCCGCCAGGGGAGTGAAACAGAAAAGGCAGACAGCGAGGAGAAGAAGGGGCGTTTTCATGGGGGTTCTGTCATTCTAGACGCGCCCCCGCCCCGCGATCCAGCTATTTCCGTATCCCGAAGATCTGGATCGCGTCCTCGTCGCGCATGCGGTAGCCGGTCCCGAAGGGGAGAGGTTTCGCGATGCCGGACTGGTAGATCTGGTGGAGAAAAGGCTGGTTGAACTCGGCGAAAGTGTCGATCGGGCCGATGTACTTGCCGTAGTAGGTGGCATTGTAGTAGGTCGCGAAGAACTCGGCGGGGATGCCCGACTCGTCCTGGAGGATATATTGGCAGTCACCCACGAGATAATTGCGGATGTTCGTGAAGGCGGCGGTGTGCATCAGGTAGGAGGCGGCCTTGAGATACCCCATGCCGCCGGGACGCTTGTCGAGGAAGGCCTTCATCGGGCTACTCGCCTTGAAGCCGGAATCAGAAAGATCGGATTTGAAATAATAGAGACTCTGCGTCTGCGGAAAGTCCGGGAGACGGTCGAGCGCGCGGACTTGCAGCCAGATGCCGTCGGCCTCGGTGGGACCGACGACGACTGCCTCGCCATCGGCGGCGAGCTTGATGAACTGTCCGTTGATGACCTCGTGCTGAGTGAGGGCCGCGAAATAAAGCAGCACCGGATAGACTCCGCCGACGCCGCCGGCCTTCCCAAAATCCTCACGCATCTCGGTGGTGATGAAAAAGCTGCGCTGCGAGATGCTGCGCAGGGTGTGATTGAGATGGGAAAGGTAGGCGTTGAGATCCGGATCGGCCATCGCGGTGAAGTTCGGCAGGGTCCCGAGCGGTTCGAGGCCAACTAGGATGTACTCATCCGCCCCCGGGAAGAGCGTCGCGGCATGGACGAAGTCCGGACCGGAGAAGGGATATTTCACGATCTTCGGCCGCGAGATGCGGGGATGGATCTCCTGTTTCGCCCAGTCGCGAAGAACGCTGAGGCGGCGGTCCTGCCAGGTCTTGGAGAGGGCGACCGAGTCAGTCATGTGACGACGCACCGCCGGTAGATTGTCGAGCTGGCGCAGCGGGCTGCCGGGGCTGAGTGGCTGCCCCGCGACAAAGCGGGCGATGTCATTGAAACTCGCGGCCGGGCCCCCGGCCTGGGCATGGGCAACGGAGACGGCGCTCGTGAGAATCGCGCAGGTAGTGGCGAAGAGGAGGATAAATCGGGACATTGCTGAAAGAGATAAGCTTACCCTAAATACGATCAATCGGCCACAGTCTTTCAAAAAAGCCTCACCTTTCAGGGACCCTTTCGGGCCATGATGACCTCCCTCCCCATGAGCGAAAGGACGAGCAGGACACATGAGGTGAGGAGTGATTTTTGAGCGATGGAACGAGAGGACATCGTAAAAGAGTTGCCATTTTCCTTGAAAATCTTATCTTCAAGGTAAGAAATGCAAGGATTAATCAGGCGAAAGCAACACCTTGATGAGATTCGCATCCGCCTCGATGAGTCGCCGGCGGTGGCGCTCCTGGGTGCGCGCCAGGCCGGAAAAACCACGCTGGCGGAAGAGGTCGCGGCCGGTTGGAACGGGCCTTCTGCGATTTTCGACCTGGAACGCATCGCCATCAAGGAAGCAATGATGCAGAGGCCTGAAGCGCTTCTCGCCGATCTCGAGGGCCTCGTCATTATTGATGAAGTGCAACGAATGCCCGAACTGTTCGCCATCCTTCGTCCGCTCTGCGACGCACGGAATCGGAAGTCCATATTCCTCCTCCTCGGGAGTGCGTCGTGGGACTTGATCAAAGGAGTATCCGAGACTCTGGCGGGGCGCATTCAGTTCGTTGACATTGGTGGCCTTTCCATCGCTGATACCGGTGGCGAGACTCAAGACGCCCTGTGGTTTCGCGGTGGTTTCCCGCGCGCTTTTCTGGCCGCATCGGATAGCGCCTGGGATCGCTGGATGGAGGGATTCACAAGGACTTTTCTCGAGCAGGACATACCCGGACTAGGGTCGATGGTGTCACCGGCATCATTGGGTCGATTCTGGCGTATGCTCGCCCACTACCACGGGCAGACCTGGAACGCGGCGGAACTTGGTCGCTCGATGGACCTGAGTGTCACCGCAGTGAATCACTACCGCGATCTCCTCGCGGGTACGTTCATGATCCGCGTCCTGCCGCCGTGGTTTGAAAATCTCGGCAAACGACTCGTAAAGTCCCCCAAAGTCTATCTGCGCGACAGCGGCGTGCTGCACCACCTTCTCGGTCTTGGTGGCAGCGATGCGCTCAAAGTCCATCCCCGCTACGGGGCCAGTTGGGAGGGCTTTGCTCTGGAACAGACCCTTCTTCTCCAAGGGGATCGAGAGGCCTATTTTTACGGAACTCAGGCCGGGGCGGAGCTTGACCTCCTTCTCTTACGCAAAGGAAAACGATGGGGCTTTGAATTCAAATGCTCGGACTCCCCCGCGACGACAAGATCCATGCATGTAGCCCGCACCGACCTGAGCCTCGAACACCTCTGGGTTGTCTATCCGGGCACCCTCCGCTACTCACTCGCGGACGGCATTACCGCCCTCCCGCTTCGCGAGATAGGTTCGATTGTCCTCGAGTGAAAGAGAGCCCTCGCTCCTACAACTTCGGTTTCTCAGGCTTCACCGGCGCGGCCCAGGGTCGGGCGCCTTTGAGTTTGGTGAGCCGTTTGAAGACTTTGCCGCCGCAGGTCGCGTAGAGGACGCTGCCGTCGAAGGCCACGTTCGAGGGGTGCCGCTCACCGATCGGACTCGGCACGATGAGATGGACCCGCCCCGGCTGGTCGCAGATCTGCACCCCCATCGCCGTCGCGACGAGCAGCCAGCCCGCCTCGTCGACCGCCATGCCATCGGCCTGACTGCGCACATCGACGGAGGCTGGGGGCAGGTGGAGATGATAGTAGGGCTGCACATAAGCGAGCGTGCCGTCGGCCTTGCGCTGGCCCGACCAGACAAAGCGGCCGCTGAAATCGGCGGCGTAGACGAGTGACTGATCCGCGCTCAGGACCACTCCATTGACACCCGAATACTGATCTGACGCGACTTTTACCTCACCCGCCGGCGTGATGAGATGAATCGTCTTCTTCCCCGGTTCGGAAAAGTAGACGGTGCCGTCAGAGGCGACGACGACGTCATTCGGCTTCACCCCTTCGGCATGCACTTTCCTCTCGCCCGAGTCGATATTCCACGAGACGATGCGGCCCGGGTCACCCTGGCAGCCATAGAGCGTTTTCCCATCGGGAGCAAAGGCGAGCCCGTTGGTGCGTCCTGTATTTTCCTGAAAGAGGGAGACCTCGCCCGCGTGATCGACCTTCCAGATTTTACTCTGCTCGAGGTCGGAAAAGAAAAGCTCCCCCGCCCCGTTCACCGCAGGGCCCTCGGTGAAGCCGTGGCCTTCGCTGACGAGCCGCCAGTCCTCGCCCTCGATAAGAAAGTCGTTCGCCTTGCTTCTGGATCGGTCAGGGTGGTTGCGCACGACCGCTCCCGCACCCTGCCAGTCCTGCCAAAGCCAGCGCATCACGTCGGGGAAGATCGCGTTGCCGTGCTTGCGGTTGTGGCCGCCCTCGCCCCACTCGTGATTGACCTCGTAGCCTGCCCACTCGAAGGACGCGAGCATGTCCTGATTCGCGACCCACCAGCTGCCGCAGTAGAGATTGTTGTCGTTTTTGCCATCCTGGAGGAAAATCCGGATCGGCTTCGGCTCGAGCTTGCGGACGAGGATGGGGAGTTCGTTCCCCCCGCGCAGGCCGACATAGGTGCCCACCGTGGTGAAGACGCGGCGGAACTGATCGGGCCTCTCCCAGGCAGCCTGGAACGCGGCGATCCCGCCCGAACTCGATCCGCAGAGCCCGCGGAAGTTCGGGTCCGTCGTGATGTTGAGACCCTCGAGCGCGTGGGGCATCATCTCAGTGAGGAGAAATTCCGCGTATCGCCCGTCCGCCGCATCGTATTCGAAGGATCGGTTGTAGCGAGCCAGCGCATTTTCCCCCGCCTCAGGCACGACGCCGGGATTGGTAAAGAGCGCCACCGTGACCGGCATCTCTCCGGTGTGAATGAGATTGTCAAAAGCGGTCGGGACAGAGCTGACGTAGCCCATTCCGTCCTGAAAGATCATGAGAGCGGCCGGTTTTGTCGAGTCGTATTGGGCGGGCGTGTAGACCGCGTATTCGCGCGTCGTTCCGGGGAAAATGACACTCTTATCAAAAACGCCCTTCGTCACCGTCCCCTGCGGCACGCCCTCCTTCTTCACCATGTCGGGGTGGACGGGGTATTCCTCCTCCTGTGCCAGGGCGGCACTGGAGACAAGAACCAGCAGCAAACAAAAGCGATTCATGCCGCCCACTAGAGCGCACCAATCCCCTCTCTGAAAGGCACGGATTGCGGGCGAGAAATGCCCGCCTCGGAGAATTTAGAATCACGAATGGAATTCACCATTCCCAAGGCAATCTATCAACCGGGTGGACGAGGTAGGGCGAACCGTCCCGGTGAGCCGATGGGACGAACGGACGCGGGGAATCGAAGCGGCTCGGCGGGGACGCCTCGCCCTACCCGGTTTCAGTCGGTGGGAGCGGAGGAACCCGGGCGGGTCATTGCGCGCCCAACGACGGGGAAGCTCTGGCGAGTTCCGCTTCCGGTCCGGAAGATTCGCGGCCATTCGCGCCTTCCATCTGTGCCAATCTGTTCCAGCGAAGCGCATCTGTGGTCATCTGTGTTTTCTTTTTTCAACACGGATGATCGCAGATTTTCACAGAGGGACACAGATCCTAGATTGGAAGCTCCCGGTTCTTTGTATGACAGCTTCAGGGGGTGAAGCCCCCACTCCAACGGAGGAGACCCGACTCTACCCTGTCGGGTCGTGGAGGTAACCCCGTCAGCTCCTCAGAAAATCCATAGGATCGCTTTGACCACGGCGGCTACGATGCCGAGGACACCGCCGACGACGGCGAGGATACTGACGATCCCGCCGCGGCGGGAGGCGGAGAAGGACATCAGCACGCCGATGGCACCGAACAATATCGCCACCACCGCAAGAACGAGCCCCATAATGGCTCCAGTCATGAAACTGCCTATCGCCGCAGCGATGGAGAGGATAGAAGCGATACTGAAAACGGCCGGCTTACTGGATTCTTTCATGACGAAAAAGATGGAGCGGGATTCACCTGCTGCAAGGTGAAAACAGAGCTCAAGACTCGAAGAGCAGATTCACCGACCGCGGATCGAGGGTGCCAACCTGGGAAAGGAGCGCGGTGAAATCGACGACATGGCGCATCCAACGGAGCTTCCCGTCCTCAAATCGGCCCGCGAAGCTCAGGAAAATGTCCACCTCGCGCCCCGACTCACGGTGAAGGGCGGAAAAACGTGAATGACCGGCGACGGAGTGCTCTTCGGCGACGATATCAACGATCTCGATCCGGATCTGGTCGAACCCGCGGCGGAAGGCGCGGTGATAGCCGCGAAAGCCCTCGCGCCCTACGACCGTCGTGCCCAGACCGAGAATTTCGCCATCAGGATGCATCAGTTCGAGGATCGCCGTCTCGTCGAGCTGATTCCAGACACGCTCGAACCACTGGTGCGTGAGGTCTTTGGGTGATTCCATAACCGCAGTCTAAAAGGGGGGAAAGCCTCCGTCCGGAAAATTTGCTACGCTCATGTAAATATATTTATTGTATTTATTATAATTTTCAGATTGAATTACAGGATGCAGCGCTTTCTGATTTACTTCCTCTTTTGCCTCTCCGGCGCCGTGGCTCTCGTCTACGAATCGCTCTGGTCGCGTTACCTGAAGCTTTTCCTCGGTCATTCTTCCTATGGGCAGATTGTGACGCTGATCGTTTTTATGGGTGGTCTGGGCGTCGGCGCGTTCATCGCGGCGAAGTATCTGCCAAAGATCAAACACCCCTTCCTCGCCTACGCTCGGATCGAGTTGATCGCGGCGCTCTTCGGACTGGGATTTCATCCGGCCTACGAACTGCCCTCGGGCTGGTTTTTCAACAGGGCTGCTGGCTTGCAGGAAATGAGCCCCATCGTGGCCTCGGTCGTGCAGATCAGTCTCTGCCTCCTCCTCACGTTGCCCTTTGCGACACTCCTGGGGATGACGTTCCCGCTCCTCGCGGCGGGAATGATCCGCAGCTTCCGCGACGGAGGGCGCGGCTCGCTGCCGATGCTTTATTTTGGAAACTCGCGCGGCGGGGCGATCGGGATCCTCCTTTGTTCCTACTGGCTGGTCTCGGCGTTCGGCACTCACGGCTCGCTGCAACTGGCGGCCCTGGAAAATGTGATCGTCGGGGGAGGCTTCTAAATCCTCCACAAACGTGGCCTCTCCGGAGCACCGCAGGAGGAAATGACGACACCGGTGACTCCGGGAAAGACAAATCTCCCGGTCTTCCCGCTCGCGGCTCCGGTCAATCCGCAGATCGCGCTCTGGCTGACGATCGCGGCGGGGAAACTGCCGGAAATCGTGGAGATCAACCACGGCCGCACCGCGACGATCTCGGTTGGAAAGTCGGGTGACATCCGCTACATCGCGACGAACGGAAAATCAGACGGTGCTCTCTACCGGGGCACCACGGAAAAGGCGATCGGCACGGTGGGCGATGCGGGAATCGAATCCGGCGATCAAAGCGGATCCCTTCTGGGTCCGCACCTTCCTCATCACGAGCCTGCGCCTCGGTCTCACTGCCGAGCGCGACCTCGCCATGAGCGAGGGCGTGAGTCGCTGCCCTCAACTGAAGGCGGACGAACGCACTCTCATCCACGGCATCGTCGAAGCTTCGAAACTGGCCCCGGCCGGACCCGCGCTCGTGCGGACGGCGGATCCTGATGAAGCGAAAGACGGCGAGTAAACCTCACTCGGCAGCGGCGGTGGCGAACATGTCGCCGTCGCCGCGTCGCTTCTGGAAAGGAGCGCTCTCGACGACTCCGTAGAGAATCTCGAGGAGACTGCCGCCATTTTTCTCCGCGTCGGCGACGATCTTGTCGATCGTGGGCGCGTCGAAGTACTCGATCCCGCGACCGACCGCGTAGGTGAGGAGCTTCTCGGAGATGGCCCGGTGGAAGTCCTCCTTCCGCGCCGAGGCGAGGATGTTACTCAGCTCGCGGGCGTTGGTGAATTTCTCCCCTGTCATGAGCTGGCCGCTCGCATCGATGGGCTGCCCTTTCTCGGTGTCGCGCCAGATGCCGATGGCGTTGTAGTTCTCGAGGGCGAGACCGATGGGGTCCATGCGCATGTGGCACGAGGCACAGAGTTTCTGTTCGGCGTGGATCTTGAGGACTTCGCGCAGGGTGAGATTTTTGTTTGCTCCCTTGGCCGAATCCTCGAGTGGCGGCACGTCGGGCACGGCCGGTGGTGGCGGGGTGGCGAGGAAGTTCTCCAGCACAAAGAGGCCCCGCTTCACCGGTGAAGTCCGGGTCGGGTTCGACGTCACGAGCTGGAAGGTGGCCTGGGTAAGGATGCCACCCCGATGAGAACCTTCGGGCAGATCGACCTTGCGCATCTGGCTGCCTTTGACCCCGTCGATCTTGTACCAGTCGGCGAGAGTGTCG
>JBDNIL010000218.1:0-13866 GCA_041688355.1 Verrucomicrobiales bacterium | reverse complement strand
ATGGCCGGTGCCTGAACGCTCGATGAACCTATTCTTCCGGAAAAACCGAAAAAAAAGGATTGTCGAAGCATCGTTTCTTTGTAGGATCAAAAATTCACCGTATCCGCTTCGCTTCTTATGAAAGGTGTTTCACTTGTTTTTGGTTTCTCTTTTCTCCTGACCACTCTTTCCCAGGCGGGATGGGGTTGGAACAAGGAGGCATTCCACGAAGCGAAGAATCCCCAGGTCGAGCAGCGGATCACTGACTCCAGCTACTGCTACGACACCGGTTATGTCTTCAGCGTTTTCGCCTCCGGCCTTTGGCCCGAAGACACCCGTCTCGACAATGCCATGGGTGGCGGTGTCTCGCTCGCCTACTTCCTCGGCCACAATTTCGGTTTCGAAGGCAGCTACATGGTTCACGGCTCGGGCACCGCTGGCGGCAGTGACATCCAGGTCGGCACCTTCAATGCCGTCTACCGTTTCCCTCTCGGCGGCGAGTGCTGCAGCACGATCGCTCCCTACATCTTCGGCGGTCCCGGCGTGATCGCCTCGGGCAGCTCCGATATGCTCTGGAATGTGGGGGCCGGACTCGACTTCCGCATGGAATCATGGGGCTGCATCGGTCTCTTCGGTGACTTTTCCTACAACTGGGTCGATCAGGGGCAGCCCGACTTCACCCTCTTCCGCGCGGGTCTCAGACTCCCTTTTTGATTTCGAGCAACTTCCCTCTCCCGGTTTGACAAGAGCCCGATGCGTCCCTGTTCGCGTCGGGTTTTTTTGTGTTCATATGCGGGCAGCTTTGGCACCTTCGTAGGTCAATGAAGAAAGCGATCCTTATTCCCGGCCTGTTCCTCCTGGCCTCGCTCGTGACGGAGTGTCCTGCACAGGGGGCCGGCGAGGCTGGTTCGGACCAGGCCGCTGAGGTCATCAAGACCTTCGCGGGCCGCGGTGCCCTCGCTGACGGATCATCACCGACTCCGGCAGAGGAGGCGATCCGCGGGTTCCGCATGCGGGAGGGATTTGAGATGGCCCTCGTTGCGTCCGAACCCGCCGTCGAGCAACCGCTCTCCCTCGCCTGGGATGCCCGCGGTCGTCTCTGGGTCGTTCAGTATCGTCAGTATCAATTCCCCGCCGGATTAAAAATCGTCGAATACGACAACCACCTCCGGGCCCGCTTTGACAAAGTGCCGCTGCCCCCGCCGCTCGGGGAAAAGGGCGAGGATATTATCAGTGTCTTCGAGGACCGTGATGGCGACGGCATCTTTGAAGTCAAAAAAGACGTCATCACCGGACTCAATATCGCCACCTCGGTCGCGATCGGAGCCGGGGGCATCTGGGTCGCGAATCCTCCCTACCTGCTCTTTTACCCCGATGCCGACGGCGACGATGTGCCCGACTCGGACCCGGTCGTGAAGCTCTCGGGCTTCGGGATCGAGGACACTCACTCGGTCATGAACAGTCTCACATGGGGACCCGACGGCTGGCTCTACGGAGTCAACGGCAGCACCACCACCGGTAAGGTCGTCGATCAGGCAAGCGGAAAAGAGGTCGCCTGGCAGGGACAGATGGTCTGGCGGTTCGATCCGCCGACGAGTCGTTTTGAGATCTATGCCGAGGGCGGAGGCAACACCTTCAGCCTCGAGATCGATGAAAAAGGGAACGTCTTCTCCGGCACCAACGGGGGCAAGACTCGTGGCATGTATTATCCGCAGGGCAGCTACGGCAGCAAGTCGTGGGGCAAACACGGCCCCCTCACCAATCCCTACGCCTTCGGTTACTTCGAGCACATGAAGCACGAGGGCGACGAGCGCCGTTTCCCCCAGGCCTTCACGATCTACGAGGCCGATCTCTTTGGTGACGAACTGAGCAGGCGCATCATCGCTCCCAATTCCCTCCACAATCTCGTCTGGTCGAGCCGTCTCGAGCGCGATGGATCCACCTATCGCACCGTCGACGAAGTCAATCCGGCCGAGACGAGCGACCGCTGGTTCCGCCCCGTCTATGCCGGACTCGGACCCGACGGCGCCGTCTATATGGCGGACTGGTACGACAGCCGCCTCAGCCACGTGCGGCCGGTCGATGACTGGCACAAAACGAGCGGACGCATCTACCGGCTCCAACCGGCAGGCGGCAAGCCGGTCTACGAAGAGGGCGATCTCACAAAACGTCCGGCAGAGGAGCTGATCAATCTTTTCTCGACCAACTTCAACCGCGTCGTGCGCCGTCGGGCCATGCTCGAACTCTGCTGGCGCGGCGATACTTCGGTGAACGGTGCACTCATCGGCCTCGTCAATGCGGCGGAGGCGCAGTCCTCTCTCGAGGCACTCTGGGCCCTGAACCTGCTCGGCGGTCTCACCGATGCGCTCGCGACGAAATGGCTCACCCATCCCGATGCGGACGTGCGCCGCTGGGTCGTGCGTCTCGTCGGGGATCGGCGCGAAGCCGACAGCACTCTTGCCACCGGCCTCGCCGACCTCGCCCTGAGTGAAACCGACGTGCAGGTGCGCGTGCAACTGGCTGCCTCGGCGAAACGCCTTCCCTCAGCCGTGGCGCTCCCGATGATCGAGGGGCTTGTGCGTCATCCCGAAGATCTTGCCGACCCGCACCAGCCACTCATGATCTGGTGGGCGCTCGAGGCCCATGCCGAAAAGGGACGGGACCTCATCGCCTCGTGGGTCGGCCGCATCGACACCTGGAAAGAGCCCCTCTATCGGGATATCCTCGCGAGCCGGCTCATGAAACGCTACGCCATCGCCGGTGGCGCGGAAAACTTCGCGAGCTGCTCCGTCCTCCTCGAGAAGGCTCCTGACGAAGTGGCCAAAGCGGCTCTGCTCGAGTCGCTCCAGTCCGCCTTCGAAGGGGTGCCGATGCCGGCCCTGCCCGAGTCGCTGACCAAGGCGCTTCTGCAATATTCGGCCTCGCTGGGTGACAGTGGGCTCGTCCTCCGTCTCAAGAGCGGTGAGACCGGAGCCCTCGTCGAGGCGCAGCGGGCCGTCCTCGATCCGAAACTTTCCGGCTCGATCCGCAGTGAACTCGTCCGCCAGCTCGGGGCGAGCGGTGACCGCTCTGTCGTCGGGACGATGATCAAGATCCTCGCGTTCGATCAGGAGTTCGCTCTGAAACGAGTCGCTCTCCAGACCATGGCCCGCTTTGACGATGACGCCGTCGCCAACGGGATCATCTCGCGCTACGGATCGACCCTGCCGGCCGAGCATGGCGTGCGCTCCACCGCCGAGCGAGTCCTCGCGGGACGTCTCGACTGGGCCATGATGATGATGGACGAAGTCGACAAGGCGGTCATCAAGTCTCGCGATCTCGGAGCCGATGTCGTACAACTTATGCTCGAGCATCGCAATGCCGGCCTCACTGCCCGCATTCAGAAACACTGGCCCGGCATCGCCGCCGGATCCGGTGGGATCGATCTCGCCACCGAGACAGTGCGAATCAAGGGCGTCCTAGCTGCCGGGAAAGGCAACCCGACCGCCGGCAAAGTCCACTTTGCAACCCGCTGCGCGAATTGCCACCAGCTCTTCGGCGAGGGTTTGCAGATCGGCCCCGACCTGACTGGTTACGAAAGGCAGAATCTCGACTTCTGGATTCCCTCCATCGTGAATCCCAGTCTTGAGCTGCGCGAGGGCTATCTCAACTACGTCGCCTCGATGAAAGACGGGCGCAAAGTCATCGGCCTGATGCAGGAGCAATCGCCCCGCACCGTGACCCTGCGCGATCTCGCCGGACAGGTCTCGCTGCTCGACCGTGCCGAGATGGAAACCCTCGAGGCCTCGCCCATTTCCCTGATGCCGCCGGCTCTCCTCGCCGGACTGAGCGACACGGACCTGCGCGACCTCTTTGCCTACCTCATGAAAGTGGCTGAGTGATCAGGCGTCTCGCACGAGCGTGGCCCCCGGCGCATCGTTGGCCCGGTTGATCTCGTGGATGCCCGATTGCACCGCGCCCTCCATGCCGCGAGTCAGGCTCGAGACGGCGTCGCGCAGTTTGCCTCCGGCGTCATCGAGCGAAGCGCCTACGTCGATGAGCGGATGGATCCTCGCGACGGCGCGACGCGGACCGGTGCGGAGCATCGCCTGCGAATAAAAATCTTCGGCGATGCGTTCCACCGTCTCATCATAGCGGTCAATCGTGGGATGCTCGGTGAGATAGGGCGTGAGATATCCGTTTACCCGAAAGGCGAGGATGGCCCGACGCGCCAGAGCAGTCATTTCCGGCGTCTCTTTAGCCTCCGGAGCTGTGCGGATCTGGTGAATCGTCGAGCGTATCTTCCGGATGCGCTCAACGAGGCCGGGATCTTTCGGTGGCGGTAGTGCGAGCGATTCTTCGAGTCCGGTGACGAGCCCTTTGGCAAAACGTTCGAGGATCTCATAGACGGAGCTACCGGGGCTCGTCATCTCGGCTTCGTAACCGTGCGGTTTCAAAAAAGATCGCAAAATGTGCTGCCCCAGCCCAAGCATCGAGCCGAGCGGATCGGCCGTCGAGCCCGCCGCGAACTGGTAGCCGCTGTCGGCCCCGAGTTGGATCATCCGCCGGGTCACGGTTTCGCGCGGCGCAGTGAGGTGGGTGAATTTCAGTGAGATCGGGACGATCTGAATGCGGGCCTCGTCGAGGCTCTGCTGCGCCTTCAGGGCGATGAAGGCGGTCCCGTCGAGGAAGGGCGTGACCCGGTCGTTCGTGAGGTAGACATTGCCCTCGGGGAAGATGCTGAGAGCATACTCGCCCCTGCTCAGGATGTCGATCGCTGCGGCCATCGCCTTGCGGTCGCCCGACTCGCGGTCGATCGAGAAATGGCCGAGCTTCTGCATGCTCCAGCCGTTGAGGCGGCTGCGCAGGAAGACATCATACGCGGCCATGAAGGACGAGGGCTGGCCGAGACGGCGATGCACCTCGGTGATGACCTGGGGATCGCTGTGGCTCGGATGATTGATGACATACAGGAGCCTGTCACCCCGGGCCCTCGCCTCATGGATGGCCTCCGTCTCCCCTTCGATACGGATCTCGCGGATGTGATGATTTTTCCCCGGTAGAACCACATGCCGGTTCAGCGCGCGCCCCGTCCGGATCAAAAAGGGCGACGGCTCGGCCGGGAAAAAACGATAGGCGGCATCGGAGAACTCGAGCATGGGTCAGCCGAAAGCTTGCCTGCGAGAGCCGTCCGAGTCAACTCTGCTGAGGCCGGATCTAATTCGATTCCCGAGAATCCCCGGCTGCCCGATTAGACTCGCTCCAGGGCATTCGCCGTGACAAAAAGATTGCGCGACTTGAAGGCGGCCGGCGAATCCTTCAGCAGGAAAAGTCGCCCCGCCCGCGAACGACACGCGAAACTTGGATCAGAGAGATATCTCGCGGCACCATTCAGCCACGATGGTCGCCGGATCCCGTGTCGCCCGCAGAGATGGTCGGCGACGGCGGCGAGGTAGGCGTCGATCCAGCGCCGCGCGGGCATGTCCGCGCCCAACAACGGCGGTTCTTCAACAAATGCGTCCGCACCCGGCTGTTCCCGGAATTCGTCGAGAAAGTCGGCCAGTTCCATGGAAAACGAGGCACCCCTGGAAACACGGGCCGCCACTTCCGACAGTGCTTTCGGGCGTGGCTCCATCATGTCTCTGTGTCTTTGATTCGCTCTAACAACTCTTCGACAAAGAAGGCGGTTCGCTCGGGTAGTTCGCGATCCGGAAAGTATTTGAGAACCACATGCGCAATTGCCTCACGACTGGAAATACCGAGGTGGCGGCTCAGCCAGATCGCGTCCTTTAAGTCCGTCGCGGCATCATCTTCCTCGTGCCCCCCCAAACGTGCCGCGAGACACTTCATCGCCAGCATGTACTCGGGATTTGCCGCATAAACCTTCAAGTGGGACAGCTCGAACGAGTCGAGTAACTCGATTCCTTCGCCATCGTGGATCGAGAGAAAGCCCTTCACGTCGTCATTCAGCCAATTCCAGTTCCAGCCCATCTCTGCAGCCACCTCGAAGGCGGCTTTCCTTACGATGGCGGCAGGCTCGAAGACTGCGTCAACGTCCTTGGTCGAGTTTCTCGCCGCAAACGCTAAACAAAGGCATGCGCCACCGTAAATACAAATCTCACCCTTGGTCTCGCGCGACGCCAACCAGGTGTTCACTTTCTCTAGGCCGCTTCGGATTTCCGCTTGGTTCAGGAATTGCATTCTCCGGCAGAGGATAGCGGGTTCCCCGGCATCCGTCCACCGAACAACGGGGATCTAATTCGCCTCTACGAGCAGTCCGGAAAGAATCGATGGAGCGCTCAACGCGCTGATCGGGTAGCCAGGGCTGAGCTCGGAGAGCTGAGCTCGGAGAAGCCACCGGTAATGGCTGACGAAAGGCACGGTCATCGGCGAGGTGGGCGGCGCCGGTGGAATGGCGCGAATAAGCACCGACGGGGCTTGTTTTTGTCTTCAGGGTTTCTGATACTGGCTTGTAGCTCTACTTTTGTGGAGGGGCGAAAGGTGGCTTGCAAGATGGATTCCCGATTCCCCGAGATTGACTGTTGCGTTGCCGATTTCCCCCTGGCAGAGGGCGCGGTGAGGGAGCGTATTGTCGATTTCCTCGGTGGTCGGGACCTTGCCTCGGCCACGTGCATTCATCTCGCGAGCTGTGACTCGGCGAATCCGGCGAGTATCGAACGATGGCCGGTGGCGGAGCTCGACCGGCTCCTCCGCAGCGGGGGCGCAATCGCCCGTTCGCTCTATGACACGCATTCGATCCTCGTCCATCTTGACATCGAATATGTGAATCATGACGCTCCGGCCGAGGCGTTTACGAATCCGTGGAAGGCGTTCCGGGCGCAGGAGCCCGTTGTGACCAAGATAGAGGAACTGCTCGCGGGCTGGGGGATACGGCCGCTCCATCTGCTCACGGGCCAGGGGCATCATTTCGTCTGGCGCTTTCTCCGGGGATCGGATCTGGAGCGTCGCATCGCCAATCTTTTCCCTGCGGCATTTCCGGAAACAAATGACCGGGTCTTTGCGCATCTCGCGCTGCTCATGGACTACTTCGCATTCCGGATCAAGGCGGAGGCCGGGGCGGAATCAGAACTGCCGGTCGAGATCACTGCGATCCAGGTGGTGCCCGGTGCCTCGGGGCAGCGCGAGCTGGTCTCGATCGATATTTCGGAGTATGGGGATCCGCTCGCGTCGCGCACGATTCGTATTCCCTTTACCCGCTATTTGAAACCCTGGAGCACCGGCCTGGTCCGTCGCCTCGGGCTCGAGGATCAGATTGGTCAATGCGTCTGCATCCCTCTTCACGAGATCGATGTGATGCAGGCGCTCAAGTTCCGGCAGGATCCGGCTGACGTGGTCGCCCTCGCAAAGCGCTGCAGCACTCTCATCCCGGAGGAAGGGGAGGGGACGACCCGGCTCCTCGAGGACTATCTCGGCTCGGAGGTACAGGCTTTTCACCAGCGTTTTTACGAGACCGAGCACGACCCGCCCGATCTCTGGCCGATGACCTACGCGCGTACGCCGCTAAATGATCTGCCGGGTTGCGTGCGTCACATCCTCCAGTTCCCCAACGATCTCCTCCTAAAGCCGGCAGGGATGAGGCTCGCGACGCGTTGTCTCCTCGCCAAAGGCTGGCATCCGCGCCATATCGCGGGGCTTTTCCGATCAAAGTTCGAGGACCCCGCCTACGGATGGATGGGTTGCTGGGACGGGTATTCGCCCGCTTTCCGGGCGGACTTTTACGTGCGGCTCTTCGCCGGTCAGGTCGCCGTCGAGCTCGACCGGCTCGCGGACTTCCACTGCAATGGTCTCCGGGCGCAGGGATGCTGCCGAGAGAGCGCGCCACCCTGTGATCTCGCCCCCTATCACGCGGCCCTCTCACAGGGACGCCCGTTTCACCATACTCTCTAGCAACCTCAATCCGACGCAAACCAATGAGTGACTGGCCCTGCGGCATATCGACCGGCTGTTTTTACAAGACTCCCATTCTGGAGGCGCTCCCGCGGGTTCGTGACGGAGGGTTCGCGCTCATCGAGGTGTGTTCTTTTCCCGCTCATCTCGATTATCACGACTGCGGGCAGGTCGAGGCGGCCGCCTCGCTGATGCGGAGTCTCGGGATCGAGGCCAATTCCATGCACGCGCCTTTCGCCGAGCACATCGATATCTCGAGCGGTGATCGCGGGCAAAGGGAGAACTCGGTGCGGGAACTCTGTCTCGCGACGGAGGCTGCGGCGATGCTGGGCTGCCGCTATCTGGTGCTCCATCCCGGTCCCGAGAAGGAGGGGCGACCATCGCCCGAGGAGTGGTACTGGCGCATGCAGCACGCGGCTGAATCGCTCAACCGGGTTGCGACACGATGCCGCGATCTTGGCCTGACCCTGCTCCTTGAAAACATGCTGCCGCATCTGCTCTTCGGTCATGCCAGCGACATGCTCTGGCTGCTCGGAGCGATCCGGGAGACGAATGTGGGAACCTGTCTCGATACCGGCCATGCCTCGCTCTCGGGCGACCTGCCTACGGTGGTGCACAAGCTTTCGGGGCATCTCCGTATGCTCCATGCGAATGATAATCGGGGTGACCGTGATGATCATCTCGCGCCGGGCGAGGGACACATCGACTGGCTCCCGCTGATCTGTCAGCTTATCAAATGGCGCTTCCAGGGACCGCTCATTCTCGAACTGGCCGGGCACGGCACCCCGGACGAGATCATGGAAAAGGCGCGACGGGCGAGGGAGTTTCTGAACGATCTCTCGCGCCGGGCGGCGGTGGAGTGCGGCGTCTGAACTTTTGGAAAGGCCGGCCTGCGGCTTGACTTTCCGTTTCTCGTGCCGTACCCGCTGCCGCACCATGGCAAAAGGCAGAGAAGAGCATGACGCACGGGTGACGCACCTGCAATCCTTCGGGAAAGAACTCGCCCGTCGGGCAAAGTCAAAATGCGAGCTGTGCGAGAGGGCGGGGGAGAAGCTCACGATCTTCGAAGTCCCGCCCGAGGCCCGCGATCCCGATGTCGCCCGTTGTCTCCTCCTCTGCGAGCGCTGCCGCGAGCAGGCGACGGAGGTGAAGCGCTTCCGCGGCGGGGAGCACTGGCGCATCCTCGCCGAGATGGCCTGGAGCGGGGTTCCCATGGTTCAGGTGATGGCGGTGCGACTTTTGCGCCGTCAGTCCGGGAGTCAGGACTGGGCGCGTGAGGCCCTCGAGACGCTCGATCTCGACGAGGACCTCGAAAAACTCGTAACAGAATCCGCCTGAACCGTTATCCGGAGAAGATGACACGTCTTCTCCTTTGCGTCTTTTTCCTTGTAGCCGATACCAGCGGGTTTAGCGCCGAAGTGCTGGATTATAAGAGGGAGGTCCTCTCCATCATGAAGAAAAATTGCTGGGACTGCCACAGCAATGAGAATGAAGTGAAGGGCAACGTCGATCTCGATCCCGAGAAACTCGGAGACCAGATCGGTCCCTATAACATCATTCGTCCGGGCAATCCCGCCGAAAGCGGTTTTATCGAGAGGCTCAAGCTCGCCGAAGATCACGCCGATTTCATGCCCCGTAAAGGCTCCCCACTCCCGAAGCGGGAAATCGAGGCGATCGAGGCCTGGATCGCTGCCGGTGCTATCGTCGATGCCTCGAAGATGACTCCCGACGAGGAGAAACGTGCTGCCGAGGCCAAGCCGGCCGCGGCGGGGATGACTGCGGGGGGCGGAGCAGGGGACTACCATTCATGGACGAATGCCGCGGGCAAAGTGATCGAGGCCAAAATGGTCTCTCTCGGCCCCGATTCCGTGAAGCTGCTGCTCAAGTCAGGCAAGGCCTACGATGTCCGCCTCCGGGATCTCAGTCCCGAGAGTGTCGCCCGGGCGAAAAAGCTAGGTGGGCAGTGATCCGGGCTCCGACCGCGTCCGGATTCTCCTCCCATCTCGGGCGGAAAGGAAAACGCCGCTCCCGGAAGGGAACCGGGAGAGACGCTAATTGAAACGAAAACAAGTTTCAGAAATCCAAGCCATCGGCGCGAGGAGAAGCGAGGACTGAACCTTTTTGAACTTCACCCTTCTTGATTATCACAAGTTGCGAGTGGTCGGCAAGGTTAAATTTAAAATAATGTAAAATGAGTCGCATTAGGATGATGTTTTACACTTTATTTCAAGGAGCGATCTATTAACAATAAATATTGATATAAGTCATAAATTATGGTAATTTTTATTCCATTGTAAAATGGCGAAACGCATCTCCATCTCCCCGGTTGAATCCCGCCCGTCCTCTGGACAGGAGGATCTCTCGGCATTTGCGGTCAAGCTGATGCAGGCCGAGGAGAGGCGATTTATCCTGCGTAATCTCAAGCTCATGGCCATGGTCGGCGCGGGGATGGTTGCGTTTTTCGCCGTTCTCGATCATTTCGCCTATCCGGAGTTCGTGGCTCTCTTTGCCGCGTTACGGTGGACCTTTGCCTCGCTTATTATGGTGACGCTGCTTCTGGTGCGTTCAAAATTCGGGAAACGCCACTTTCGTTCTTTCACCATGCTTCTTCCGCTGATCCCGGCGCTTTTCGTGGTCATCACCATCTTCGTCACGAAGGACCCGGCCACGGAGTATTACGCCGGGTTCTCGCTCTGCCTCGTCGTGATCGGCTTTCTCTTCCACTGGACGTATCGCGAGGCACTTATTGTTTCGATCACGGTTCTCCTGATGTATCTCCTCGCGTGCGTTCCCGCGATCAACAGCGGGATGACCCCGCGAACCTGGGCGGGGCTTTTCAGTAACCTAGTCTTCCTGATGGCCACGGGCGCCGTGGTCGTGGCCGGGAGCCTTGCGCATCACCGCGCAAGGGTGGAGGAATTCAAGGGGCGGGAGCGTCACAGGCAGAAGAAGCTCGCTCTCCGCAGCAGCGCCCTGAAGCTGAAGCAAACCCTGCTGGACCTCGAGGAGACCGAGGACCAACTCATCCAGTCGGGAAAAATGGCCTCACTCGGTCAGTTGAGCGCGAGCGTTATCCACGAGATCGGAAACCCTCTCAACCACTCGAACCAGGCTCTCTTTCTTTTAAGGCGGCGTCTCAAGGTGCAACCTGACGATAAGATGATCAATGAGGCCGTCGCCGACATCCAGGACAGCATCGACCGCATGAAGGACATTGTGCGCGACCTCCGTGAGTTTTCTCACAAGCGCAGCGAACTGCTCATCAGCTTCCCGGTCCTCGAGTCCATCGCAGTCGCCGTGCGCATGCTTGGCAAAGAAATCAGCGATACCGGCACCGAGGTCATCGTCGAGGTCACTCCGGAAGTGATGATCGAGGGCGTGAAAAATCAGATCTCTCAGGTCTTCATCAATCTCATACAAAACGCGATTCAAGCGATGGACAAGGAGAAGACGCCTCATCCCCGTCGTATCGTGATCGCGGCTCCCGAGGGTGGCGCAAGTCCCGCGGTCTTCATTCGCGACAATGGCCCGGGCATCTCCGACGAAGTAAGGGCACGGGTCTTTGAGCCCTTCTTCACCACGAAAGAGGTGGGCGAGGGAACTGGTCTCGGACTGAGCATTTGCTTCCGTATCATCGAGGCCCACCGCGGCACGATTCAAGTTCACTCGGACGGACATTCCTTTACCGAGTTCCGACTGACGCTTCCCCCTCCTTCAGAAGGCGCGCCCGCTGAAACCCCGGACTCCGAGGCGCATCATCCCCTCCCTCCCCAACCTGTTTTTCATGAGCAAGCAATTCACTGATTTTGGCATTCTTTACATCGACGATGAAGTGAAATCGCTGAAGTATTTCGAAGCCATCTTCGAAGACCTCGCGCCGATCTATTCGGCGAGCAGTCCGGAAGAGGGGTTTTCCATTTTTCAGAAAAATAGTGACCGTATCGGCATCGTTGTCAGCGATAAACGCATGCCGAACGAGTCGGGACTCGAACTCCTCACGCGCATCCGTGCCTTCAATCCCAAACCGCTCCGTTTCCTTGTGACCGCCTTTTCCGATCTCGACGTGGCGGTCGATTCGCTGAACGACGGGCTCCTCTACTCTTACCTTACGAAACCCTGGGATCCCTACGATCTGGAAAACCGTCTCACCAAGGCGATGAGTCACTTCACGATGGCGCGCGAGCGCGAGCAGCTCATCCAAGATAAGTCGGAAGCCTTCCAGCAGCTCATGATGGCGGACAAGGCCGCCAGCATCGGGATTCTCTCGTCGGGGCTGAATCATCACCTCCGCAATGCCCTGACCGTGATGCGGACCTTCTACGACCTCTTGCCCTATCAGCTCGAAGAGGAGATCAACGGTGAACCGAAAGACACCGTCTTTTGGCGCGACTACTACATTGAAGTGGGCGGTCAGATCGACCGCATGACCTCCATCCTCACGAACCTCTCCGAAGGCACCCGGGTGAGCGGGCTGAAAATGCGGGAGGGTATCTATCTGCCCGAGGTCATTGAACGGGCGGGGGCGATAGTGCTGGAGAACAGTCCGCAGATTTCTTTCGAAATCGGAGAAGTCGCCGGAATCCCTCGCATCGTCGGTGATCCGCAGAAGCTGGCCCAGATGGGACGATTCCTCTTCGAAGAAACGCGAACCACCCTGCGCAAAGGCGGCAGTATCGAGGTGCGCTTTGACATGGTTGATGACGGAGCCTCTATCGAGACGACCTTCATCGACAGTGGGGAACTCATCCCCGAAGCGGACCTCGAGCGACTCTTTGACCCCTTCTTTGTTCGGCAGAACAAGCCCGAGGAGCTCGGCACCAATCTCATGGCCTGCTACCTCACGGTCTATCACCACGGCGGGACGATCCGCGCCGAGCGCACCGACGATGGTCGCAACGCCGTCATTTTCACCCTGCCGGTCGTTCCGGTCGAAGATCTCAACACGGACCACTCGCGTCGCCTCCTTGGTCGCATCTCCGACTTCAGTCGCCACGACCTGCGGCCTGCCGTCGCCGCCCTCACCGCGTGACGCTCACCGCGTGAAACGGTATCCGTTGACAATCCGGCCGGGGCGGGGCACCGCTAAACTAGGAGAGTATGGCAGTGATCTTGAAAAACGGCGCAGTCTTTCTGCACATTCCCAAAACCGGCGGCACCTGGGTGACCGGCGTGCTGCGCGAGAGCGGGCTCATGCGCTGCTCGATCGGCCACCGCCACGCAAACCTGCCCCACGTCCTCGCCCCGGGGAATCAGGGACTCGGGAGGTCGCTCGAGTATTTCTACAAGCGCGCCCGGTTTCTCAAAACCCATCCGCGGCCGTTCACCTTCTGCTTTGTGCGGCATCCGCTCGACTGGTACGAGTCCTTCTACCTCTACAAGTCCCAACCCAAGCTCAACTGGGAGCGCGACGGTGAGATCGACAATATCCACCGATGGCATCCCAATGCGATTTTAAATGGTCTCGGCTCGAATGAGCTCGGTGAGGGGCGCGATTTCAACGATTTCATGACCGCGGTGATGGACAAATTCCCCGGCTACGTTTCTGCCCTTTACAGTCATTACACCTTTCGTCCGGTCGATTTCATCGGGAAACAGGAAAACCTGCGCGAAGACCTCATCACCGTGCTCGAGCGGACCGGCTGCGTGTTTGACGCCGGGGCCATTCGCGGGCGCGAGCGCATCAACCGCAGTCGCGGGGCGTCGGTGAAACCCGACTGGGATCCGGCGGTGCGGGCACGGGTACTTCGGCTCGAGGCGGCAGCGATGGAGCGTTTCGGCTACGAGCGCGAAGGCTGAAAACAAAACACCCCCGCCGGTGGAACCGGAGAGGGTGTCGTGAAAAACGGATTAGCTGTCGGCGATTACTTCGCCTCGGCCTTGAGCGTGTTGTAGAGGTCGAAGGCTTCCTGTGGCGTGAGTCCGTCATGAACGACGCCGCAGACCGCTTTGATCATGGCAAGAGGAGCCTCGGACTGGAACACATTGCGGCCCATATCGACT
>JBDNIL010000217.1:0-1760 GCA_041688355.1 Verrucomicrobiales bacterium | reverse complement strand
GTCGCGCTCATCAACAATCAGCTCGACCGCCTCACCCGCTACGAGTCCGTCGATGGCGGCTGGGGCTACTACGATTTCCGCGTCGGCACGGCGCGACCCTCGTCGAGTTCGATCAGTTTCACGACCGCCACCTGTCTCGTCGCGATGCACGAGGTGAGGGAGATCGAGGGCGTCGAGCTCGCGCAGCCCGTCATCGACCGCGCCATCGCCGCGATCAACCGCCAGAGGAAATCCGATCACAGCTACCTTTACGGCGAGTATCTGAATGCCCGTCCGCTCTACGGCATCAACCGGCCCGCCGGCAGCCTCGGCCGCTCCCAAGCCTGCAATCTCGCCCTGCGGATCTGGGGCGACGAGACCGTCACCGACACGATCATGCTCGAGTGGCTGCAGCGGCTCGAGGAACGCAACGGCTGGCTCGACATCGGGCGGAAACGTCCCGTTCCTCATGAGTCGTGGTTCGCGGTGGCGGGCTACTTTTTCTACTACGGCCACTTTTACGCCGCCTGCGGGATCAATCTGCTGCCCGAGAGCGAGCGGGCCGCCTCGCGTCAACTCGTCGCCGATCTCATCATGCCGCTCCAGGAAAAGGACGGCTCCTGGTGGGACTTTCCTTTTTATTCCTATCATCAGCCCTACGGCACCGCCTTTGCCGTCATGACTCTGGCGCGCTGCCGTGAGAACGACCTTTCTTTTTGAAAAAAGTGGGGCATTTCTTGTGCGATGCAGACAAGTGACTTCGACTACGAGCTCCCGTCCGAGCTCATCGCCCAGCACCCTCCGGAAAAGCGGGGCGACTCCCGCATGCTCGTGGTGGATCGAGCAGCCGGGACGATCACGCACCGTCACTTCAGCGATTTCCCGGGATACGTGAGGCCCGACGATCTCATTATTCTGAATGACACCCGCGTCGTCGCGGCCCGTTTTTTTTCCAACGACGGCACGCAGGAGATCCTCCGCGTCGAGGCCCTCGGAGAGCGGATCTGGAAATGTCTCGTCAAGCCGGGGAAGAAGTTCAAGCCCGGGCACACCATCGAGATAGGGGAGTGCAACGGCACCGTTACCGCGATCTGCGAAGAGGGCGGCGAGCGGCTCATCGAGTTCAACATCGCGCCCGATGAGGCCACTCACGGCCACCTCGCCCTGCCGCCCTACATCCAGCGACCCGACGCGGTCGATGACAAGGACCGCTACCAGACCGTCTATGCCCGCGAATCGGGAGCGATCGCCGCGCCGACCGCCGGACTCCATTTTTCCAAAGAGATGCTCGCTCCCCTGCCGCACGCCTTTGTCACTCTGCACGTGGGGATCGGGACCTTCCGCCCCGTCTCGAGCGAGACCATCGCGGGCCACCACATGCACAGCGAGCGCTACGTGCTCGACCCCGGCGTGGCCACCGCGATCCGGACGAGCGGGCGGACCATCGCGATCGGGACCACCGTCGTGCGAGTCCTCGAGACCTGCGCCCGCAACGGGGGAGGGGAGCTCGTCGCCGGCAGCGGCGAGACCGATATTTTTATCTTCCCGCCCTACGAGTTTCAGGCCGTCGACGCTCTCCTCACTAACTTCCACCTGCCCAAGTCGACCCTGATGATGCTCGTGAGCGCCCTCGCCGGTCGCGAGCTCATCCTCGAGGCCTACCGGCAGGCGGTGGAGGAAAAATATCGCTTCTTCAGCTATGGTGATTGCATGCTGATTCTTTGAACAGTTCGACTCAGCGATTCTTGTTGTTTCTGACGTAAAGTGTCGCAAGATACGGG
>JBDNIL010000216.1:0-7120 GCA_041688355.1 Verrucomicrobiales bacterium | reverse complement strand
GTCTTTTTATTTTTAGGGAATTTCACCTTCGCCTTCCAACTCGTCGTGCCCCGGGCAGGCTTGCCATTGACCGTGACCGAGACGGTGTTGGCCGAGGCTGTTCCCTTGATCGGCACGGTCTTGGTTCCGGGACCGACGGTGATCTTTTTCTTCTTCACCGTGATCGTTACGGGATCCGCGGGCTCGCCCTCGACGGTGTAGACGCCGATATTGCCACCGACTTCGTAGCCGATGAGCAGGGTGTTAGCTCCCGTCGGGCTGTCGGCGGCGGGGATGAAGACGATGCTCTCGGGAGCGACCAATCCCTCGGAACCTTCGGCGAAGTTGTTGATGTAGGCGACAAAGGCAGGGGCGGCCGGATTGTCGGCATTGTACATGAGAATTCCGCCCTGGCGCTCCATCCCGACAAAAATGTAGCGATTCCCGTTGATCACACCAGTGGTGATTGCCTCGGGCTCGGGCCCCTTGTCGTCGGATCGTGAGTCAAACTCGCCGAGATCCTGGTCTTCTCCATTGTTGTTGTGGAGAGTCGGATCGAGGGAGAGGAGAAGCGGTTCGAAGCTGCCGGTGTCGGCGACGAGCGCGCCGGTCGAGGCATTCCAGACCGAGAACGAACGAGTCCCGGGCATGATCACCTCATCAATGAGATCATTTCCATCGGGGTCGGTCATGTCGAGCAAGACGCGAAGACGACCGAGGGCGGCATCGGATTGATCGATCGTCACTCCCGCCTCCGTTCCCGAGAAGTCCTTCACGCGGATGCGGTCAGCGTCGTCGCCGCGGAAGTCGCCTTCATTGGCCGTGACAAGATAACGGACGCCGCCGGAGAGGAAAGAAGTCAGCGTATCCGGCATCGGCATGCCCTTGACGACGTCGTCGATGAGAGCGACCGCGGTGCCGCCCGGGCCGTCGCGATCCGAAGCGTCGATCGTCTGCTCGATGAGACCGAGCGGGAAGATCGCGGTGAAGCGATTCGCATTCGGACCCGTGAGGGAGAACTCGGCGATGCCGTTGTTTTCCTGGAGGGTGACATAGATTTTGCCTTCCCCTTCGGTGATGTATTCGGGCTCGACGTGACGGTGGGCGTTGCCTGGGGTGAAGGTGTCGTCGTTGTAGCGCAGATCATTGAGATTGACACCGGCGGCGAGGTTGCCGGCAGTGAAATCGACCGTGGTCACGTCCATGTTATCGAGGCCGCCTGCGCCACCCGCATTCGTGATGCCGGTCAGATCGATCACGCTGACCGAGCCGGGCGCATCGGTATCACCGCCGCTCGTGAACTCACCTTCGTTGGCCACGAACACTTTCGAACCATCACGAGAGAAGATGACATTGTCGGGATGGAATCCGACCTCAACCGTGGAGAGCACCGCGCCGTTTAAATAATCGAAAAAGACCGCAACGCCCTCGGTCGTTCCGTTTGCCGTCGGGATCACCGTCATGACCCCGAAGCCGCGCTCGAGCGGATCGAGAGCCACCGAACTCACCGAGGCGATCGCCCCGCCGAACTCGGTCGCGATCGAGACGAACTGACGGGGAGTCAGTGAGCCGTCGGCCTCGAGTGTGAAGAGTTGCACACCAATAGTCGGTGCGAGACCGGTCACATTCGTCGCGACGGTATCTCCGCTCGGAGTGTAGGCAATGATCTCGGCCCCATTGAGGACAGGGATTTGAGAATCAAGGGTGATGCTCTGGGCGTGAGTGGAAGCCGGAGCATTTCCAAAAACGGCGAGAGCCAGACAAAGGGTGAGTGAAGGATGTTTCATCGGGACATTCCGTCTACCCTCCGCAACTCCCTTTCCAATCCCCTTTGGAAACCCTTTCGTCACATTGCCACCCGCTCTCGCCCCACTAGACACGGAAAGCAAATTCTCCACGCCTACCCTCATCATGAATCCGGCGAACCGTCAAATCGTGATGTGTCCCGTCGCCGCTTTCGTCCTCGCATCCCGGGCATTTGCCCGGTGCAGCCCCGCTCAAACCAGACGCAGAGGAAATGGAGAGGGTGACGAAACCGCGGCGGAGGGTGGCCCAACAGGGTTTCGCTCCTCACCCAACCCTCTTCACTCCGCCAAGGGCACGTCCGCGGCATGATTGCTCGATGCGAGCCTGGAAATTACCGGTTCGGCAGCGGCGGGAGGTAGGGTAACTCCCCATCGCGCGCTGGATGCCGAGAAAGTAGGGTATCGCCGAAAAAGTAAAGAGTCTTTTTTCACCAGCAGGCCTGGTCCGATCACGGGCGTCTGACGGGACCGGAACCAGCCTAGCGAAGTCAAAACGGATGAAAAATAAATACGCGGTAATTGAGTTGCGGCATCGAGGCTGCACCGACAGTCTGGATCCCGGCCTCGGTGGAACTTTTCCCGTTTGAATCGATCTAGCCCTTACCCGCACCCCCCGCATCCTGGACGGCCTTTCACGGTGCCTTACTGAATGAACCGAGCCACTCCACAGATGCGGAATTTCGCCGCGCGCCTCATGGCTCATGAGGCGGCGGAATCCCGGTCTGCCGATACGGGAGTGTCCGCAGCTTTCGCCGTTCCCGACAAGATGCGAGGGCCTCTCGCGACGCTCATGGGAGGCGGGGGCCATCGTGCGCTTTTGATGCGCACACTCGCGCTTGCTGGTGTGGAGGTTCCCTGGCTGAAGAGAAGCCGGGTCGGCGCTGACGGCAGTTTGGAAGAATCTTCTCCATCCGATGTCCCGGTCGATCCCGAAGAGGTGCTTGAGGGCGGGAAAGTGCTGGTGGCCCAGTTGATCGGACTACTCGTGGCCTTCATCGGCGAGAGGATGACGCTGCAACTGGTGCGGGAGGTGTGGCCGAAACTGCCCGCCAGGGATTTGAAATTCAAGATTTGACATTGACCATGAAAAAACAAAGCGCCGCAGCGAAACGCAACGCGTCCAAAGCAAACACGGCCGAATCGGCCAAAGTCGCGATCCGCCAACTGCCAACCGGCGTGCGCGGACTCGACGAAATCCTTGGCGGAGGCATTCCGGAGTTTTCCTTCAATATCATCGCCGGCACACCCGGCTGCGGCAAGACGACTCTGGCGCATCAGATAGTCTTCGCCAACGCGACGCCGAAGAACCCCGTCCTCTACTTCACCGTCCTCGGCGAGCCCGCGATGAAGATGCTGCGCTATCAACAGCAGTTTTCCTTTTTCGACGGATCGAAGCTGGGCAAGGCCATCCGTTTCTTCAACCTGTCCGAAGTGTTGATGGAGCAGGATCTGGACGCAGTCCTCGCGGAGATCGTAAAGCAGGTCACAAGCGTCAGTCCGGGCATCGTGGTGGTCGATTCCTTTCGCACCGTGATGCGCAACGCGACGAACACGGCGAGCGAGGCGGAGCTGCAGGTCTTCATCCAGCGCCTTGCGCAGTTCCTCACCAGTTGGGAAGCGACGACCTTCCTCGTCGGTGAGTATGCCGAGTCGGAGATCAAGGACAACCCGCTCTTCACCATTGCCGACGGACTTTTGTGGCTTTGGCAGGTGACGGAGAGAAACTCGGTCGTGCGCAAGATGCAGGTCATGAAGCTGCGCGGGCAGGCCTCGGTGCCCGGCCTCCACACCATCCGCATCGGCGACGAGGGGCTGCAGGCCTTCCCCCGCACGCTCGGATTGACGGGCAAGAAAACGAAACCGGGAAGACGCCGGCGCCTCTCCATCGGCATTCCCGAGCTGGACACGATGATGGGCGGGGGAATCCTCGAAGGTGACAGCCTCATCGTGGCGGGGCCATCGGGGACGGGGAAGTCCGCCCTCGCGACGCATTTCATCGCCGAGGGTTTGCGCCGGGGGGAGTCGGCGATCATGGCTCTCTTCGAGGAACGCCCGCAGGGATACACGGATCGAGCCGGTGGTTTCGGGCTCGATCTGAAAAAGCCGCAGGCGACGGGCAAGCTCGAGGTGCTCTACCTCCGCCCCCTCGACTTGTCGGTGGACGAGGCCATGCAGGCCATCCTCGACGCCATCGAGCGGACCGGCGCGAGGCGGCTCGTGATCGATTCGCTGATGGGTTTCGAGATGGCCCTGGCTCCGGGATTCCGGACTGACTTCCGCGAGTCGCTTTACCGCATGATCGGGGCGCTGACCGGTGCCGGCGTCACCATTCTCAGCACTGTCGAGGTGGAGGATTCGTTCACTGCGATGCCGCTCAGCCATTACGCGATCTCCTTTCTCACCGACGACATCATTCGGATGCGCTACGTGGAGATCGACGGCCAGATTCGAAAAGTGATGGTCGTCATGAAGATGCGCGGGGGCAATCACAGCAAAGACATCCGTGAGTATGTCATCACGGACGAAGGCGTGGTCATCATCGGTCCGCGGCAGACAGACTACACCGGACTCACCACGGGGATACCGACGCGGGTCGGAAAGAGGGAGGATGCCACGCCCGAACCAAAGGAAACGAAGTAGCAGGGGAAAACCCGATGGTCGAAGAATCTCCATCCGCCGCCATGCCGAACATGCTCTCGAGCCTTTCCCTCGAGCATGCGCCCCTGCCCATGGCCACGGTGGAGGGAGCGACGCATCTTGTGCGTTACGTCAATCCCGCCTTCTGTCAGCTTTTGGGGAAATCGTCGGATCAACTTCTCGGGATTCCGCTTTCGGATCTGTTGCCTAACAAGGTCAAATTCGTCCCCCTGATCGAACGTGTCTTTCGCTCGGGAAAACCTCTGAACCACACTGAAAAGGATCCCTCAACGCCCGACGCGGTTTTCTGGTCGTACACGATGTGGCCTCTGATGACCGACGAAAGGCACGTCGGCGTCATGATTCAGGTGACCGAATCCACCAGGGCTCATGAGACGATGGTCGAAATGAACGAAGCGCTCCTGCTCGGTTCACTCCGCCAACATGAACTCACCGAAGCGGCGGAGGGTCTCAACGAGCGGCTTCTGAGGGAAATCGCCGAGCGTGAGCGAACTGCAAAAGAGCTGGCGGAAAAGGCCCGCCTCCTCGATCTCACCCACGACGCCATCATCGTGCGCGATCTCGAGGGTCGCATCACCTACTGGAATCACGGGGCGAAGGAGATCTACGGATGGTCCTCCGAAGAGGTGATCGGAAAAGTCAGCAACACCCTTTTCGAGACAAAATACCCGGTACCGGCGGAGGAGATGATCGCTGAACTCCATCGAACCGGGCGCTGGACGGGTGAGCTCGTCCACACCCGACGAGACGGGCAAAGCATCACCGTGCTCGTTCGCAAGACCCTGGATCGCGACAGCGAGGGAAACCCGGCTTCGGTCCTGCAAAACATCACCGACATCACTGAGCGCAAGCAGGCGGAGGAAGCCCTGCGCGAAGCCGGGGAACGGTTCCGGTTCATGGCCGACTCGATGCCTCAGAAAATCTTCACCGCGAGGCCCGAGGGTGAAGTGGACTATCTGAACCGGCAATGGAAGGAGTTCACAGGCCTGCCTTCCGATAAAATGCAGGGATGGGGCTGGGTGAGCTACATTCACCCTGATGACCTCGAAGAAAATGTTCGGTGCTGGAAAGAATCACTGGCGACGGGGGCGGATTATGATCTGGAGCACCGATTCCGCCGCAAGGACGGAGTCTATCGGTGGCACCTCACCCGCGCCTACGCGATGCGCGATGCCGATGGAGAAGTCACGCTCTGGATCGGCTCGAGCACCGACATCGATGACATGATGCGGGCGCAGGAGGAATTGATGGACGCCGAAGAGCAACTGGCCGACCGGGCCGTCCAACTCGAGGGACTCGTCGTCGAGCGAACCGGGGAACTGACCACAGCGCACGCCCGGTTGCTGTTGGAGACGGAAGAGCGCAAACGCCTCGAAGCCTCCATCGCCGATGCCATCGAGGGTGAGCGTGAACGGCTCGGCAGTGAACTGCATGACGGGCTCGTGCAGGAACTGACCGGCATCTCGATGATGATGCACGTGCTGGCTCGGACGCTAGCGGAACCGGCGCCCGCGAAGGAGGCAGAGAGGCTCTGTCGCATGCTGGAGACCGCGAATAGCAATGTGAGGAACCTGTCGAAGGATTTTTATCCAGTGGAACTCAAGCAATACGGGTTGCTCGTGGCGTTGAGAAGTATCGCGCACCGCTCGCAGGAGCAATTCGGCATCTCATGTGCGGTTCAGTCCAACGCCAAGGCCATGGAGACGCTGAGCGCCGCCAAGGCAGTCCAGCTTTTCCGCATCGCGCAGGAGGCGGTCCAGAACGGCATCAAGCATGCCCGCGCCAACAGGATTATCATCCACTTCGGAAAGAAGAAGGGCGCCTGGCTGCTAACCGTGAGGGATGACGGGATCGGGTTGCCGCAAGGTTCCCCGAAGACCGGAGGCATGGGCCTCCGCATCATGCGGTATCGCGCGCAGATCATTGAGGGAACCCTGCGGGTGGAGAATGATGAAAGCGGCTGCGGTACGCTGGTATCCTGCACCGTCCCCGGCGATGACTCGGGCAGGTGAGGGAACGAGTCGCAGAACCGTGCCCGGCCGAGCCTCTTTACTCCGCCGTCGGAACGTCCGGGACGTGGCGTTTTGCCTTTGAGCGACCGCCTTTCGAGAGATCGTATTCCGGATCGGCGCTGGCGTCGAAGCGGGCCTTGAGGATCTCCCCGACCCCGTCATCGACCGCGCTGATCTCGGCCGCGACGCGCCGGATGCTGATGTCGTTGTTGTGATACTTCGGATCGAGAAAGGAGTGCACCCCGTGCTGCGAGGGAATCAGACCGGTGAGAAAAGTAGAGCGAGGGGGGGGGGGAGTCACCATCTCCGTAAGCCCGTTTGTAGCGGATCACTCCGTCGCTGGCAATCCCGCGATGGGGCCCATTCGACCTCATCCTCCACCCGTCCAGCGTAAATCGTAGTAGTGACGTCCAATGCCCCCTTCACCCCACCGACCGTGGCAGGCTCCGTCCCTGCCCGGCGGGGTCGATCGGATTCTGGCTTCGGAACTCTCTCGGTGTCATTCCTTTGCGATCGCGGAAGCGCCGGTTGAAGTTCGAGAGATTGTTGAAGCCGCATTCAAAGGCGATCTCCGAGATGGTGCGGTCGCTCTCGAGGAGGAGCCGGCAGGCGTCGCCGATGCGGAGTTCGTGCAGGTACTCGACGAGGGTCTTGCCGGTGTTGGCC
>JBDNIL010000215.1:0-7613 GCA_041688355.1 Verrucomicrobiales bacterium | reverse complement strand
TCCTTCAACTCTTTCACGCGCGCCTCATCGACGGTCGGATAGCTCATCCCAAGTCCCTTCATCGTATCAACAATGATCTGCGAAATGATGAGCCGCGCATTCTTCTTGCTGTCGGCGGGAACAACATACCAGGGCGCCTCCCTGGTGCTCGTCGCGTTCAAGCACGCTTCATACGCTTTCATGTAATCATCCCAGCGCTTCCGCTCGCTCACATCCGCGAGGCTGAACTTCCAGTTCTTGTCCGGCTCGTCGATGCGGTCCTTAAAACGCTCTGCTTGTTCGTCCTTAGAGAGGTGGAGAAAAAACTTAATGATCCGGGTGCCATTGCGGTGGAGATGGGCCTCATGATCTGCGATGGACCGATACCGCTCTTCCCAAATGGCCCGCTTCGCGATTGACCCTTCCGGCAATCCTTGACCGCGCAGGATTTCCGGGTGCACGCGAACAATGAGCACCTCCTCGTAATAAGACCGGTTGAAAATGCCGATCCGTCCGCGTTCCGGGAGGCGGCAGGTCGTGCGCCAGAGAAAGTCGTGCTCCAGTTCCTCGGCGCTCGGCTGTTGAAAACTGAAAACCTGACAGCCCTGCGGATTGACCCCGGACATGACGTGACGAATGGCCCCATCCTTGCCGGCCCCGTCCATCGCCTGAAAGATAAGAAGGATCGCATGGCGATTCGAGGCGTACTGCAGGCGTTGCAGATCACTTAGCTCTTCAATGCCCTCATCGAGCCTTTTGTGATAGTGTTTCTTCGACTTGAAGAAAGGTTTCACCTTCGTCGCGCGATCGCTGAGTTTGAACTCTTCGTCAGGCGGCACCTGGAAGTCTGTGGGATTGATTTTCGTCTTCATGATTGATCGCTTCAGTTCTTATTCTCGGCTGTCAAAACGGCCTTGGTAGGGCGAGCGCTGGTCGCGGCCCCCAGAAGATTCTCTTCCTCGTCCACCGGCTTGGCCTGACGGGCCTGTTCCTCAAGAATGCCAGCATCGTTGGACAACCCGGCTTCGGCCTTGGTGGACACAGCATCCAGTTCTTCCAGAAGCGGTGACTCGCCTGAGGATTTGAGCGATCCAGCTTCCTGCGTCACCTCCTGCTTCCCGTCGAGCATCGTGACGGGGATGCCGCGCGGAAAAACAACCCCGTCCACGACCTCCACTTCCGGAGCATTGAACCAACCGGTGGCCTCCATGACGCTCTGGAGTCGCTCGCGGATCTCCTCGTCGAGGGCGGGTGGCTGCACGGCCACCTTTGCCGGCCCGGGAGAAAGCTCCTCTTCCTGGGGAGCAGGTGGAAGCTGCGGCCCGGGCGCGTCTTCCTGCCCCATGACCGGCGTCGCCAGCACGCTCCAGCAGAGGAATCCTGACGTCGCAGCACGCAACACTCGAAGATGGCGGCGGGTCGCTCGTTGCACCAGTAAACGCAGGATCCAGAGACTGGAACCCAGGTTGCCCCGGAGTTGTTTGAGTATATTCATGATTCACCTCTGGGGCTGGCGGCGAGGGGTCGGTGTTCCGCTTGCGCTGCGCAAAAGCAGACTCCGAACACGCCTATACAACTGGAGAGATAAATCCACAGCAGGAACGCCATGACGCCGCCCAGTGTGCCGTAAAGCACGTTGAAATGCGCGAATTCGATCACGTAAAACAGAAACAGCCATTCGCCAATCCAAATCAAGACCGTCGCGGCGAGCGCTCCGATCCACACCTCGGAGAACTTGGTGGGTCGATTGGCGGCCAGCCGGTAAATCATCAGGACCCCGCAGAACAAAACGAGCCAGGGCAGGAAACTGAACATCAAGGCAAGCGTCCAGTCGGGAAATTCGAGATATGTGGCGAGCCAGCGGCGGGCCAGCCGCGCGATGCCCGGCAGCAGGATGCCTAGAAAGGCAGCGCTCATCGTGATACCGAGCAGGCCGAGGCTTTTCAAAGGCAATCGCCACCAACTGTAGGGTGGCGAATGCCAGATGCGATTCGTGGTCCGAATCAGGGTGCGCAGGAATTTCAGCGAGCCCCAGACCAATAGTGGAAACGCTGCCAAGTTGATCTCCCCGCGCTTTTCCAGCACGCCGAGGATACCCGACAGTACACGGCGTTCCTGTTCGGCGGTGAGAGGGACATATTGTTCAATCCATTGAACGACCTCGTTCGCCGCCATCTCGCGCTCAACGAGCAGTGACCCTGCACTCACCAACATGAAGACCAGCGGCAGGAGTGACAGCAACAGGTAGTAGGCGAAAGCGGCGGCGCGCTGGTCGCCATCCTCTTCCGCCCAACGAGCCCGGGCTCCTTTGATGGTTCGCCACCATTGATTGCTTTTCATTAGGCAACCCTGTTCGCATCGGCTTGAAGTGGTTTGTCGAAACCACCAGCGCCGGAAGCGAGCTGCGGGCGGCCGACGATGACAATGAAGTTCATACGATTTCGACCTTATTTATCACTCAAGCGCCCCAGTTCGTGATCGAGAAATCTTTCCAGTTTCTCCGCCGCGCCATTGACGGCCTGCTCGATGTGATCCGCCTGGTCGGTTACGGCAACGGGCTGCATTCCTTCCAAACGCGCTTCCATGACGCAGCGTTTGTCGGTGCCACCTTTGTGGCTGCTGTTCTCGTCGCTGAGATGGACTTCCACGCGGGTGATGTGGTCGGCGAAGCGCTCCAACGCGCTCTCCACCGCTCCCAGGGTTTCCAGGGTCAGTTCGTCGCCGCCTTCAATGTTGTTGTCTGTGTTGATCTGGATTTTCATTGTTTTGTTTGTCCTTGTTAAAAGCGGAAAGTCGCCGCTGCTCCCGTCATCGTAGGCATCCGGTCGGCCGCAACCACCACGACGCGACCGCCGGTTTTGAGGACCAACTCGCCGAGATCGTCAAGCAGATCATCCACCTCGGGATGGCTCAAAGTTTTGACATCCACTTCTCCGGTCGCGCCGTCGATTCGCCCTGGAATCCGGCGATCCGCCTCGATCAGCAGGGTGGCGATCCGTCCGGCCACCGCAGCCTGCGCCAGCTGCTTCACGTCGTCCAGGCCGAGGCCTTTGGATTTGGCCACCGCAAATTCGTCGATCAACTCCGCCAGCCCCGCTTCATGCCGCGGTTGGAAAATGTGCCACGCGCGTTCGCGGAACTCGGTCATTGTCTGCGCGTCAGGATGAACTGTAATTCCTTCCTCCAACAGGAACGTGTTCTGGCTATGCTTGCGGAAGTGACCTTGATGTTCGGGCAGCGCAGCGAGAATCAAGGGCAGGCCCGAGGGTTGTGAATGTGATTCCAGAATCGCGCGATCCACTTTGTGAAAGAACCGTTCCGTATCGATGTCCATCTCATCCTTCTTATCGCCGTGCCCGTGCCGCATCGCCACACTGGCACCGCCGGTTCCTCCGTAGGAAGCGACGGTTTGATGCGGCTCGGTCAACTCCTCGCCCAACGCTCCCGTGAGGGTGCGCGGAACTCCGGGCGCGAGCGCGATTTCATCGAGCGCATCGCGAGTGCCCTCGAACAGTTTGATCTCGTGGAGACTTAGCGCCAGCACTTGAAAGCGATCCGCCGATTGCAAAAAGCTCAACAGCGGCTTGGTGTGAAAACTGTCAGCGACAACGGCGAGTTCGGGCGTCGGGCGTTGCAGTCCAAAAACCTGGAAGAAACCCGGCGCTCCGAATACTACCAATCCTTCGGTGGTGTGGTTCCAGAAATCATGATCGCGGGAAAGCGTCTCGAAAGGCTCCAGCAGCGCACGAATCTCCTCAGTCGAATATTTTTTCTGCAAGGACAGGTCGAGTTCCTTGACCAGATGGCGAAAGCGAAGCGGGTCTCCCTGATTACCGGGAGAATGCCGGTGGGTGGGCTGATAAAGCGAGAGGAACGGAGATTCGTGAGCATGTAAAAGTGAAGCGCGAAAGTCACTGGTGAGCAATTTCATGATGTCTTAATCGTGGTGAATGTGTTATCTGATCTAGAGGAGCCGATCACTCGCCTTCAGGCTTTCCGGCAGGTTTCCGGGTGTTCCAGTCGACTCGCAGCTTATTGACGACCTGCTCCACGCCGACGGTGTCGGCAGCCGTTTCAACCACCCTCCGCCGCTGATAGACGGTGTCCGTCATTCCGGTCAGGGTCACGACGCCATCCTTCACTGCGGCATTGATCTCGGTGGACTGGAGCTCTGAATCCAACTCATAAAAAAGAGTGAGGACTGCCTCGACCACGGTGTCGGACGCCCACTCGGGTCCGTCGACCCGAAGGGAGCTATACATATAGCTCGCACCCGGCAGAGTAGTTGCGGTCCTTTCAGCCGATGATTTCGCTCCAATGCTATGCACCGTTCCGCTCAAAGTGATGTTTCCGTCGATGCTGTCTATCGAGATCCCCGATCCGTCGAGGCGTGAATCCTGCCTGTAGGCGTCGGAAAGTGACCGTTTCAGTTCATCGTCCGTGAGGAAAAGCGGATCATGAGCCCTTTCCATTATTGGTCTCAGTTCGGGCGAGACAACAAGGTCATCACTGTTGCTCGTGTGAGCCCCGCTGATCTCGACAGCGGATATGAGCCGGTTCTTTTCGGCATAGGAGTCGACCGCGCCATTGATATTTGCCACTCCATCATGGATCGATATTTTTACAAACTGATCCTCCACTAATGGATTGATCTTGAGGTGCAAGGCAATTTGCTGCCTGATCTCTTCGTCACCGGGTTGATCCAAAGGCTCAACCCTGAGGTCGTTCACCACGCTACGGACTCCCATGACCATAGAAGCCATCTTTTCCGCGAGGCGCTTCAACGAGAAGGACCTGACAGTTCCGATCAGTGTCACGACTCCATCATTGACCCTAAACTGAAAGACGTCCTCCTGCTCGGGACGATGCAGGGAAAACAGCCTCGAGAGGTCACCCTCGATAACGTCATCCCCTCGATTCACCTCTTTCACTTCAAGATGGTTCACGATAGCACGAACTCCTCTGACTGTGCCGGCTGCTTCGTCGACAAGGTTTTTAACGACCAGGCTGTCCACCTGACCGCTCAGGGTCACGATACCGTCTTTGACCTCGACCTTCGCTTCCATGTTCGAAGTAGGCTCAAAATCGAGGAATGCGGTGGCAACTCCCTTCTTAATCTTGCTGTCGTCGGGGACGGCGGATTGTGCGGGCAATTTGGGAATCATGAGGAACGCGGCGATAAGAAGTAGTGGGATAGTTTTCAAGGGAAGTACGGGGTGGAATTAAGGTGCTGATGATAATTACTGGTCGGAGACCTCAAGGGCTGTTCCGCGGCGAACCCGTATCGCCATCGGGCCAATAACCATCGATTTGGTAGTGTCTGTGCAACGCTGTTTCGTAATCGCGGGTGATGAGGGATTCCTCGGTGTATTCTGGAGATTGTTTGATGGCGTCACGGGAAAGATTGACGAAGACTTTCGATTCGCTCCAGCTCACGCGCTCGATCCACTGCGGTGAAACCAGAACCTTTTTGCCAGGCCACCAATTTCTGGTATCAACGACCAGGTAACGGATCGCCCAGGTCTCATCATCGATGATAAAATCTTCGACATGGCCAATCTCGCCGTCAGTGGCGTGAATGTGATAGCCGGCGACTTCGTGAGTGCTGCGCAAATGGGAATCACTGGTATCCTCCTCATCCACGACCGGAACAGCCCAAGGGCCTTGACCATGCACCGGGGTGGGAAATGCTCCCCAAGTGGCTGGTCCGCCCCAATACGATGGCCATCCGTAATACCCGGCGTAATCCATCTCGAACTGGTGTGATACGGGCTTGTCGCTGTTCAGCGAGGGACTGTCTTCGATTTGCTTTTTGGTCAAATCAATCGCGATGTGGTGATCCTCTTGGATGACTGCAACCAACGCATAGGGAGATATCATAACACGTCGGCCGGAAAGCCAGTTCCCCGTGTCTGCGACCAGATAGCGGATGGTCCAATGCACGTCATCAAAATAGAATTCTTGGACCTCTCCGAATTCACCATCGAGGCTGTCCAGTTTGTATCCCTTTAGTGTTTTAGATTTGTTTAACATAACTGTTTTGGTTGTTTGCGTTTCACTTTTTCTGTTGGCTTCGCGCCAAGAGGATGTTTGTGAATTGTGAAATCGGTTGCCGGGGTTGCCCTTAGTTGGAACGGACGACTTTCCAAGATTGCGCCAGCGGAGGCGGCTGCGCCATGGGGTGTTACCCTACCTGAGACCTTCAAGATCGCCGGAACCCGATTGGTGGACGGCATGTTCCCAGCGCTACTACTGGTGTGGGGTGAAAGTCAGCCGGCCGGTGATGACTCCCGATACCTTATTCGCCCGGCTTGAGTAGGTGAACACCCCATAGCAATTTGCCAGGGCCTTGGCTAAACTACCAACCTTAAGCAACTCGAAATCAAGGGGGATGGGAATATCATCAAGCGAAAACTGGTTCGCCCATCGAAACCTATGAAAGCACACTTGAAAGCACACTCGATCCAACTCCAATTGATCCCGCTTGCCTGTTTTGCTGCAATTGGGGCATTTTTACAGCCTGTTCTGAGGAGACCATCGATCCGGAAGCTACAGAAGCGGTGTCGCAGGTGGAAGCTGCCGCCGGTGAGGCGATTGAGCAGGCCAGAGAATCAACCAAGGAAACCGAGAAGCTCACCCCTGGCGCAACCGAGCAGGATAGGGCACTTGCTAATGCGGTCGAAGAATCGGCCATCGCAGCTGCTAATGAATTAGAGGCCCGCGCCAGCGAGGCCGCTGCCGAAATTAGAGAAGCGGTCCGGGACGCAGGTCCTGACGTAAAACCGGAGCCGCAGCCGCAGCTCGCACCTGATCCAGCGTCCGGAGCGGAGTAAATTTCTACCATCCAACCTCATTCACGGTTACAACAATCCGTCCACAGGAATGCCTGCCGAAGCCCTCACCTATCAGTGGCCCCATTGTAATTCGAATATTCAAATTGACGATTCGGTCATCGGGGAAAAAGTGGATTGTCCGAAGTGTAACGGGTCTTTTCGTCCCGAAATTCCCGTAGCGAAGCAAGTTGCAGCCGATCCGGATGCTGACAGGGAAAGTGCCGTTTTTAAAAGCGCCGATGATGAATCGACTCTAGAAGTGATTCATCCTGCGGTCTTTCGCCGGCATTTTTTCGCTTCTTTGTTTTGCGCGGGTCTGGCGAGGGAGGGGATACATCTCTAAGCTTTCTTCATTACGAAGCTCAGAATAAAGAGGATGACCGCAATGACTGCGATAACGTAGGCAATGTTCAACGCCACGCTCATCACACCTGTAGCACCGAGAACTCCGGCTATGAGGTCTATTACTAAAAGGATAACTGCCCATCTTATCATATTATGGTTTTCTTTCTATTCGTTGATTCTGTGCACACTACACGACAAGAATTGAGGGATATTTCGGCTGATCAATCCAGTGTAGAAATGCCCGTATCTCAACAACGAAATCCTCCTTATTGCCGAAGATCTGCGAAATCCGGTCGAGTCCGAGGCGGAAGAAGTTCTTCCTTTTTTGCTTGGCGGTCAGCTTCGTCTTTGACTTCATCTCGCAACCCCATCCATAGCTGAACATGAATGTCAGGGTGAGCACCCCGAAGAGTTTTTCGATCTTCCGGGGGTCCGACATGTGCGTCGTTTCCAGGT
>JBDNIL010000214.1:0-27569 GCA_041688355.1 Verrucomicrobiales bacterium | reverse complement strand
GTGTCAAACTCCCCGTAGCGTGATGAACCTGTTCGCCGAAACCACCTTTCAGCTCGCCTATCCCTGGGTGCTTGCCCTGCTCGCGCTGATACCTCTGCTCGCTCTCCTCAAGAGCCGTTCGGGAAATCAGGGCGCGGTCATTTTTTCATCGCTCCACATCCTCAACCGCCTTGGGCCGATCGCGCGGGGACGTGCCGGAGGCTTTCGTCTCGCGAGTCTTTTCCTCGCCCTCACCTGTCTCATCCTTGCCCTGGCACGGCCGCAATGGATCAACCGCACCGAGCAGGTCTCAGAGAGCGGGATCGAACTCATCCTTGCCATCGACGTCTCCCGCTCCATGCAGGTCGAGGATTTCCGCATCGAGGGCAGTCGGGCGAACCGGCTCCAGGCGGCAAAGAAGGTGACCCGTGACTTCATCCGCGGCCGCACGACTGACCGCATCGGCATCCTCGCCTTTGCGGGACGCCCCTATCTTGCGAGCCCCCTCACGCTGTCAAAAGCCTGGCTCGAGGGCGAGCAGGGGCTTGGCCGCGTCCAGATCGGGATGGTCGAGGACGGCACCGCGATCGGCTCGGCCCTGGCGGCGGCGGCGAAGCGACTCGACAAACGTCCCTCGAAGAGCAAAGTCATCGTCCTGCTCACCGACGGGGTCAACAATGCGGGCAAACTCTCCCCGCTCGAGGCCGCCAAGCTCGCCCACACTCTCGGGATCCGCGTTTACACCATCGCCGTGGGCACTTACGGTGACTACGTTGTCCAAACGCCCGTCGGGCCGCAGCGTCTCACCCAGGAATTCGACGAGGAAACGCTCAAGGAGATTGCCCGCATCGCCGACGGCGAATACTTTAGGGCGCAGGACACCTCGGGTCTGGAGAAGATCTTCGGGCTCATTGATGAAATGGAAAAGACAGAAATCAAACGCCAGACGCGCATCGAAGCCTCGGAGCTTTTCCACTGGTTCGCGATTGCGGGGCTGGGTTTCGGTCTCCTCACCCTCGTCGGCGACGACACTTTCTGGAGGAGGTTTCCATGAGCGGACTCACCTTTGCCCAGCCCGTCTGGTTCTGGGGACTGCTCGTTCTCATCCCCCTCCTCGCGCTCCGCGCCTGGTCGCACTGGCATTCCGCCCGCCGGCTCCCCGGCCTCGTCTCCCCGCGTCTCGCGAGCCGGCTCATCAGCGGCAGCAGCCACAGCAGACGCTGGGTCGTCTTCATCCTCCACTGCCTCGCCCTCGCCGCCACCCTCGTCGCCCTCGCCCGACCGATGCTGGGCTACACCGAGATCGAGACCGAGACCGACGCGCGCAATCTCATCATCGCGATCGACACCTCGCGCAGCATGATGGCCGACGACCTGCCGCCGAACCGCCTCACCAGGGCACAGCTCGCGGCGAAAGACATCATCCTCTCCCTCCCCGATGAGCGCGTCGGACTGATCGCTTTTGCCGGACGCCCCTTCGTCCAGGCCCCTCTCACGGTCGACCACGAAGCCGTCCTCGAAGCGATCGACCAGCTCGACACCGAGATCATCCCCCGTGGCGGCACCAACCTCAGCGCGGCGACGGCTCTCGCTCTCGAGACCTTCAAAGAAGCGAAGCTCGAGCAAAGCGCCCTCGTCCTCTTTTCGGACGGCGAAGCTCTCGAGGGACTCGATCAGGTCGAAAAGATCCGCGACGAAGCGGCCAAGGCGGGTATGTCCATCCTCACCGTCGGCGTCGGCACGGCTGAAGGCGCGATCATCCCCGAAGTCGATGACAACGGGGTCCCCATCCCCGGGCTTTTTGTGAAAGACGATCAGGGCCAGGTCGTGCGGACCCGGCTCGTCGCCGACGCGCTCCAGGCGCTCTCGTCGCGGGGCGGGGCCTACGTGCATCTCGGGGGCAAAGCCTCTCTCACCCGTGTCGTCGAGCAGATCAGGCAGGGACTCACGAGCTCCCGCGAAGAGAGCGAAACGCGCCTGCGCCCGATCGAGCGCTTCATCTGGCCGCTCAGTGCCGCCGTGGCCCTGCTCGTGCTCGCGCACCTGCTGCCGCTCCTCTGGCTGAAGCCCGCGCCTGATCGCAGCCTGAACGCCGCTTCCGTGAAACGGATCGCCGCCGGTCTTGCCGTTTTTGCCGGTAGCCACCTCTTCCTGAACGGCACCGCCGCCGCCCGCGATAGCGTCACGACAGGATACGAAGCCTACCAGAAGATGAATTACGCCGATGCGATCAAGGCCTACGAGGGCACTCTGACCGAGCGGCTCACCGCGAAGGACCGCACTCGCGTTCAGATGGGCATCGGCGCGGCCGCCTATCGAATGGGAAATTTCGAACGTGCCGCCGAGGCCTACGGGCAGGCGCTCGTCGAGGGCAATGAGACCCGCCGGGGCCAGACCCATTACAATCTCGGCAACACCCTTTTCCGCCAGGGCGAAGCCGGCCTGAAACCCGCTCCCCAGACCGCTGATCCCGATCAGTTGCAGGATCTCTCGGGCAAAAGCGCGACCCTCGAGAACACCATCCGCGACTGGGAGTCCTCGATCGGGCATTTCGAAACAACCCTCACCCTCGATCCCGATAATCACCTCGCCGCCCACAATCTCGAACTCGTGAAAAAGCGCCTCGAAGAGCTGAAAAAGCAGCAGGAGGAAGAACAGAAAAAGGAAGACGAGAAAAAGGAAGAGAAGGACGACAAAGAGGATAAGAAAGAAGACGAGAAAAAGGACGACGAGAAAAAGGACGACAAAGGCGACAACAACGAGCCCAAAGACGAGGACGGCGACGGCAAGCCCGACGAGCCGCAGCAGGAACCCGGCAAAGAAGATCCGCAGAATCCGGGTAGCGATCAGCCGAAGGACGATCAGTCGCCGCAGGATCCGAAAGAAGGCGAAGGCGAAAATCCCGATCCCAAAGACCCGGCCGACAAAACCGAGCCCGGCGAGGGCAAGCCGGGTGATCAGCAGCCACCGCAAAACCCGCGGCAGAATCCACCCGCCCAGCCCGATGCCCCCCAGGACGGCGAGCTTGAGGCCAATCCGAATCAGGAACAGCCCCAAAATCAGCCGCAAAACCAGCCGCCACAGGGGCAGCCCGGCGAGGCGCAGGCGGCGGCGGGCTTGATGAATCCCACGACCGGCTACTCGCCGTCCGAGGCCCGCCAGCTCCTCGATGCCCTCGCCGACGAGACCGAGGTGCGCCCCCTCGTGCAACCTTCACGCGGCGAAAAGTTCAAAAACTGGTAATCTCCCCCGTCATGGTGTCTCGCTGTTTTCTCCTCATTCTCCTCCTCCTGCCCGGGCTCAGCCATCTCGCGGCGCAGAGCTCAGCGCAGCCGACCGTCTCTGTGAATGTCCTGAGCAATCGCGTCGCCCTCGGGGAGATGGGCCAGCTCATCATCAAAGTCACCAACGGTGACGCACAGATGCCCCGCACCGTCGACGCGCCCGGACTCGAGGTCATTTTCTCCGGCGAGCAATCGTCGATCAAGATCATCAACGGTGTCAGCTCGGCCGAGACGAACTACTACTACCGCTTCCGGGGCGACACCGTCGGGACCTTCACGATCCCCGCTTTCGAGATCGTGGTAAAAAACCAGCCGGTGATGACTCCGCCCGTCGAGATCACGATCTTCGAGAGAGACCAGACCGAGGCCGGGCTCGATGCCACGAAACCTTTTTTCGGCAAGCTCGAGATGAACAAGGACGAGTTCTACGTCAACGAGATCGTCCCGTTCACCCTCAATGCCTACGTCCGCGGCCGCGGCGCGATCAGCGACGTGACCAATGCGAAGCTCGAGAACACGAGTTTTGTCATCAAGTCGTTCCGGGAAGTGCGCACCGATGGCGCCGAGGTGGGGAATGTCTACTACTCCTCTGCCGTGATCCCCTCGACGCTCTTTGCGCTCAAGCCCGGCCAGTTCCGCCTCGGCCCCGCCGAGATCGGGGTGCGAGTCCTCGACGCAGGCTCGGGCTTCGGTCTTTCCGCCCTTTTCCGGGGCAATGCTCCCCGCGAGATGGTCACCAACACCGTCAACGTCACCGTGAAGCCACTCCCGGACAATGCGCCCACCAGCTTCACCGGCGGCGTCGGTGTCTTCGAGATCTCGTCAGCGCCGTCGACCACCGAGGTCGGTGTGGGCGACCCCATCTCGATGGAGTTCATCGTCTCCGGGATCGGCAATCTCCGCACCATGAGCGCGCCCGACTTCGGCATCCCGCAGACCGGCATCTGGAAGAGCTACGAGGCGAACAAAGAACTGAACGACCAGACCGATTCCGACGGCTTCAACAAAGGACAGGTCAAATTCTCGCGAGTCATCATCCCCGAGGCAAAAGTGAACGAGATCCCGAGCTTCCTCCTCACCTACTTCGACCCGACAAAGGCCGAGTTTGTTACCCTGCGCACCGATCCCATTCCCATCACCGTCACGCAGGATCGCAGCGGCGACGCCCCCACCGCGATCCAGTTCCCCGCCGGCGGCATTGAGGCGGGTAGCGCCGCCTCCCCCGCCGCGAGCAAACCCTCTGCGGCCTTCCCTGACGTCATGCACATCCGCACCGGAGCACCGCGCTGGGTCGCCAGCGCCGGCGGCAGCAAACCCGGTCTCGCCTTTTACGTCGTCCAGATTCTCTTCTCCCTAGCCTTCTGCACCGTCGCTGCATTCGGCGTCGTCCGCTGGACGAAGACCTGGCAGGCCAGCCAACTCCACCGCCAGGCCCATCCTCCCTTTGCCCATGCCCTGAAACACCTCCCGCGGCCCGGTTCGCCCCGGCGCAAGTTCTACGAAGCCGTCTCCCTCGCGATCCGTCAATGGCAGCGGGAGCATCCCGACCCTGCTCCCCTGCTCACCCGCGCCGCCGACCATGTCGCCGAACGCTGCGCGACCGTCCTCTACAGCGGCATGGGCGAGACCGACACCCCCGTCTCCGCCTCCGAGGTCGCCGAGTTCGAAGCCATCCTCAAGAAACTGCCCCGTCGGTAAGCCCATGAGAACGCCTTTCCTCACCGCCTTTTTCCTGTCCCTTCTCGTGTTTTTCGCTGGCAGCGCGGTGGTCTGCGCCGCGACCGGAACCGACGAAGCCTTCGCCGCCGCGAACCGCGACTTCGAAGCCGGCAAGTTCGCCGAGGCCTCTAGCGCCTACCTCGACCTTACCAAAGCCGGCCATATCTCGTCAGAACTCTACTTCAATCTCGGCACCGCCCAATACCGGCTCGGGAAAACAGGCGAGGCCATCCTCTGGATGCGGCGCGCCCTCGTCGTCGAGCCCGCCATGCCCGAGGTGCGACAAAGCCTCGAATTTCTCAGCGGAAAGATTGGCTACCTCGAGTTCACCGGGGACCGCGTCGCCCGCTTCATCGGCAGGCTCCCTGCGACCTTTTCGAAATGGGCCGTCGCGCTCGCCCTCTGGACCGTCCTCATCGCCCTGAGCCTCGCTTTTGCCGTCGAGCGCCTGCGCCCGAACCGCTCCGCCCTAGTCACTCTCGCCCTCGTCGCGGGCATGTTTGCCTTTGTCGCATCGCGCATCGGACAATACCGCGCCACCCGCATCGCGATCGAGAACTTCGCCACCGTCACCGCCGACGGTGCCAGCGCCCTCACCGCCCCCGCTCCCGAGGCCAAGTCTGTCATCGGGCTGCCGCCTGGCTCCGAGGTCCGCATCCTCCGCGAGAGCGGTCAATGGCTCTACGCCGAGATCCCCGGCGATCTCCGCGGCTGGATCCCGTTGCCCGCACTCGAGCCCGTCTGGCCAGTCCCCCTTTCCCGGACCAATCCCACCCCATGAAAATCCCCCGTCTCTGTCTGCTCTTCGCCCTGCTCTGCCCCAGTCTCCGGGCCGCTCCGCCCGAGCGGCTCGTCATCGGAGCCGAAGGCGGCAAAGGCCTCGCCATCATCGACCCCGCCGACGGCAACAAAGTCCTCTGGCACCGTCCCCTCGGAGCCGTTCACGACCTCCATCTCCTCCCCGACTTCACCCTTCTCACCCAGGACGGCTGGCCGCACGTCATCCAGGTCGACCTCGCGAAAAATGTCGTCTGGGACTACGACGCGAACACCCTCAATCGCAAGGAAGGCGATTCTAAAGTCGAAGTCCACGCCTACCAGCGCCTCGCCAACGGCAACACTCTCATCGTCGAGTCCGGCCCCGGACGCATCATCGAGGTGACCCCCGGCAAAACGATCGTACGCGAGATTCCCCTGCTCGTTTCCAAACCCAGCCCCCACTCCGACACCCGGCTCGTGCGCCAACTGGAGAACGGCCACTTCCTCATCGCCCACGAGGCCGATCAGATCGTGAAAGAGTACGATGCCACCGGCAAGGTCATCTGGGAGTTCCCCGTGCCCCTTTTCGGCAAAGCCCCCGCCGGCGGACACGGCCCCGAAGCCTTCGGTGGCAAATGCTTCGCCGCGATCCGTCTGAAGAACGGCAACACCCTCCTCTCCACCGGCAACGGTCACAGCCTCCTCGAAGTCACTCCGGCAAAGGAGGTCGTCTGGAAGCTTGAGCAAAATGACCTCCCCGGCATCACCCTCGCCTGGGTCACCACCGTCGAAGAGCTCGAAAACGGCAATCTTCGCTTCGGCAATTGCCACGCCGGACCCGAGAATCCCCAGATCATCGAAGTTACTAAGGACAAAGAAGTTGTCTGGACTTTCCACGATTTCAAGACCTTCGGAAACGGCCTCGCCAACACCCTCGTCATCGACGGCGAACAAGCCAAAACCCTCCGTCAAAAACTTTCCAGCCAACCCGCTATCCGCTAAAAAGCAAAACAGCTAAAAAGCAAAATAGCTAAAAAGTAAAACAGCTAAAAAGCTCCTCCCCATGTCTGCCCGCCGCTGCGCCCTCGAAGCCCTCACTCAATGGGAGGATACCTCCCGCTTTGCCGCCGATATCCTCGACGACCTCGCGCGGTCTTTCCGGCTCTCCCCGCCCGATCGCGGGCTCGCGCAGGAGCTCCTCTACGGCACGATCCGCAATCTCTACCTCCTCGACGAGCTCATTGATAAATTCCGTCGCGGCAGTCTAAAACCCCTCACTCAGAACCTGCTGCGGATCGGACTCTACCAGCTCTTCAAAACCGGCATCGCCGAGCACGCCGCCGTCAACGAGACCGTCGATCTCGCCCGTAAACACGAGCGCGCCCTCGTCAACGCGATCCTCCGCAGCGCCCAGCGGCAAAAGCCCGAGCTCCTCGCCGAGATCGAGACCTGGTCGCTCGAGAACCGCTTTTCGCATCCCGAGTTTCTCCTCGAGCGCTGGGCCGCCCGCTACGATCCCGCCACCGTCGAGGCGCTCTGCCGCTGGAACAACGATCCCCCCACCGTCTTCGCCCGGATCAACCCGCTCGCGCCTGACAAGGAGGCACTCGAGAGGGTTAGGGCAGAGACCGAACCCTCTCTGGTCGGACCCAATTTTCCCGACTTTTTCCACGTCACCGGGGCCCCGAATCCCGACTGGCTCCGCGAGGGACTCATCTACGTGCAGGATCCCAGCACCTCCCTCGCCTGCCGACTCCTCGATCCGCAGCCCGGCGAGACCGTCCTCGACGCCTGCGCCGCCCCCGGCGGCAAGACCTCTCTGCTCGCCGCGCTCATGCAGAACGAGGGTCTCATCGTCGCAGCCGACAATTCACCGCCCCGCCTCGATCAGCTCCGCGAGAATCTCAAGCGTCTCGCCGTCAGCAATGCCGAGGTGAAACTCGCCGACTGGAACACCGACTATCCCGCCGCCCTCGACCTGCCCACCTTTGACGCCATCCTCCTCGACGTCCCCTGCTCCAACACCGGAGTGATGCGCCGCCGCGTCGACGTGCGTTGGCGCATCCAGGAGCGCGATCTCCCCCGCCAGGCGGCCAATCAGGCAGCCCTCCTCAAAGCTGTCGCGCCGCTCCTGAAAGCCGGAGGTCGCCTCGTTTACAGCACCTGCTCGATCGACGCGACCGAGAATGAAGCCGTCGTCGAAGCCTCGGGACTGACGGTGGAAAAGATCGTCACTTCCCTGCCATGGAGCGATGGGTATGACGGAGCTTTTGCGGCCTTGTTGCGGGTGTGATACGCTCGAACGAGAGCGTAGCGGAGGTCGTGAGACCTTCGGGCGACGGCTCTGCGAGGGACGAAACTCTCACGAGTTCCGCTACGCCTTCATCGGCCGAACGAGAGCGGAAATGGGCTAGCCGGGGACGATGAGGTCCCGGAACGGCCCCTACTCTCTTCCGCGATGCCTGCGATCCTGCCTGTTTCGCGTTGCCTCCTCCCGCCCTCCCACAAAAAGCTTTCCCCTTTTCTTGCATCCGCCTCTATATTCGCCTACAAAATCGCCATGTTCCGGTCTCTCGCCAGCTCTCTGATCACCCTCATCGCGATTTTGCTTTTCGCCTTCATGCTCCTCTTCCTCTGGAACGGCAGCGAAGGGATCAAGTTCACCCGCGTGGCGTTTGAGGGCGACAAGTCGACGGAGTCTGTGCTTGAAGAATATCGCCGCGCCAACATGGCGGCCACCGAGGTGGCGATGGACGATGATGACAAGAACGAGCCTGCTGCTGTGGTGCAAAACTCGGGCGACGGTCCGGCCGTGGTCGTCTGGATCAACATCAGCGCTTTCCGGGGGGACTATCTTGAGAAGAGCGAGACGCCCTTCTTCGATAAGCTGAAGACGGACGGCGGTGAAACCAACAAGATGCGTCCGAGCTTCCCCTGCCTCACTTTTCCCGCCCACGCGACGATGGCGACGGGGGTGACGCCGGACAAACACGGTATCGTTGCTGACCGTATCCGGGTGGGGGCCGGGGAGATCGTCGATAAACCCGCCGACGGGGCACTCCTGCTCGCCGAGCCGATCTGGACGACGGCGACCCGTCAGGGCATCCGGACTCTCGTGCATGACTGGCCGCTCTCGCAAAAACAGAGTGGTGATAACAAGGCGGCCTACTTCCTCGACAGCTATGACCCCGAATCGACGGACGAGGCGAGGCTGAACAAGGCGCTCGAGCAATGGCGCGCGAGTGCCGGCGGTGCTGCCGCTCCGGCTGATGGTGCTGCTGCTCCGGCTGCCAGCGCAGGTGGTGATAAACTGCGCCTCATCATGCTGCGCCTCGAGGATATCGCCCGCCAGGGACTGCTCCATGGCCCCCGCGCCGATGAGACCTTTGCAGCCGTCACCGCGACAGACAAGTCCCTGCAGACCTTCTTCGATACGGTCAAGGCCGAGTGGACGACGCTCGCCCCGCCGAATGCGAACCTCGTCATTTTCATCACGACCGATCACGGTCTCGCCGAGCTCGACAAGAATGTGAATATTGCCCATCTCCTCGGTGACGAGATGATGAAAAACGCCGACATCGTTGCGCACGATGCGATCGCAAACCTGTTCTTCAAGGATCTCCCCGAGAATGAGGGAGAGAAGAAAATCTTCACTGACAGGTTCGATAACGAACTCAGCAAGCGCATCTACTTCCGCACGCTCAAGAAGGATGATCTCCCGGCGGAGTGGTCCTACCTGAACGCGGAGCGCACTGGAGACCGTGTCCTCGTGCTGAAAACGGGCTATAGTTTCGCTGATCAAAAGGCGGAGGAGCCGCTCTTTGATCCCGGTGACGGACCCGGCTTCTTCGGCGGGTTCGGCTATCCTGTCGAGGAGTCTATCCGGATGTCGGGGCAGGTCTTTCTCGCGGGGTATCCAAACTCACCTCTCTCGGGAACCCTCGACGAGGTCGGCCAGCTCGCTTTCCACGCGACAGTCTGCAAGATGCTGGGAATCGAACCGGCCACCGGGGCGGTCACGGATACACTCCCGGTCAAATGACCCGCCACGGGCGACGGCAGGTGCCTTCTTCCACCTGCCCTGCCTCCTCCCATACCGCGATGTCCCGTCTCACCCAACAGTATGAGACGGACGGGTTTTACGGAATCGGGGTTCTCAACAGCGAGGGGGAAACGAACGTGGGCACGCTGTGGCGTAGCGCCTTCATCCTCGGCGCGGCTTTTATCTTCACGATAGGCCGCAAGTATGAGAAGCAGTCGTCTGACGTGACCCGCGCCTGGACGAAGATCCCGCTCTTTCATTATGCGACCTTTGAAGAGTTCCGCGAGAACCTGCCTTTCGCCACGAAGCTGATCGGTGTGGAGATGACGGCGACGGCGGAACCGCTCGCGTCATTCGAGCACCCGACACGGGCGGTCTACCTGCTCGGCTGTGAGAGCACCGGGCTGCCCGAGCCGGTCATCGCTGCGTGTCACTCGCTCGTGGTCCTGCCGGGGCACTTCAGTCTGAACGTCGCGGTGGCGGGGAGTCTCGTCGCCTGTGACCGGGTCAATAAACTCAAGGTGAGGTTGCCGGAGCGAGCGTATCCGGAGGAAGCGTGAATCTCCCCCATTGCCCTTTCGAAAAGGTAGGGCAGTCCCGCCGGGGCGTCCGCACCGGACTGCCTCTCGAGATTCGACGGACGCCTCGGCGAGGCGTCCCTACCCCGATCAAATCAGGGCTGGATCACCGCATAGTCTCCGACTTCGAGTTTTCCAAAAAGGTAGCGGGCACCTTTGTATGTCAGCCGGATGCAGCCGTGCGAGGCGGGATATCCGGGCAGGGCCCCCTGATGCAGGCCGAAAGCACTGAAGCTGAAACGCTGGAAATAGGGCATGCTCGAATGGTAAATCGAAGAGGTGTGGTGGCGGTTCTGGTCGCTAATGACGTACTCGCCGGCCGGGGTCCGGTAGCCTGATCGTCCGGTCGAGCAGGGAGTGGAATAGGTAGCGACTCCATTTTCGTAGAGGGTGACACGCTGGGCGGAGAGATCGACGACGACCTTGCGCGGTTGCACCCTGGGCACTTTCCCGAGCAGCGCGATCTGTTGCATCTTCACATCTTTGAACCAGGCGCCGATGCTGGCGGCGAAGAGATACTTCCGCGAGTAGGCGTTGCCTTTCGCCCCACCGTCCATGAGCGCCTGGGCGACGTCGTGATTTTTCTGAGCGGCGGCCATCATGAGAGGACGAATGCGGCTATCGACCTGCAGATGGTAGCGGAAGGTGGTACTCTCAAACTTTTCACGGAAAGCGACCACCGACGGGGAGCGTTCTTCGGAATTGGGTTCGACGCCCGCTTTGACAAGGGCGACGGCGACCTCGGTCATACCGTTGGCGATGGCCCAGCCGATGAGAGTGTGCCCGTCGCTCGCCTTCACATCCTTCACCGTGGCACCGGATTCGACGAGGGCGAGAGCGATGTCGGCATTGCCCTCGCGAACCGCCTTGGAGAGCCAGGACTCATTTTCATCGAAGCGGGCATCGGGATTGGCCCCGCCGTCAAGGAGGACGCGGGCAGCGCCGTAGCGGGCATTGGTGAGGCAGTAGTCGAGCGGATCCTGTCTGTTCGGCCCGGGTTGACGAGGATCGGCCCCGGCATCGAGGATGAGGCGGATGAGGTCATCCTGCCCCGTGAGGAGGGCGGCCCAGAGATTGTCGCCGATCTTGGCACCGGCGGCGAGCAGGGTACGCACAGCCCCGGTCGCGCCGTCGCGCACGGCGGTATCAAAGACGCGCTCACTGGTCCCGGGAAGGATCGATTCGGGATCGGCCCCGGAATTGAGGAGCAGGCTCATGAGCGGGTCATCGCGACGCTGGTAGGATTTCGCGAGCAGTGTTTGCGTGTCGAGCTGGGCACCGGCGACGATGAGCTGGTGGGCGATCGCGAGATTGCCGTTGCCAGCCGCGACGAGCAGCGGGGACTCGGTGCCCTCGCCGCCGAAGGAGGGATCAGTCCCGTGTTTGATGAGGAGATCAACCATGTCGAGATCTTCGTTCCGCACGGCCGCGACGAGGGGCGAGACTTTGGACGAAGAGATCACTTTCCCCCCGGCCCCCTGCTCAAGGAGACGGCGGGTCAACTCGTGATCACGCGAGGCGACGGCCTCGTAGAGGAGTGGCTCGCCGGTGAGACTGGAGACCTCAGGCGTCGCCCCGGCTTTGAGGAGAGCTTCCTGAACCGGCTCGTCATTCCGGGCGATGGCGTAGCTGAGAGCGGTTACCTTCGCCCCGTTGGTGTCACCTGTGGCGGCGTTGACATCGGCTTTGCTCGCGAGGAGGAGGTCGAATTTCTCCCGGCTTCCCTCGTTCACTGCTTCGATGATGAGCGACTTGCCGGAGATCCCGCGGGCATTGGGATCGGCTCCTGCGGCGATGAAGCGTTTCATCAAATCGATCTCCCCGAGATTTGCGGCCACGGCGAGGGCGGTGGTGGGCTGCGCCCCTTTGTAGTCGACCTCGACCTTGTTTTCCAAAAGGTAATCGATCATCTCACCGTCACCGGTCTGGACTGCGGAGATGAGAAAAGGCAGGCCCGCCTCGGCATCGGCTTCGAGGGTGGCCCCTTTTTCGATGAAGCGGTCGGCGAGGGTGAAGCGACGTTCGCGGAGGGTGATCGCGAGCGGACTCTCGCGAGCCGGCTCGGTCATGCGGTTGATCGTTGCGAGGGCGGTCTCCCGGGTGATGAGGAAATCGACGGTGGCGTCGTTGCCGCTTTTCACGGCGGCGAGGAGCGGCGTGGCCCCTGTCTCGTCGGGCTCACCGAGGGAGATCCCGGCTGTCTCGAGCTGTTCGAGGTGCATCAGTTCGCCCTTTTCAGCCGCCGCGACGGCACTGGCGGGAGCAAGCTCGATGCCCTGCTCGGCGAGGTAGCGCTTCGCTTTTCGGGTGACCTCGTGGCGGAGATAATAGTCCGTGAAAATGGCCCCGCCGAGGAGCGACAGGGTAAAAGAGGCAAGGAGAAAGGTGCGAAAGAAGAAGGATGCCGGTTTCATTATTCAGGGGCAGTTACCGTCAGAATGAGTCTCGGAGAAAGTGACAGTTCCTCCACCCGAAATAATCGGGCGATGCGAACAAAAAGACCGTAGCACAATTCCTGCCGCGCGAAACGGGAAAGCCCTCACGCAATCACCCGCGCCCGGAAAGCGCCCCGAAGTCGGCGCTCCCGGCCCCGCCGTCACGCGAGAGGATCGAGCTCGGGCTTGAAGTCGGCGGCGTGATACGAGCTGCGCACGAGCGGGCCCGAGGCGACATGGCGAAAGCCCTTTTCGAGTGCGACCTCGCGGTAGCGGTCGAAGACGGCCGGCTCGATGTACTCGACGACGGGCAGATGCTTCGGCGAAGGCCGCAAGTACTGCCCCATCGTCAGGACGGTGACGTCGTGAGCACGGAGATCGTCCATCGCTTTGTAGATCTCCTCCTCGCGTTCCCCGAGCCCGAGCATGACGCCGCTCTTGGTGGCGCAGCGTCGCCCCATCTCAGTCGCCATTTTCCGGGCGTTCTTGAGCACGGAGAGCGAACGCCAGTATTCGGCTTTGGAGCGGACCACGGGAGTGAGTCGCTCGACTGTCTCGAGATTGTGATTGAAAATCGCCGGGGCCGCCTCCATCACGACCCAGAGGGAATCGTCGCGACCGATGAAGTCGGGCACGAGCACCTCGATGACCGTCTCGGGATTGAGCTCGCGCACTTTGTAAATGACGTTCGCAAAATGGCAGGCCCCGCCATCGGGGAGGTCGTCGCGGGCGACTGCGGTGATGACGACGTGATTGAGCTTCATGCGACGCACTGCCTCGGCGACGCGGTCGGGTTCATCTGCCTCAAGGGCAAGCGGGCGCCGCGTGTCGACCGCGCAGAAGCCGCAGGCACGGGTGCATCGGTCACCGGCGATCATGAAGGTCGCGGTCCCCTGCCCCCAGCATTCCCAGCGATTCGGGCACTGGGCCTCTTCGCAGACGGTGACGAGCTTCAGGTCGTCGATGAGTCCTTTGGTGTCCCAGAAGACGGGATTATTGGGCAGCCGGACACGAATCCACGAGGGTTTCTTCTCCTGGTGCAGTTTGGGATCGATCTTAACAGGCATGGGAAAGGATACGCTATTTTTTCAGCTCGCGGGCTCACGAAAGGGGCTCATCTCGGGGAACAGCTCAGCGATGCCGGGTCCGGACGCCGCACAGATTCCCCGCTCGGAGATGAGCCCGGTGACGAGCCTCGCGGGCGTCACGTCAAAGGCATAGTTCGCCACGGGACTACCTTTCGCAACCAGATTCACCTCGACTTCGCCGGAGAATGCACCCTCTTCAGTGAGACCGCTGATCCGGCTGACCTCCTCGCCGGACCGCTCTTCGATGGGAATCTCGGCGATGCCGTCAGCCGTCTCCCAGTCGAAAGTCGAGGATGGGAGTGCGACATAAAAAGGGATACCATTGTCCCGCGCTGCGAGCGCCTTGAGATAGGTCCCGATCTTGTTGGCGACGTCTCCGGTCCAGGTGGTGCGGTCCGTCCCCGTAATGACGAGATCGACGAGCCCGTGCTGCATGAGGTGTCCGCCGGCGTTGTCGACGATGACGGTGTGGGGCACGCCGTGCTGCCCCAGTTCCCAGGCGGTGAGGCGCGCGCCCTGATTTCGCGGCCGGGTCTCATCGACCCAGACATGGACGGGTATCCCTGCATCGTGCGCCGCGTAGATTGGGGCGGTGGCGGAGCCGTAATCGACAAACGCAAGCCAGCCCGCATTGCAGTGGGTCAGAATATTGACGGGGCTTTCCCCTGCTTTTCGGTGAAAAATATCCCTAAGCAAAGGCAGTCCATGTTCCCCGATACGACGGCAAAAATCAGCGTCCTCGTCCGCGATGCGGCGGGCGAGACCGCGAGCAAGGATGACCTTTTTGTGCGGGTCGGCGACGAGGGCCATTTCGTTGAGTTGACGACGCACTGCCCAGGCGAGATTCACGGCAGTGGGCCGGGTGGAGCAGAGTTGCGCCGCGAGGCCGGAGAGACGTTCGTCAAAGGCAGCCCCGGTGAGCCCGGCGAGATGGCATTCCCGCGCCGCGAGGAACATTCCGTGGGCAGCGACCGCCCCGATACAGCCGGCACCGCGCACGAGCATCTCCCGGATCGCTACCGCCACCTCTTCGACCCGGTGCAGGGTGAGCGTCTCGAAGGCAAAAGGCAGTCGGCGCTGATCGATGATGCCGACCGATTCCCCATCGGGCTCGATCCAGACAGTGCGACGCGGGATTCCTTCGACGAGCATGGGGACACCTTACTCGAATCCGCCGGCAGAGCGAAGGATTCCCACATACCAGAACCAGATCACCGGTCCGATGAAGATCCAGATGAAGGCGGCGAGGGCGAGGTAGGGACCGAAGGGCAGAGGTCTCCCCCACTGCTCGCGGAGGATGAGCTTCTGCACCAGTCCAACGACGGCGCCAATGATGCAGGCGGCGAAGATCGTGAAGATGGCCGCCTCCCAGCCGAGGAAAGCCCCGATCATGGCCATGAATTTCACGTCGCCGAATCCCATCGCCTCGCGCGGGACGACGGCCGAGGTAATCTTCCCGGTGATTTTTTTCACGGCATCGAGTTCGAAACGCTCGCCGTCCACTTCGAGCCCGTCGCCGAGGACGCGGAATCGCTCTTTGAACTCCCGTTTTTCCCCGTCAAAATAGAGCTCGAGCGTCTCCATCTCGAGCCGGTCCCATTTGCGGAAAAAGACGTCGCCCCATTCATACTCGTGCTCGCCGAGGCGGATGATGATGGGTGCCTCCTCGCCGCCGGGCTGCGAGATCTCGAAATCAGTCGGCACGCCGAAGTTGTGCTTGATCTTGCCGAAGAACATCTTGCCCATCAGGACGATGAGCCAGAGCAGGACGAAACCCGCCGTCGCGCCGATGAGGCCCTCGACCCCGCCTTTCCACCAGATCGTTTCACCGTGCAGAGCGGGAATCGCAAAGCTCGCGACGAGCCCCGCGACGGTCCCGCCGATCGTGATCGAGTCGGGGATGATGAAATGATCGATATCGATGAAGGTCGCCGAGATCAGGAGCGAGGTGATGACCCAGAGCGCGACCACGCCGGGCAGGCCCACCGTGTTGATCCCGTGATGCCAGATCGCGAGGAAACAGATTGCGGTGAGCAGCTCGACGAGGAAATAGCGGAAGGCGATCGGCGACCGGCACCACTTGCATTTCCCCCTCAGCATCAGCCAGGTCACCAGCGGGATGTTGAGATGAATGGGGATCTGCGTCTTGCACTCGGGGCAGAAGGAGCGCTTCGGCTCGTTCACACTGAGACCGTTCGGGATCCGGTAGATCACGACGTTCAGAAATGACCCGATGCAAGCCCCCATCGCGAAGGCGACGGCAGGGAGGAAATACTCGAAAATGAACTGCGGTGACATGGGCGAAGACTCAGGATGAGTTTCGCTTAAGAATACCGAATCGTCTAGTATTTATAAAAATCGCTACTGCTAAGGCAAGCCTCAGTAGGCGAGTTGGCGCATCGTGCGATCCTGCCAGGTGGCGATGGATTCACGGTTCATCCCCGTCTCGGAGGCGGAAATGCCGTTAGGGGCGGTGTCTTCCGAAGTGGTCGTGCAACTCGTGAAAAAGCTGGATCCGGCGGCGAGGAAGAGGAACAGGTAGAAAGAAAAACGCTTCATAAGAATGGGGATAGGGTTTCTTTGATGATAGGCAGCGAAAGCGTCCTCGTCGAACAAAAAGATGGGCTTGCCCGGGGTCGTTTCCCTGAATAGCCTGTCCTCATGCTACGCCCCCGCAAAAAATACACCGTCTACGAACTGCAGCAGCTCAAAGGCAAACGCGTCCTCACCCACATCCATGTGAAATCTCCCGAAGAAGCGACCGCCGCTGAGATCGCCGGAGTCGATTTGATGAGTTGCAGCTTTGACTCTCCCGAAGCGCAGGCGCGACTGCCCCTCCTCGTCGCGGCGGCACCGAACAGCTTCCTATCGTGCGCCACTCCGCACGGAATGGCCTCGCACGAGGAGGCCATCCGGATCGGATTCCGTGCCCTCGAGCTCGGAGCCAGCTCGGTCTACTGTTCGGCGAGCCCGTATATTATTGAAGCGATGGCTCGCGAGGGCATCCCTGTGGTAGGCCACCTCGGGTTGGTCCCCCGCCATGTCACCTGGACGAACTACCGCGCCATCGGCAAGACCGCCGCCGAGGCGAAGCTGCTCTACTCCAAAATGAAAGAGCTCGAGAGCGCCGGGGCCTACGCCGCCGAGCTCGAGGTGGTGCCGCACGAGCTCGCCAGCTACCTCTCCTCAAAGACCACACTCCTGCTGATGTCGCTCGGCTCGGGCAGCGGATGCGACACGCAGTTTCTCTTCTCGGACGACATCCTCGGCGAATACGACGAGCGTCTCCCCCGCCACGCCAGGGCCTACCGGAATTTCCTGGCCGAATACCGTCGTCTTCAGGAAGAAAGGATCGCCGCCTTCCGCGAATACATCGACGATGTGAATGGGGGCAGCTTTCCCGCCGAGAAGAATCTCATCGGGATGGACCCGGCAGAGTTTGCCGCCTTCCTCGCCATGCTCGACTGAGCCGTATCAGGGCTAGGGCGCACGATCCGCCGGAACGACAGCCCGGTCCGGCCGCTTGTCTTCCGCCTTCGGGTCTTTGTTCTTCGGTCCCTCTTTGCGGGGTGCCATATTCGGGCCGCCGCGTTCTTCACCGGAGAGCTTTTTGCGGATCCCGGCGATCGACGGGTCGATCCGGATCATCTCATCGAGGGTCACCTTGCGGAGGGTGCGGTGCGCCTCGAGACGTTTCCGCCGCAGGGACTCGCCCTCTTCGCGGATCTTTTCGAGCTCGGCACGCGCCACCTTCACCGCATCTGAGGCCAGCGCCGACTCCTCGGCCTGGCGGAACTTGTCCCTCGACTCGGGCGGCAGGTTGTCGAGGAATCCCGGAGGCTTGATCTGATCGTCGAATCCGCGTCGGGGACCCGGCCCGCCTTTCTCCGACGGCCCCTGACCATGCGGCGGCTGCGGTATCCCATTGCCCGTCTGCCCCGTGCTCATGGGAGGACGTCCCCAGATGTGCTCGTGTGCCATGCCGCTGTTGGACCGCTGGATCTTCGACATCACCTCGGCGACGGACGGATCGGCGCGACTCACAGCGGCCTTGATCGCCACCTGATACGCATCGCCGGCCTGCTTCACCTCTTCCCGGGCGCTGATCACGGCCGGATCGGTCCAGACATCGCGGAGCGCCTGCTTCAGCTTGTCGCGCTGCTCGGGGCTGAGCGATTCCCAGACCTCGAGGCGGGCGACGTCCCCCTTGTCACGCACTCGCTCTTTCGACATGCCGGGCTTGTCCTTCCGTGTTTCTCCCGATGACTCCTCTGCGAGGCTCGCGGCGGTAACAAGGAGCGAGGCGGCAAAGACCAGAGTACGGAGGGACGGGAAAGGTGCTGCGATCATCATTCTAAGCTTACTGTGATACGGGAAGGAACCGCCCACCTCAAGAAAAGTTGCAAGGGAATCTACAAACTGCCAAGCTTTCCTGCGGCATGCTGAATAAATACGCCAGTCTCCTTCCTGTCTACGCCGTCCTTCTCCTGCTTCCGCTCAGGGCAGAGGAAGCCGCTACGCCCCCATCGGCGAAGGGCGCGGAGTTCCCGGAACTGGTCACCAAAAAGGGAGAGGTCTTCCGTGGGGTCACCGTGCTGCGGGCCGAGACCGACGCACTGCTCGTGCGGCACGAGGGCGGCATGGCGAGAGTCTCCCTCTTCGACCTCGGCCCGGAGATCCAGGCCCGCTACGACTTCGATCCCGTCGTGGCGCTGAAACGCTATCAGGAAGACCTCGCGATCCAGCGGGACCAGCGTAAAACCGCCCTTCTCAAAGCGGAGGAACGTCGCGTCGCCGCCGTTCGGGCCGAGGCGCAGCGTGAGCGTCTCGAAATCGCAAAACTCGAGTGGATCCCGGTGGAGGCGAAGGTCATCCGGGTGCTAGAAGAGGGAGTGCTCGTGCGGGCCAGTCGCGTTCAAATGATCCCGACCCGAGTGCGCTCGACCCTCGGCTTTCTCAATGACGGCCCGCCAAAGCGAGTTTTGACGGCTTTTTCCCCCCGTCCGGTCCTCCTCCTCGATCCCCCGGCGGGCTTGCGCCCCGGCCAGGAATGGAAAGGTTACCTAAATCCCGTCAGCGAGCGTTTCGTGATTGACCACGCGAGCGGATTGCCGACCATTCCCGCCCACCGTGGTGCCTCAGCCTCTCCCTGATCAGGGAGACCTCTGACCGCTCCGCCACGGTTCCACCTTTCGTGATTTTTAATGCCTCCTCGATTCCAGAAATTTCCCTACCTCTCTGCCGCGATCCTCCTCGTGCCGGTGGCGATGCTGGTGGGGACAGGACTCACGGTATGGGGCGTGACCGCGCTTTTCCTCGCCCTGCTCTGGTTCGCGATCGAATTCGTGCGCTGGCTCATGCCGCATCGGGGGAAAAAGAACGCTCCCGGTCGCCCTGGAGCGGGAACGGAGGACGAGCAGATCGACAAACTCATCTCCCTCGTCTTTTTCCTCGCCGAGCCCCGTGACGCCGATGAAACGAGCATCCGCAACTGTGTCTCGAGCGCTCTCGGGATCAAGTTTCACCCGCAGACTCCCGATGCCGAGTTTTTTGTGATCCCCTTCTCCCCGCCCGAGAAACGGCGAGCCGGGGACGGCGAGATTCTTCATTTCATGGTGAAAATCCCCGCCGGACTTTTCGCCGTGCTCGTCTCCGATCAGCCCTACATCGAGAACCCGAAGAGCTTCGCCCGCGGCGCGATCCGGGACAAACGCCTGCGCAACGCCGTCGAAAAACACGTCGCCTGGATCTCTGTCGATCTCATGGACGACACGACCGACCGCGAGCGCATCCGCGAAGCCTACCGGGTCATCGGCCGCATCCTCGCCGCGATGGGCGGGCCGGACTGCCTCGCGATCTACTGTCCCGAGCTGCAGCGCTGCAATGAGTTCGACCCCGGGCTGCTCGAGCGGCTTTGCGGGAGCGATCCGGTGAACTTGTTTAATGAGCCGACCTTTGAGCCCGTCATCGAGATCTCGGACAACAATCCCCGCATGGCCGCAGCGGTAAAAGAGGCGATCACCCGATGGCCCGAGTTTGTCGAGGCCTACACCTCGTCAGGATCGGGCGAAAAAGATCGCTACATCGCCAAGGCCGAGTTCCGCGAAGATCGGAAGTCGGAATACATGTGGGTGACGGTGCTCAGGATCACCGCGACGGAAGTGACCGGCACCCTCATGAACGATCCCCACGAGCTTCTTGACGTGCACCGCGGCGCGACCGTGACCTTCACGACCGATCGGCTCAACGACTGGATCTACCCCGGCCCCGACGGCTCGCACATCGGAGGTTTCACCCTCGATGTGCTTGCCGACAGTGGCGAAGAATAGATCAGAGCGACCAGCCTTCTCGGTAGCTGTGTTTGACGAGTTTGTCCGCCATCTCGTTGCCCGTGCTCATCGTCTCGGGATTCCAGGTCAGCTCGGTCCCTGCGCCGAGGAGGGAACCGATCGTGCCGAGGAGGAGTGTCTCGGTGAGCGGCACCGCGACATCGAAGTTCGACTTCGCCCGCGACGGATCACCCTTTTGAATGGCCTCGATCCACTCGACATAATGGCCGGGGGAACGCTCCATCGTCTTGGGCGGGGCGACAAATTTAGCAAAAGCCGGATCGATGATAGTCGGGTTGCCTCCGTGACTGCCGTGCATCATGTGATGCTCGCTGCCGAGGTAGACGCAGCCGTTGTCGGGCACCTGCTGATCCTCGCGCATCCCGGCGGGACGCGGGATCTTGTACTGGCCGTCGAGCCACTGTAGCTTCACCGGGCCGCGCCCGTCTTTGGCGGCGAACTCGTAGTTGATGATGCAGGACGAGGGATGCGAATCTTTCTCCGCTCCGGGCACCTTGCGATCCGCCTTCTCCACCGAGACCTTCGTGGGCAGACCGAGATTGAGCGCCCACATCGGATGATCGATGATGTGCGCGCCCATGTCACCGAGAGCGCCGGTGCCGTAGTCAATGAAACCGCGCCATTTAAATGGGGCAATCTTGCTGCTGTAGGGTTTGTCGGCGGCGGGCCCGAGCCAGAGATCCCAGTTGAGGGATTCCGGGACGGGTTCCGCAGCCGGACGCACGAGATCCTGCGGCCAGATGGGGCGGTTCGTGCGACAATAGACCTGCGAGACCTCGCCGATCGCACCGGATTGGATGTATTCGTTGGTGAGACGGGCACCCTCGGCCGCGTGACCGGTATTCCCCATCTGGGTGCAGACGCCGGCCTTGCGGGCCGCTTCGTGGAGGGCGCGGGCTTCGGAGATGGTGAGGGTGAGCGGCTTCTCGACGTAGACGTGCTTGCCCATCTTCAGCGCCGCCATCGTCGCGACCGCGTGGAGGTGATCGGGCGTCGAGATGACGACCGCATCGATCTTGTCGCCCTCTTTTTCCAGCATCTCGCGCCAATCGACGTAGACCTTGGCCTCGGGGAACTTCTTGTAAGCCCCCTCGGCACGGGCGCGGTCCACGTCACAGAGGGCGTAGATGTTCTGCCCGGCGGCGGCGCAGCCGTCAATGTTCGCCCCGGCACGACCGCCGGCACCGATAAAGGCGATGTTGAGCTTGCCGTTGGCGCCCGTGCCCTGAGCTTTCACGAAGCCCGAGAGGATGTTGAGAGAAGCGACCGCACCGACACTGGTGCCAAGGAATCGACGGCGGGAGGTAGTAAAGGATCCGTTCTGTTGCATGACCTCTTTCATAGCGTGAAATGGAGGGGGAAGTCAAGCCTGCGAGACGTTTTCGAGGGCTGGCGGGCTGGCGAGCCCCTGTAGCACGGGCTTCCAGCCCTTGCCTTTCGGCGGGGCCGCCGTTGAGGAGCGGGGTCATTCCCATCGCGCAGCTATCTACAAAGGCCGGTGCATGGGCTGGAAGCCCCATGCTACCATCACCCGCGCTCCTCCTCCCCCACGATCCCGTCCCCTGACGACCGTGCCTTACCGGACTTTGCTCTGCGATGATCCTCCGTCCCGCCCTGCTTTTTCTCCTCTGCGCCCTCCCCCTTTCCCCGCTCGTCGGGGCTGAACCCTTCCGCCCGAATCTCGGGCCCGATCTTCCCCGCATCACCGTCACCTGCGGCGAGGTCACGTTACTGCTGCGCCAGCAGTCCCAGTGGACACCCGGACGCCTCGACTTCCGCGGCGTGCCGATGACGACGGAAAAGAGCGCCTATGGTACCGTCTTCTCTTTCCCCGATGTCGGATTCATCGGCACCAACCATCTCGAGAACGAACCCGAGGTCCTGACATCGCTCAGCTTTGAACTCAACGGGAAAACGCTCGAGTCACCCGGCGAAACGCTGAACGGGGAGACCTTCCGCTTTCACCGCGTCTCGAAGATCCGAAACTTCTCCCTCGATTGCACCATCGAGATCAAAGACAACCGCCTCTACGAAACGACGACCTTTTTCACGGCTGAGGAAACTCCCCTGAAGCTCGTCTACCATTTCATGCACGCATGGACCCCGACCGTCTCCGCCTACCTCGCGGGGAATGATGGAGATACAGGCGATGAGATATCAGGAGAACTCACTGATGGCGAGGAAGTCGCCCGTCAATTTTACATCAAAAAACCAGTCGACTGGATGGCCGTCTACGAGCCCGTCAGCCGCCAGTTCGGAGTCTCCCGATTGCTCGAGTCTCCCGCCGTGGCCAAACCCGTCTCGATGATCTGGAACGTGCCCGGCACCTATCGTAAGTATTACCTGAAAAACTTCGACAACCAAACCGTGCCCGCCGGATTCAAAGGCACCTGGCGCATGGTGACCGCTTTCGGAAGCAGCGGGCCGGGAGAGTGGGAGGCGGCGGCGCGGAAGGTGGCGGAAGGTGGCGGACGGGTTGAGGGAGTGAGGGAGTGAGGGAGTGAGGGAGTGAGGGAGTGAACGCGAAAGGAACGATCCCCAAAGTCCAATCTTAAAAAAATCCGTGCCTATCTGCGGGAGCGCAGCGCATCGGTGAAAATCGGTGTTGGGGGCCGACCGGCACAAGCACTCCGAACATCTTTTCGAAAATTCGTTTCATTCGTTCCATTCGTGGTTCCCCATCATAATCTGAAGAAGGAAAAGCCGAGGTGATTAGGTAGTGGACGTGTGAAGGAGCTTCATCCCACCAGAATCTTTTCCTCGATGGCATCAACAGGAAGGCCGCGAAGATAATCCGAGCGGCGATCCTCAAGGAGCAGTTCAACTGCCCCGATCAGACTCTGTCTTGTCTCCTCAATAGTTTCTCCCTGGCCGTTGGCGCCGGTGTTCTCCGGATAAATCGCCCAATACCCGCCCTCCGGGGCAGGTTCGATAATAGCAGTGAATTCCGATTTCATGGGACAACTCTGCTCCCATGACGGCATAGGGGAGATTCTTTTGAAGTAAGAACACTCCCCACCTGAAAGATCCCCCGCCCCGCCCCCGTATCGTGCCCCATGGCAAATCACCACGACCGATACCCTGACAATGTTCCCGGAAGCTACTACGTCGATGACCAGTGCATCGACTGCGACCTCTGCCGCGAGCGGATCCCCGATATTTTCGTGCGGAACTCCGACGCGGGTCACTCCTATGTGAGACGCCAGCCGGTGGGTCCAGCCGAGATAGCAATCTGTGAGGAGGCGCTGGAGAGTTGTCCGATCGAGGCGATCGGGAATGATGGAATGTTTGTCGAGGACGTGTTGGCGGCGCATCCCGGCCTCAGAGAGGCCAGCTACAGCGAAGCAGAAGCCTGTAGCCGGGGTCTGTGACCTCGGGTTGGGTATCCACGGCAGCCTGCGCGTCCCTCCCGGCCTCGCAGAGCTGAGCTCGAAGAGGCCGGCTACAGCGGAAGCTACAGAAGAGCGATTGCCTACGCCAGCAGCTCGCTGACGATCCTGGCCTGATCGTTCTGGATGAGCGATTGCGGGGTTCCGTTCCTCTTGTAGGTCAACTCCTTCGCTTCGAGGCCGAAGAGGTGCAGGAGGGTGGCGTGGTAGTCGTAGTGATTGACGACGTCTTCCACCGCGTGGTGGCCGAATTCGTCGGTGGCGCCGTGGGTGTGTCCGCCTTTGAAACCGCCTCCGGCGACCCACATGCTGAATCCGTAGGTGTTGTGGTCGCGTCCGACCGTCTTGCGATCACCGCGGGGGGCTCCGGCACGATTTTGAATGACGGGGAGACGTCCCATTTCCCCGCCCCAGTGGACGACGGTGCTGTCGAGGAGACCGCGCTGTTTCAGATCGAGGACGAGGGCGGCGGCGGGTTTGTCGACGTAGCGGCAAGCGGCGGGCAGCCCGGTGGTGATGCTGGCGTGGTTGTCCCAGGTCTGGTTGCCCGTGAAGACGGAGACAAAACGTACCCCGCGCTCGACGAGGCGACGGGCGATGAGGCAGCGGGTTCCGAAGTCTTCGGTCTCCTTCTGATCGATCCCGTACATCTTTCGCGTCGCGTCGCTTTCCTGACTGATGTCGAGGGCTTCCTTCGCCGAGATCTGCATCCTTGCGGCGAGTTCGAAGCTCTGGATGCGCGCCTCGAGTTCCGTCTCGCCGGGACGGGTCTCGAGATGGCCACGGTTGAGTGTCTCGACAAAATCGAGGTATCGCGCCTGCGCATCACCTTTCAGGGACATGGGCGGATCGAGGTTGAGAATGCGGGGTTCCTTCGGCCGGATCACGGTGCCCTGGTAGACCGAGGGCAGCCAGCCGTTCGTGAAATTGTCGACTCCGAGCACGGGAAGACCGCGGGGGTCGGTAAGGGCGACGAAGGCGGGGAGATTCTGATTTTCCGACCCGAGCCCGTAGGTCAGCCAGCTCCCGAGCGTGGGCCGACCGGTGAGGATGGAGCCATTAATGAGCGCATTGATGGACTGGCCGTGGTTGTTCACCCCGGTGTGCATCGAGCGAATCATCGTCATCTCGTCGGCGATCCCGGCCATGTGCGGGACGAGCTCGCTGAAGTCCATCCCCGACTGTCCGTGCTTCGAAAACTTCCACGGCGAGCCCATCACCTCGAGGCTCGCGCCGGCGGCGTCGTCGTATTTGATCTCACCGGGGAAGTCCTTGCCGTCGAGGCGGTTCAGCTCGGGTTTGGGATCAAAGAGGTCGATGTGACTCGGCCCACCTTGCATGAACATCGAGATCATCGATTTCGCCCTGCCGAAACTGTGCGGCGGCTTGGGCAACATGTCGAAATGTTGCGCGTTCGCCCCGGAAAGCGCCGGATTGGCGAGGAGCCCCTGCTCTTTCATCAGGGTAGCGAGAGCGATCGCTCCGAGCCCGTAGCTTTTTTCGAGAAATTCGCGGCGCGAGTTCATGATCAATCGAGGTAGAGGAATTCGTTCGCGCTCATGAGGGCATGACCCATCGCGGCGAGCCCGAGGAGCCGGGCGGGCGCGTCTGCCGTCTCGGCCGGACCGGCGGTCCGCTCCCGTTTCGCGGGATGGACGGTGTAATGCGCGGTCTGGAGGGTGACGAACTGCATCGCCGCCTCGCGCTCGTCCGACCGGGGGGCGCGTCCGTAGGCGAGCTTCCAGGCGAGGTCGATTTGGGCGGGGGTATCAGTACCCTCTTTCAAAAGTCGCTCGCCGAAGTACTGGGCGAACTCGCGCATCCCGAGATTGTTCATCAGGAGCAGGCTTTGCGGACTCACCGTCGTGACGGGGCGGATCTCGCAGTTCGCATTCGTCATGTCGGGCGCGTCAAAGGCGGCGAACATCTCGAGCGGACGCGAGCGACGGATCTGCACATAGATGCTGCGGCGGAATTCCTGTCCATCCAGTGGAATGTATTTTCCGGTCTGGCGTCCGGCCGTGTCCATCGTGTCGACTCCGATGACGACCTGGCCTTCCTCGGTCAACATCACGGGGACCGGCTCACCGCTGACTTTTTGATTAAGCTTACCCGAGACGGCGAGGAGCGCGTCACGCAGGGTCTCGGCCTCGATACGGCGTTTGTTCTGGCGACTGAGGAGGCGATTGTCAGGATCGATCGCATCCCGCATCGGATCGCGGACGGACTGCTGCCGCCAGGTGTGACTGGTGAGGATGAGGCGGTGGAGGTCCTTGAGGCTCCAGCCTTTTTCCATGAAGTTCGCGGCGAGCCAGTCGAGCAGCTCGGGGTGGCTGGGCTGCTCCCCGAGATGGCCGAACTCGGCCACCGTCTTCACCAGACCGGTTCCGAAATGGTGCATCCAGACGCGATTGACCATGACCCGGGCGAGGAGCGGGTGCTCGCCGTCGGTGAGAGTCCCGGCGAGGGCGAGACGGCGTCCGGTGGTGGGGAGATTGGCGACTTTCTCAGGCAGATCGGTCTTTCGCCATGCCGAGAGGACGCTGAGGTCGGACGGCTTCACGACCTCCTTGGGCGATTCGGGATTGCCCCGGAAGAAAAGGTGGGTCGCCGGGATCGCCTCGGGCTTAAAGGGCAGCTCGGCGAAGGCCTGGACTAATTCCTCTTTCGGCTTGGTCGCCCGCACCGCCGCCGCCTCGTCGGTCATGGTTTTGAGGGTGGCGGCGTGCTTCGTTTTGTAGGTGGAGTCGTAGAGGTAGAGCGCGCTGGCAGTCAGCTTCTCGATACTGGGGTGCTGCTTCAGCAAAGCGAGTTGTTCGGGCGTCCGCTCTTTCAAGACCGTCTCGTAGGCCTTTCGCAGGTCGCCGCGGAGCGCTTCGTCGCGCTTTTCGAGCTCTTTCCCGAGGACTTCGGCGATGAAAGCGGCTTGTTTTACAAGACGGGCGTCGTCGATCTTTTTGGCTTCTGTCTCGATCACATCGGCCGCGGCCTTCTCTTCCTTTGTCTGCAGGGATACAAGCCGACGGGCGGGCAGACGCCAGTTTTTCGGATCAAAGCCCGGCTCGAAGACGGCCCGCAGTTCGTAGAAGTCGGCCTGGGTGATGGGATCGTAGCGATGATCATGGCACTCGGCGCACTGGATCGACATGCCATAAAAGGCGGTGCTCACGATCTTGATCGTATCGGTGATGGAGGTGTTCCTCGCGAGGAGGTCGTTCTGGGTCGCGGTGCCGTCGGGGGCCATGCGGAGAAATCCGGTGGCAGTGAGCAGCTCGGCGTAGCGCTGTTTTTCCTCAGCCGTCGGGGAGTTCGCATTGAGCCCCTCCTTCGCCGCGATCTCGTCACCGGCGAGCTGCTCCCTGACAAAGGCATCAAAAGGCTTGTCCGCGTTGAGCGCGGAGATGACGTAGTCGCGATACTTCCAGGCATGTTTGCGCTCGGTATCCTGCTCGGTGAAGCCGTCCGAGTCGGCATAGCCGGCGACATCGAGCCAGTGACGGCCCCACTTTTCGCCGTAAGCGGGCGAAGCGAGCAGGGTCTCGACGAGTTCACTGTAGGCGGCACCCTTGTCGACGGCGGAGCGGGCGATGAAGGCGTCAACTGCAGCAGGAGTCGGCGGCAGGCCGGTGAGGTCGAAGCTGGCTCTGCGGATCAGGGTCGTCGGATCGGCTTCGGGGGAAAAGCGCAGGTCGTTCTTGACGAGGGTCGCGCGGACAAAGGCATCGATCGGGTTCCGCTCGTTCGGATCCGCTTTTGCGGGGACGGGCGGCTTATTGATGGGCTGGAGCGACCACCAGGACCGCTCTTCTTCGGTAAAGTGGTGTTCCGGCCCGAGGGTCTCCGGCTCGGGACGCAGGGTCGGTGCGCCGGCGAGGATCCACTGCTCTATCGTGGCGATCTCGGCCTCGGCGAGCTTCGGCTTTTCCTTGGGCATCTCGCCGCTCTT
>JBDNIL010000213.1:0-11768 GCA_041688355.1 Verrucomicrobiales bacterium | reverse complement strand
TCGTCGTTGCCGGCGAGACCGACGGTGACTCCGTAGCGGATCGATGGCTCGGCGCTAGGGACGTGGCGGACGAGATCGGGAATGGCGCGATCATCAGAGCGATGGGCAAAAGCGGCCGCTGCGGCCGAGACCACGACAGGCTCGCCGTCTGCGAGGAGCCGGATGAGAACTTCGACGGACTCTTCAAGAAATGACTCGTCTCCCCAGCCCAGTTCGGCGAGGACCTTTGCCCCGACGGCACGGTCGAGCGAGTCGGTGCTCTTGCTGTATTCGACGCCGAGTTCATACTCCTCCTTGCGCCCCCGGTAGTGGACGAGACCAAGTCCGGCGTCTTCCTCTACCTCCTTGTCACGCAATTCACTCAAGCCGGTGAAGGCCGCGCGAAAATTCTCCACGACGGTGCGGCTCGGGGTGCGGTCCTTTTCAAATCGTCTGTTAAACCGTCTCTTCATCGTGGCGGAAATAGGGGTCGGTCGGGCACCCTGACAAACACACGTAACGAGCGTGACGCGATCACTCTTCTCCGCGGTCTATCCTGATGATATGCTCGCCCTCGCGCTGGAGGTTGAGCCGGTCACGGGCGACGGTCTCGAGGTAGCCTTTGTCGGTTTTCAAAAGGCGATGCTCCTGGCGTAGGCGCAGGACCCGGGACTCTTTTTCATCCCGGATGTGGGCGATGCGCTCCTTTTCCGCCTTCAGTTCATTCTGTCGCTCCATTTCCGGACCGAAGAGTTTCACCACCGTGAGGATCAGGAGCACATAGATCACAACCTCCATGACCCGGGAAAGACGCTTCCACACATTCGCGCGGAGTTTCGCCCCCCCTCCGTCGAGACGGAGAGAGAGTTCAATGTTGTCTTTAAATTCCGGGTCACGCATGGTCTTGACTGAAGCCGGCGCTCAGACGCGCATCTTGCCACCGTAGATGGCGTCATCGCCCAGTTCTTCCTCGATGCGGAGGAGCTGGTTGTATTTCGCGATCCGATCCGAGCGGCTGAGTGAACCGGTCTTGATCTGACCGGCGTTCGTGGCCACGGCGATGTCGGCGATGGTGCTGTCTTCGGTCTCACCCGAGCGGTGGCTGATGATGCTGGTGTAACGGTTCTCTTTGGCGAGCTCGATCGCGTCGAGCGTCTCGGTGAGGGAGCCGATCTGGTTCACTTTCACGAGGATGGAGTTGGCCACACCGAGGTCGATCCCCTTCTGGAGGAAGGAGGTGTTTGTCACGAAAAGGTCGTCGCCGACGAGTTGGGTCTTGTCGCCCATCTTCTCGGTGATCGTCTTCCAGCCGTCCCAGTCGTTCTCGTCACAGCCGTCTTCGATCGAGATGATCGGATATTTGCTCTGGAGCTCGAGGTAGTAATCGACGAGCTCGGAAGCGGTCTTCTCGGACTTGTCGGACTTTTTGAAAACGTATTTGCCTTTGGCTTTGTCGTAGAACTCAGACGAAGCCACGTCGAGGGCGATGAAGATTTCCTCACCGAGCTTGTAGCCGGCCTTGTCGACCGCCTGGGCGATCACTTCGAGCGCGTCGAAGGCGGAATCGAGCACGGGAGCAAAGCCGCCCTCGTCACCGACCGTGGTGGCCAGGCCACGATCCTTTAGCACTTTCTTGAGCGCGTGGAAAATCTCGGCACCCTGACGCAGGGCCTCCCGGAAGCTCGTGGCACCCTTCGGCATGATCATGAATTCCTGGAAATCGATCGGGGCATCCGAGTGGGCGCCGCCGTTGATGATGTTCATCATCGGGACGGGGAGCACTTTTGCATTCGGGCCGCCGATATATTTGTAAAGCGGAAGCTGGAGCTGATTCGCCGCCGCATGGGCCATCGCGAGCGAGACACCGAGGATGGCATTGGCACCGAGATTCTTTTTGTTCGGCGTGCCGTCGATCTGCAGCATGAGCTTGTCGATGGCCGTCTGGTCGGTCGCATCGAGGCCGATGAGCTCGTCAGCGATCTTCTCATTCACGGCCTCGACCGCTTTGAGAACGCCCTTGCCGAGGTAGCGGTCCATGTCACCGTCGCGAAGCTCCCAGGCCTCGTGCTCACCGGTGCTGGCGCCGCTGGGGACGGCCGCGCGACCGATCGCGCCGCCCTCGAGTTCCACATCGACTTCTACCGTTGGATTCCCCCGGGAATCGATAATTTCACGGGCGCGGATGTTGGTGATGGTCGTTTCAAACATGACTTTGTTCTTCGTTTAGTTTCCTATTGTTTAAGAAATCTTCAATATTAAAAAACCTGAAATTATTGTAATTCCAAGCTTTCTTTCTTCCGGGCCTTCCTAAGCGAAACACGAGGAATTGCAAGCATCAACCTCGCGACACGACCCGCTCAGCGGGGAAAAAGCCACTCCCACAACGGGTCGAGCGCCTCTTTGATCGCTTCGCCAAAAAAGACCATGGCGAGCAGGACCAGGATAAACAGGACGAGGTTGACGTAGCCTATCATCAGACCGATTGCCCCGAGGGTATGACCCGGAGCAGGTTGCACCGGACTGTGACGAGCCCTGGCGAGGGCGGTGTGCCCGAAGATGATCGCGAGCGGGGCAAAAAGGATGCCGCCGACACAAGTCCCCACCCCTAGAATTGCCGAGACGATGGAAATGGCGCCATAGATGGGTGAGGGAGGCAGGAGAAGTTCGTCATCGTCCTCCTCCGTGCTTTCGCGGGGGGTGGATGGTGGGGGCGTCGTTTTTTCCTCGGATTTTTCCGGTCGGATGTCGAGAGGCATCTCCTCGAAAGTGGCAGATCGGATCACCGCATTCGGATGGGTATCGGGACTCGCCGATTCCCGGGGGACCGGCGAGGCAGGATCTCCGGTTGGCTCGGGTGCCACCGGTGTCAAGACCCCCGGCGTCAGCCCGGGCCGCTTCTGCCCGGGGAAAAGGATGTCAGACGAACAAATCGGGCACTCCACGACAGTCCCGAAGAAACTTTCATCTCCCGATACCTTCTGCCCGCATTTCGGGCATGCCACTTTGATCGTTGCCATCTTGGCTTGCTACACTGGATGGGAAGAAAAGCCGAATCCTTTCTTCGCTGCAATCTAAATTCAGTATCGGGAGGGAGATGGCTCGTTCGGCCCAGCTCCCGAGAATGCACTTGAACTCGCCACAGGCGGGAGCAGTTTGCGCTAATATCATGAAACTCTCCCCTCTCTTCTCTGCGGCGGCTTGTGCCGGCGCTCTCGCCTTCACCGCCTGCGCGGGGAAGAGTCAGGCCACTGCCGCCGCGCCGACTGCCGTTGCCGGGACGACGACTCCGGCCGTCTCGTCTTTTAAAGAAACCGCCAAAGCCGATCCCGCGACGGTCACCCCCTACCCCTTCACGACCTGCGCAGTGATCCGCAAAGACCTCGAGGGCGGCCCGAAGTACCGCCGCGTTTACAAAAATCAGGAGGTGCTCTTCTGTTGCAAGCCGTGTCTAAAGACTTTCGACGCGAATCCCGAAGCCCACATGCCGAGGATCATCGCCGCCGCCACCGCCAAAGCGCGGGGCGAAACGGTGATCTCGGGGTGGTAGGCCGAAAGGCCAAAAATCAGCGGTCTTCGACTTCCACGTCGATGACACCGTCGCCCTTTTTCGTCTTCCGCCCGAAGAGCGCCCCGATATCGAGGCCGAAGTAGGCGAGGCAGCTGATTAGCATGGCCGCCGCAGCCGCTTCGTCAAGATTGCCGATAATCGGGAATCCATCGGGGATGAACTCCAGAAGCCCCCAGGTCGGGTTCAAGAGGTAGACCACACTGATCGCGCCGAGGATGCCCACCACGATGGACGAGCCCACGCTGCGCTTTTTGATCCCGTCGTTCACAATCGTCTTTTGATTTTCCATAGTATGAATTCTGCGCTTTTCCCCGGAGGAAGCCAGTATAATCCGCTTCCCGCTTTGTAACGTATCAAGGCTCGGATGACTTTGTGAAATATTTCACAAAGTCCCCTTGACCCTCGAAAATCGCGCACCGATAGTCGAAATTTTGATGCGCTCTGCTTGACCCTAGAGCCAGAAAGCCGCCATGCCGACCACAAACCGGGAAATTGAAATTCAGGACTCAGCCGCCCGCGCGGCAGGGTTGGAAGGCTATCAGCAGACGACCGAAGATCTCGTCGGTGAAAAGCTCGTCCTCAACATGGGGCCGTCGCACCCCGCGACCCATGGCGTGCTGCGCATCGTCCTCGAGCTCGACGGCGAGGTCATCACCAAGGCTGACCCCGATGTCGGCTACCTGCACCGCGGCGACGAGAAGATCGCGGAGAGCATGCAGTACAATCAGTTCGTCCCCTACACGGATAGACTCGACTACCTCGCCCCGCTCGCGAACAACGTCGCCTACGCCCTCGCCGTGGAAAAGCTGATGGGCTGGGAGCTGCCGGAGCGGGGCCAGGCGATCCGCACGATCTGCTGCGAGATGGCCCGGATCTCCGCCCACCTCCTCGGCATCGGCGCCTACGCGATGGACGTGGGAGCAATGACGGTCTTCCTCTACACCTTCACGCAGCGCGAGACCATTTATAACCTCTGCGAGCTCCTCACCGGTGCCCGCTTCACGACGAGCTACACCCGCATCGGCGGCCAGATCCGAGATCTGCCCGAGGGTTTCACCGACCAACTTCTCAAGTTCTGCGACGAATTCCTCATCTGCCTTGACGAGGTCGATATCCTGCTCACACGGAACAAGATCTTCCTCGGTCGCACCCGCGACATCGGCATCATTTCCAAAGAGGACGCGATCGCCTGGGGCCTCAGCGGCCCGAATCTCCGCGGCTCGGGAGTCGATCACGACGTCCGCAAGGCCAACCCCTACCTCGACTACCACCGCTACAAGTTTGACATCCCGATCGGCTCGGTCGGTGACTGCTACGATCGCTATCTCGTCCGCATGGAAGAGATGCGCCAGAGCGTCAGCATCCTGCGTCAGGCCGTCGCCGGTCTGCCCGACGGTCCCATCAATGTGGTCGATGCGAAAGAACGTCTCCCGAACAAGGACCGGGTTCTCATGAGCATGGAGGAGCTCATCCACCACTTCATCCTCGTCACCGAAGGGCTCGACGCCCCGGCCGGCGAGGTCTACTTCGGGGCGGAAAATCCGAAGGGTGAGCTCGGCTTCTACATCCACTCCAAAGGCGGCGGGGTCCCGTATCGTCTAAAGATCCGCGCGCCCTCCTTTGTTAACCTCAGCATCCTGCCCAAGCTGCTCGAGGGCTGCATGGTGAGCGACACCGTCGCCATCCTCGGCAGTCTCGACTTCGTAATGGGAGAATGCGACCGCTGAGCCCAACCATTTGCCTGCCACCATGTCACTCGCCGTCCCTTCAGAACTCGAAAAAGAGATCGACGATCGCATCACCCATTACCCGGTGAGCAAGCGGTCGGCGGTCCTCCCGGTGCTCCATCTCCTGCAGCACCACTTCGGCTATGTCTCCGACGATGCCGTCGAATGGACTGCCGCCAAACTCGAGCTCGAACCGATCAAGGTTCTCGAGGTGGTCACTTTTTACCCCGGATTCCGCCAGGAAGCTCCCGGCAAATACCACATCCGCGTCTGTCGCACCCTCAGCTGCGCCATGACCGGCAGCTACGAGCTGATGGAGTCGCTCTGCACTAAAACGGGGATCGACCGCTCCGGTGTGACTCACCACCACCCCATCGCAGTGAGTGAGGATGGAAAATTCAGCATCGAGTTCGCCGAATGTCTCGCGAGTTGCGGCTTCGGTCCGGTCTGCATGGTCAACGATGATTTTCACGAGGCGGTCTCCGATGTGGACGGTCTCATCAGCCAATATTCCAAGTGATGAACGGCATTTCCTACAAAAGCGGCCGCGTGCCGCACGCCAAAGAGCACCGGGTCGTCTTCCGCAACATTGATCGCGAAGGCTGGGACACCTCCCTCGCGACTTACATGGGCGAGGGCGGTTACGAACAACTGAAAAAGGCGCTTAAGACGCCGCCTCAGGAGATCATCGACGAGGTAAAAAAGGCCGGCCTGCGCGGACGCGGCGGAGCCGGTTTCCCGTGCGGGGTCAAGTGGGGCTTCATCCCCCCGACGAACACCAAGCCGGTCTATCTCATCTGCAACGCCGACGAGTCCGAGCCCGGCACTTTCAAAGACCGCTACATCCTCCATCAGGATCCCCACCAGCTCATCGAGGGCATGGCCATCGCCTGCTTCGCGGTCGGGGCGAGCCTCTCCTACATCTACATCCGCGAAGAGTTCCCCGAAGCCGCGAAGATCGTCGAAAAGGCGATCGCCGAAGCGCGTGAAAAAGGATTTCTAGGCAAAAACATTCAGGGTTCGGGATTCGATCTCGAAATCTACGTGCATCGCGGTGCCGGAGCCTACATCTGTGGGGAAGAGACCGGCCTGATCGAGTCTCTCGAGGGCAAGCGCCCCTACCCCCGCATCAAGCCGCCCTACTTCCCTGCGGCGATGGGTCTCTACCTCTGTCCCACGATCGTGAATAATGTCGAGACGCTCTGTCACGTGAAACACATCCTCGAGATCGGGGCGGAGAACTGGGCCAGGACCGGCACTCCGAACAACACCGGCACCCGCATCCTCTGCGTGAGCGGTGACGTGCAAAAGCCCGGCTACTTTGAAGTCGAGGTCGGCAAAGTCACAATGGGCGAGCTCATCAATGACATGTGCGGCGGCCTCAAGCCCGGACGCGAGCTCAAGGCGGTCATTCCCGGTGGTTCCTCGGCCAAAGTCCTGCGTGCCGACGAGGTCTTCACGGTGGGACGCGGCGACGATGCGCGCAAGCTCACGATCTGGGACATTCCGATGGACTTCGACACTCTCGCCGCCTGCGGATCGATGGCCGGATCGGGTGGCGTCATCGTCATCGACGACAGTCGCTCGATCAGTTGGGTCCTGAACAACATCAACAATTTCTACGCCCACGAGTCCTGCGGCCAGTGTACGCCCTGCCGCGAGGGGTCGCTCTGGATGAAAAAGATCACCGACCGTATCGTCGCCGGGAAAGCCTCCCCGAGCGACATCGATACCCTTTACGGCGTGGCCAAAAACATCGATGGCCGCACCATCTGCGCCTTCGGCGAGGCCTGCGCGTGGCCGACCGAGAGTTTTGTGGAGAAATTCCGCGACGAACTCGTTTCCGACACCCGGCCCGAACTCGAAGGAGCGATCGTCAACGCCGAAACCCTGACCGCCGTCGCCGGCCTTTGAGAATCTGAAATGAGCGAAGTAAAAACAGATCTCGTTGACGTGCAAATCGACGGCGTGTGGCATCAGTTCCCGAAAGGGATGCGGATGATCGAAGCCTGTCGTCAAGCCGGTGTCGAGGTGCCGCACTATTGCTACCATCCCAAGCTGACTTCGCCCGGGAACTGCCGCATGTGCCTCGTCGAGATGGGCATGCCCCCGCGCCCCGCCCCCGGAGCCGAGGCCCCCGCCCCGGATGAAAACGGCCACCTTCCCATCGCCTGGATGCCCCGCCCCGTCATCGCCTGCGCGAACACGATCGGGCCGAACATGGGCATCAAGACGTCCGGTCCGCTCACCGAAGAGTGCCGCAAGGGAGTGATGGAACTGCTCCTCGCGAATCATCCGCTCGACTGCCCCATCTGCGACCAGGCCGGCGAGTGCGGCCTCCAGGAGTTCAGCGTCGAGCACGGCAAAGGCGAATCGCGCTTCCGCGAGCAGAAGGTGAAAAAGCCGAAGAACGTCGATGTCGGTCCCCGCGTTCGTCTCGATGACGAGCGCTGCATCATGTGCAGCCGCTGTATCCGCTTCACCGAAGAGATCGCCGACGATCCGGTTCTCGGCTTCACTGATCGCGGCAGCCACACCGTCCTGACCGTCTATCCCGGTCGCGAATTGGCGAACAACTACTCGCTCAACACCGTCGACATCTGCCCCGTCGGCGCGCTCACCTCGAATGACTTCCGTTTTCAAATGCGGGTCTGGTTCATGCGCGAGACCAATACGATCGACACGAACTGCGCGACCGGCTGCAACATCACCGTCTTCGCCCGCGAGAACACGATCTACCGCATCACCCCGCGGCAAAACAACGACGTCAATTCCGATTGGATGCCCGACTCGCACCGTCTCAATTTCCACTGGATCGGGAGCGAGACCCGTCTCACCGATCCCCTCGTGAAAGACGGCGATCACCACCGCCACGCGAGCTGGAGCGAGGCCATCGCCACCTCTGCCGACAAACTTTCCGCCCTCGACGGCAGCGAGATCGCCGTGATCGCCTCGGCCCGGATGACGAATGAGGAGCTCCTCATGGTCAATCGTCTCGTGAAACATCTCAAGGTCGGCCATCTCGACACCGTCGCCCGCGTGGGCGAAGCCGACGGCTACCTCATCTCCGCCGATCGCAATCCGAACACCAACGGGGTCAAACTCATCCTCGGTCTCGATGATCCCGGGTCGCAGATCGAAACGATCAAGCTCGGGATCGAACAGGGCCGCATCAAGGCGCTCATCACCTTGCAGGAAAACCTCGTCGCTGACGCCGGTTTCAGCACCGAACTGCTCGGCAAACTCGACTTCCTCCTCTCCACCTACCCGCTCGCCAACGCGACCGCCGACGCGAGTGATGTCGTCCTCCCCGGCGCCGGCTGGGCCGAGAAGTCGGGAACGATGATCAATGCGACCGGTCGCCTCCAACGCCTCAACAAAGTCGTCGACGGACCCGGCCAGACTCTAGAGTCGTGGGAGATCGTGCGTGATCTCATCCAGGCCACCGGCGGTGGAAACGGGATCTATGCGGTGACCGATATTTTCAAACAGCTAGCCGCTGAAGTGAGCGAATTCGCCGGCCTGACCTGGGGTCAGATCGGAGATCTCGGACTCCCCCTCCTCGAGACCGGTGTCACCATCCCGCTCCTCGAACGCGAAAAACAACGCATCGCCTCGGGCCTCATCGTGGGCTAGAACAGAATTGCACTCACATGATCCCTCTTCCCCATCGCCTCCCCCTGTATCGTGGGCTTCCAGCCCATGGTTCGTGTGGAAATGAACGGAATCCCGGGAAGGTCCATTCGCGATTCCGACGGGTGGGATCGTCCGGTCGTCACGCCACGATGCATGGGCTGGAAGCCCGTGCTACTTTTCAACTTTCGCTTCGGCTTACGCTTTCTTTCTGACCACATGGATTGGCATATCATCATCGCAGCGGTCATCAAGATCGTGGTCTTTGTCTTCCTCGTGACACTGCCCATGGTCGCCATGTCGGTGTGGGCGGAGCGTCGCGTCAGCGCCGCGATTCAGGACCGGGTCGGACCGAACCGGGTCGGCCCCTTCGGCCTTCTCCAGGCCGTCGCCGACGGGATCAAGTTCCTCCTCAAAGAGGATTTCACCCCGGCGCATGTGAACAAATTCTATTTCTGGCTCGCCCCCGCTCTCACGATGGTGCCGGCCCTGCTCACTTGCGCGGTGATCCCTTTCGGGAGCCGCCTCTTCGGGGAAAAAATGGTCATCGCCGACCTCGATGTCGGGCCGCTTTTTGTCTTCGCGATCGCCTCGCTGAGCGTCTATGGCATCGTCCTTGCGGGCTGGTCGTCGAATTCCAAATATTCATTCCTCGGCGGGGTGCGTTCGACCAGCCAGATGATCTCCTACGAGATCTCGCTCGGTCTCTCCATCGTCCCGCTCATCATGATCTACGGCGAGCTCAATCTCGGCCGTATCGTTCAGGAGCAGGCGCTCAACGGCTGGACGCTCCTTCCGCTTTGGGGCGAAGGGCTCAGCCTGCAAGGGTGGGTCCTCGTCATCCCCATGTTCATCTCTTTCGTCATCTTCATGACCTCGATGTTCGCCGAGACGAACCGGCTTCCCTTCGACCTTCCCGAGTGTGAGACCGAGCTCGTCGCCGGCTACCACACCGAATACAGCTCGATGAAGTTCGCCCTCTTCTTCCTCGGCGAATATGCCGCGATGATCATCGGTTCGGGACTCGCCGTGACCCTCTTCCTGGGCGGCTGGAGCCTCCCCTTCGGCTGGCTCGCGCCCGAGTCCGTCGACGCCGTCGTCCCCTCGTGGCACGGCCTCATCCACATCGGCGTCTACTTTGCGAAAGTCATCGCTCTCATCATCTTCTTCATCGTGATCCGCTGGACCCTGCCCCGCTTCCGCTACGACCAGCTCATGCGTCTCGGCTGGGTCTTTTTCTTCGAAATCGCTCTCGCCAACGTCGTCATCACCGCCATCCTTCTGGCGTTCTTTAAATGATGCTTTTTAGCGCTTAGCCCTTTTGCTTTTTAGCTCCTTTACCCTACTTCTCGGCTTCTCCCCTCCTCCAACCATGGCCATCATCGTCCAACGTCCAAAACTGAAATGGTGGGAGCACCTCTACCTTCCCGGCATCATCTCCGGGATGCGGGTGACTCTGGCCCACTTTGTCCGCAGCCTCCTGGGTCGCACCAAGGTCACGATGCAGTATCCCGAGGAAAAGTGGGATGACCATCTCCCCGAACACTACCGCGGTGCCCCCGCTCTCGTTACGGACGAGCACGGCCGCGAGCGTTGTGTCGCCTGCCAGCTCTGTGAGTTCATCTGTCCGCCCCGCGCCATCACGATCCTGCCCGAGGAGATCCCGAGCGACGACAAGTGGGCCAAAGTCGAGAAGCGCCCGCGCGTCTTCGAGATCGACATGATCCGCTGCATCTACTGCGGTCTCTGCGAAGAAGTCTGCCCCGAGCAGGCCATCTACCTCCGCAAAGACTACGCCATCACCGGCACCAGCCGCGCCGAGATGGTCCACGATAAAGAACGACTCTACGAGATCGGCGGCGTCCGCGAAGGTCTCGTGAATAAGTGGAATGAATTGAAGTAGCGGAGAAATAAAGAAGTAAGGAAGTAGAGAATAAGGCATGAGCGATTCAGCTAGAACATTTGAGGATCTGATCGTGTGGCGTAATGCCCACGAGCTGGCTCTCGGCGTTTACGAAGTCACTGCCAAGTTTCCTAAAGAAGAGATCTTCGGTCTCACTTCGCAAGTCAGACGGTCAGCGGTATCTGTCCCGTCCAACATTTTCGAAGGCTTCACCCGCAAGGGAAAATCTGACAAACTGAAGTTCTACAACTACTCTGACGCTTCACTCGAAGAGATGCGATACCAGCTCATCCTCGGCCACGATCTCGGCTTCGCCGATACCACTCCCCTCCAGGAAAAAGCCAAAGAAGTAAGAAGAATCCTCTCCTCCTACACCGAAAAACTGAGGGCGTCTCTGTAACTCCCCTACTTTACTACCCTGCTTCTCTACTTCTCTACTACTCCTTTCCCCCGCCATGTCCTTCCTCTTCTACCTATTTTCAGCGCTCGCCCTCATGGGAGGAATTGGGGTGGTTGTTAATCGCAACCCGGTCTCGGCGGCGTTCTCGATGGTGATTTCCTTCCTCGGGCTGGCCGCGCTCTTCATCCAGCTCGACGCCTTTCTCGTCGGCATCCTCCAGATCCTCGTTTATGCGGGAGCGATCATGGTCCTTTTCCTTTTCATCATCATGCTCCTCGACGTACGTGAAGAGGAAAAACGCCGGCGTCCTCTCATTAACATCATCGGAGCCGGCACAGTCATCGTCGGCTTCATTGCCCTCGTCATCTCCGTGCTCGTCCGCAGCGAGGTTGGCAAGGCGACCCTGCCCGCCCTCACCGAGGTCGAGGGCCCCGGCACCTCCGACGTGCATCGCATCGGCGAACTCCTTTTCAGCACTTACTGGTTCCCTGTCCAGATCGTGGCCGTGCTCATCCTCGTCGCCACCGTCGGGGTCGTCGTGCTGAGCAAAAAAGAACT
>JBDNIL010000212.1:0-9241 GCA_041688355.1 Verrucomicrobiales bacterium | reverse complement strand
TTTGTGGGCCTGGATGGCGAGGGCATTCTGCTCGACGGCGTCTGTTACCGCGCCGGGGCCGATGGGACATTGGCAGAGATGCCGGATTCCACGCCCGCGCCTTTTTGGGTTGCCACCCGGTTCCATGTCGATGTCACGGAAATCTGCGAGAATATCCTAAGCTGGGAGGACCTCTGCGCTCGCCTGTCCGCGATGCGCCCCTCGGCAAACCTCCTCGCCGCCATCCGCATCGACAGTATTTTCGACTTTATCCATGTCCGCGTGGCCTGCAAGGCCGAGGACGGAGTGAGTCTGGTTGAGGCCACATCGCACCAAGCTGAGTTTCAATTTGAAAACATCCAGGGGACACTGGTCGGCTTTTACACGCCATCCTATGCGCGCACGATCAATGTGCCGGGATACCACCTGCACTTCCTGAGCGCGGATCGGCGTCACGGCGGCCATGTGCTCGAGCTCCGCGCGAAATCCGTCCGCGCTGCATTGCATACGGCCAACGACCTTCACGTCGTCCTGCCCGAAAACGCAGCCTTCCTCCACGCTGACCTCAACGAAGACCCTGCTGCCGCTCTCGCAAGGGCTGAGGGCGCGCATCAGGGGTCAGCTCCGGCAGATGGTGGATGAAGTGTTTCGGAGTATATTCACCCATGCCACGAGTATTCATCTTCCTTCTATTCGTCCTTTTTGCCATGGAATCCTCGGTCGCCTCCTCTAACTGCATCTTAGTCATTTCGGCTCCCAGCCGTGAGGACAAGACGTATCAGAGGCAGTCCGCTGAATTGGTGGCCGATTGGGCCGGACTCGTGGAGCGGGACTTTGTCGTGCAAACTGTTTTTGAGGTTCGGGCATTTTCGATTGTTCTGATTGGTAAGGAGGGAGGGGAAAAGCTTCGCCGGGATTCGTTTCTGACCACCCGTGACCTTTTTGCCATCGTGGATGCAATGCCTATGCGCCGCGCCGAGATGGAGAGAGGGCGTTAAGTAGCAATCTAACGCGACTAGGATCCGCGCAGGGGTGTTAGATGCTGGAATGACCCATCGCTCAATGTTTTGCTTCTAGCAGCTCCGGTTTGAAGTCTATTGAACCCCCTCCTTCCCCGGCCCAAGGGCGACAAGGATGCGGAAGGGATGAAAAAGCAAATTCCTAGCAATAACGCCACGGCGCTGCAACAACTCGGTATTGACCACACCAAACTCACCTACCGCTTCCAGGGCTGCGACTATCGACTCACCGACGTCCACGGCGAGGTGGTGAAGGGGGTGCTCGCATGACTTACATTCCCATGAAGCACACCCTCGCCGTCGCCCTCGATCTTTTGAGATCATTCTGGTCGGCTGTTTGGCTGCCTTTTCGTCATCGTCGTCGCCGGCTACTTGCCTGCGGCCATCTCCGCGTTGCTCAGGTTTCGCTCTGCTCGGCTCTCACTGCTCTGCTGCTCGCTCCGCTGGCTGCAGCGCCCTCAGAGGACGAGAAACCAGACCTCACGCGCTGGACGGATGATTTCTCCGACGTGGCGGTGTTTGCCAAGAACTGGTCGAGCTATGGCTTCCTCGCGAGCGGGAGCGATGCGAAAAATCCTCTCGGCAAGGCGGTCGGCGCGGACGAGGCGAGGCCGGAGTGGTGGCAGATTGTGGACGGGGCGTTGCGGGGACAGAACTTTCCGGAGGAGAAGCACGGCTCCGGCCTCTCACGCAATGCGGCAGGTCACGACGTGCGCTTGCGCTGCCGGTTCAAGCTGCCGGTCGGCGGCATGGCGGCGATTGGGATTCGCGGGGAGAATCCGATTTTGGAGAAGGTCTTCAATGTCGTGAGTCTGCACATCCGCAACGACAGCATCGTGGCGGCGGACAATGACGTGCTGCATCCGAAGGATTCGCCCGAAGCGGCGGAGTTGAAAAAGAAGGGCACGTGGAACCGCAAATTCTATTATGCGAAGACCGAAAAGGTAGTCATCGAGCCTGACGTCTGGCACGACCTCGCGGTGGAAGTGCGTGGCAAAGAGTTGCGCGTGCTCGTGGACGGCAAGGCGGCGATGACTTACACCACTCTCTGTGGCGACGCACCGAAGACGAGCATATGAGTGGGTGGAAATCGAAGGCCCGCTGCACGAGCAGTGGCCGCCGCGCGGGCATCAGCTCCTCTATGGTGACCTGCCACTCCAGCCCGCGAATCCAGCGGTGCCGGGCAAAGACCTGCGTGTCGTCTCCGCGCAGCCCGAAGCCGATGCGCAGCGTCTCCTGTTAGCGTTTTTGCCGAAGGTGTTTCGCCGTCCGGTGGGCGACGCAGAGGTGGACGGGTATCTCACACTCGTGAAGGAGCAGATGGCGAAAGGGCGCCGCTTCGATGAGTTGCTCACGCATGACCTCAGCGTACGCAATGTCGTGCAGAGTGACTTTGCGATGCTCAACGAGCGCCTCGCCGAGCACTATGGGATCGCCGGTGTGAAGGGAGATCAGATTCGCAAAGTCACGCTGCCTCCCGGCAGCGACATCCGCTATTACACGCAGGGCCTGCCCGTGGATCCCAGCTACGCCCTCGCTGATGGCCGCACATTCAAGGACGTCGACGGGTTCAAGCAACTCATCCTCGCCAACCCCGGGCAACTCGCCCACTGCGTCACCGAAAAACTTATCGCCCACCTCACCGGAGCAAACCTCCAGTTCGCCGACCGCGAAGTCGTCGAGTCCATCGTCGCGAAAACCAAAGCCAGGGATTACGGCCTGCGGAGCCTCCTCCATGAAGTGATTCAAAGCCGCGTATTCACTCAAAAGTAAAGGCACCCCATGAAAAACATCAACTTCACCACCCGGCGTGCCATTTCCCGCCGTGCCTTGCTTAAGGGCTCGGGTATCACGCTCGCGCTGCCCTGGCTCGACGCCATGCTGCCCGCCTTCCCGGCGGACCCGAAGCCGCCGATGCGCTTCATCGGCATCCTGAATTACTTCAGCTTCCACGCGCCGTTCCTTTTTCCGAAAGAGGCGGGAGCTGACTATGTCGCGACGCCTTACCTCGAAGGGCTGCAGCCGCATCGCAGGGACTTCACGATCATCTCGGGACTCAATCACCCCGAGGTGCGCGACGGGCATGCTTCGGACAAATCGTTCTTCACCGGTGCGCCACATCCGGGCTCGCCGTCGTTCAAGAATACCCTCTCACTCGACCAGTTTGCCGCTGAGAAGTTCGGGCACGAGACACGCTACGCTTCGCTGAACTTTTCCACCAGCGGGGCCTACAGCAGCAGCTACACGCGCAGCGGTGTGGCCATCCCGCCCGAGACCAGTCCCGCGCAGGCGTTTGCGAAACTTTTCATCAATGGCACGCCCGCCGAAATCGCCGAGGAAGTCGCCCGTGTCCAGGAAGGACAGTCCATCCTCGACCGTGTGGCCGATGAAGCGAAGCGTCTGGAGCGTGGTGTCACCCCGAGCGACCGGGACAAGCTCGACCAATACTTCACCAGCGTCCGCGAACTCGAGCAGCGCATGGTGCGCGCGGAGAATTACGCGAAGCAGCCGAAGCCCCAGCCAGGAGTGTCCGCTATCAAGGACCCCGGACCGGGCGAGGACACCACGCGCTTTGGGCTGATGCTGGAAGTCGCGCGCCTTGCCGTGCAAACCGACCTCACGCGGCTCGTCACGCTTTATTATGTCGGCACCAGTAAGACCCCATCGAAGCCCGGCACCAGCTTTGCTTATCATGACCTCAGTCATCACGGCCAGGATGCCGGAAAAATCACCCAGCTCGCCGTCCTTGAGCGCGACCTGCTGCTCGAATGGGGCGGCTTCATCAAACGCCTCAAAGAGTCGCAGGATGGTGGTTCAAGACTCCTCGATCACACCATGAGCGTGTTCGGCGCCGGTATGGGCAACGCCTCCAGCCACGATGCGACCAACCTGCCCATCCTTGTCTCCGGCGGCCGGTTCAAGCACGGTCAGCACATTGCCCACGATCCGAAGAACCCGCCGCCGCTCTCCAACCTCTGGGTGCAGATGCTCAACGAAATGAATCTCGAGGTGGGCAAGTTCGGCACGAGCAATCAGGAGACGCTCGCTGGCTTGAGCGTCTAGAAGCGATCCGCCGCGTCTTCATCAGCAACTCCAAAACGATTGAAAAGGCGGGCTCGACAGCTCCTTCCGTGCAGCCAGGGATCGCGAAGAACTTAAACCCCCTCCGACCCCGGGCCTCCGGCGGGAAGGGAGTCGAGGGATGGGAAAGCAAATTCCCAGAAATAATGCTTGCTACCCGCTGCGGAACCCTTTATAAAGCGAAATATGAAAAGTATCCTTATCCTTCTTGGCTCGTTGTCCCTAGCCGTTTTGACAGGATGCGGCAAAAGCAGCGAACCTTCCGTCAAAATTGGGCTCAATACGGAGTTGACCGGCGAGATGCCCGCCGTGGGAGCCTCCTCGCAAAATGCTGCCAAGCTTTTCGTGGAACAGATCAACGCTGCCGGAGGTATTAAAGTCGGCGAAGTAACCCTCCCGATCAACCTCGTCATCGGTGACAACGGAGCAAAGGCCGACCAGGCTGCCGCCGTCGCGCAGCGCCTTATCACTAAGGATGAAGTCGTTGCCATGATCGGCCCCGATGCCAGTGTGTGTGCCATTCCCGCTTCGGACATCGCCGAGGCAGCCAAGTGCGTCATGATTTCGCCGTGGTCCACAAATCACGATACCACACTCGACCCAAGCACCGGCAAGCCGAAGGAATACGTTTTCCGCGCCTGTTTTACCGATACTTTTCAGGCTCAGGTGCTGGCGAAGTTCGCCTTGAACAACATCAAGGCCAAAACGGCAGCCGTTTTCTATGATAGTTCCTCCGAGGCTCCCAATCAACAGGCCGCGCTCTTCAAGAAGACTTTCGAAAACGATGGCGGACAGATCGTCAGCTTTGAAACCTACACCACCGGTGACAAGGACTTCTCCGCGCAGCTTACGAAAATCAAATCCACCAACCCCGAGATGATTTTCCTGCCAGCCTACTACAATGACGTGCCGCTCATCGCACAGCAGGCACGCAGCCTCGGCATCACTGCGCAGTTCGTTGGCAGCGATGCCTGGAGTTCGCCCGAAATCATCAAACTTGGAGGTGCCGCCATCGAGGGCTCGTATTTCTGCAACCACTACTCGACCCAGATCGCCACGCCCATCGCCCAGAAATTCATGGCCGACTACAAGGCGAAATATGGCCAGGAGCCCGATGATGTTGCCGCCCTTACCTATGATGCCTTCGGTTTGCTCGTCGAAGCTATCAGCGATGGAGGCAGTCTCGACCGCCAGGCCATTCGCGGTGCGCTCGCTAAGATCCCGAAATACGACGGTATCACCGGCACGATGCAATTTCAGCCCGGCAGTGGCAATCCGATCAAGAGTGCTGTTATTCTGCAGATTAAAGGCGGGGAGTTCGTCTGGGTGGCGAACGCTCAGCCCTGATCACCGGTTTCATCATCAGGGACCTGGAGGGCAGTGAAGGAAGTCTTTTCTCCTGGGCTCGATGACTCTTTAGCACTGTTAAGATCGGATGCTCGACCACGTTCTTTACCTCGCGCAGCAGTCGATCAACGCCTTGCAGCAGGGCTCGATTTACGCCCTCATTGCACTGGGCTACACGATGGTCTACGGAGTGCTGACCATGATCAATTTTGCTCATGGGGATTTGTTCATGCTGGGCGCTTTCGCCTGCATGTTGCTCGTGAGTGTTCTCACTCCGGTCCTGGTCGTCTTCCCCCCGCTTCTAAGCTTCATTGTCATACTTCTTTTGGTGATGATCATCATTGGCGTGCTCGGCGCGTCCATCGAAAGGGTGGCGTACCGTCCGCTGCGCAATGCACCGCGGGTCTCTGCGATCATTACCGCCCTCGGCTGTGGCCTCCTCATTCAAAGCCTCACCCTTGTGATCTTTCCCTACTCGAAGTCGATGCCCAAGCTTTTCACGAATACGACGTTTGAGCTTTTCGAAATGCCCCATCCTGACGCTGCCGGGGCCTCGGTGACCCTCACCATTACTGCCCTACAGATCGTCATCATTTGCGTGTCTCTGATTCTGATGGTGGCACTGGATTTCCTCATCCGGAAAACGCGTTACGGCATGGCAATGCGCGCCATCTCCTTTGATTCGCGCACGGTCCCCCTCATGGGCATTCCCGTTGATCGCATCATCTCGACGACGTTTCTTATCGGAGCGGGTCTTGGTGGCGCGGCAGGCATGCTTTACGGCCTTGCCTATCCCGTCATTGCTCCGAGCATGGGTATCCTGGTTGGCTGGAAGGCCTTCATTGCCGCGGTCGTAGGTGGCATCGGGAGCATCCGCGGCGCTGTCCTCGGCGGCTTCCTTCTGGGTGCGGTGGAAGTCCTTGCCGTGGTGATGTTTGACTCCTCGTATCGCGATCTCATTTCCTATTCATTGTTGCTGCTTATCCTCATTTTCAAACCCTACGGTCTGCTCGGTCAGGCGCCGAATCAGAAGGTATGAGCGCTTTTCTCTCCCAAATCGCGCGTAACCGCTGGATCCTTCCTACACTGGTCGTGACCGGCTTTGCCGTTTCGATTCTTTCCCATTACCAGCCCATTTGCAGCGGTTACACGCAGATTATTCTCATAACGATCGGGATCAATATCATTCTCTGTGTGAGCCTGAATCTCGTGAACGGCTACATGGGTGAGTTCTCGGTTGGGCACGCGGGTTTCATGAGCTTGGGGGCTTACACCTCTGCCGTTTTCACCACAAAGTGGACGCCTGATATTCCGATGCTGTTTCCCGTGGCTGTCATTTTTGGTGGTGTCATGGCGGCGATCATCGGCCTCCTTTTGGCGCTGCTTTCCTTCAAGACACGCGGCGATTACCTTGCCATTATCACCCTTGCTTTCCTCATGATCGTCAAATCGTCGTGGGAAAATATCTCCTACGTCGGCGGTCCGGCGGGGCTGCTTGGGGTTGATAAATACACCACGCTGCCGTGGACATTTTTCTGGGTTGTCGTCACGATGTTTGTCATTCGCAATCTTGTGTATTCCAAATTCGGACGCGCCATCATCGCCATCCGCGAGGACGAGATCGCCGCGAACGCCATGGGTGTGCGCGTTCGCGAAGCTAAGATCCTCGCCTTCGTGGTGTCGTCATTTTTCGGCGGTGTGGCCGGGGCACTCTACTCCCACTTGAATTTCATCAATCCGAAGTATTTCGACATCGTGAAATCCACCGAAATCCTCGTCATGGTCTATCTGGGAGGTATCAGTTCGCTGGGAGGTTCGATTCTTGGCGCAGTGGTATTTACCTTTCTTTTCTACCAATTGGAAAATATGGGTTTGGGCTACTGGCGCATGGTCATTCTTTCCAGCCTCCTCATCCTGCTCATGCTTTTCCGTCCGCGTGGCATCATGGGCATGAGGGAGCTCACCTGGTTTTTACCCAAGCGCGAATTAAAAGGACGCCGCAAGTTATGAGCGCCCTTCTTGAGGTTGACAACGTAACCAAACGCTTTGGCGGTCTCTGCGCCATTTCAAATTGTCATGTTCGCGTGGAGTCCGGCCACACCCACGGGATCATCGGTCCGAACGGCGCGGGCAAGACCACTCTATTCAATCTCATCACCGGCATTTACAAACCCACGGAAGGCGATATTCGTTTTCGCTCGGAGTCGATTGCCGGACTGCGCCCGGGGCGTATTGCCATCAAGGGAATCGGGCGCACGTTTCAAAATATCCGACTCCTGAACAACCAGACCGTCCTCGACAACGTGCGTATTGCCTACGATTCGCAGCTCCACTACTCGGCCTTGGATGCCATGCTGCGCCTTCCCCGCTTTGGCCGTGATGAGAAACAGTCCATCGGGGAAAGCCTGGAACTTCTGAAGACATTCAGCCTGGCCGATCACGCCCACGGTCTTGCCGGCGAACTCCCCTATGGTTCCCAGCGCAAATTGGAAATCGCTCGCGCCCTCGCGCTCAAGCCCGACCTTCTTCTCCTCGACGAACCTGCCGCCGGTATGAATACTGGTGAGACAGCCGACCTCACGGAGTTTCTCCGCTGGGTGAAGGGACACTTTAAAGTCACTCTTGTCCTCATCGAACACCACATGCACCTCGTGATGAATCTCTGCGACCGCATCACTGTCCTCGATTTTGGCAAGACCATCGCCGAAGGCACTCCTGAAGAAATCCGCGCTAACCCGCGCGTCATCGCAGCCTATCTGGGTGGAACCGGCGACGAAGACTGAATTTCAAGGAAACGAGAAAATTTCATGAGTGAAATCGCCCTATCTGTCGAAAATTTCTCTGTTTCCTACGGCGACATCCACGCTGTGAAGGGCATTTCCTTCGATGTGCGAAAAGGTGAAATTTTCACCCTGATAGGCGCCAATGGCGCGGGCAAAACCTCCACGCTTCGGGCGATCTCCGGGCTCCTCCGCTTCGGCGGCAGTGTCCGCCTCGGTGGCAAAGAACTTCGCGGCATTGCCCCAGACAAAATTGTCGCTCTCGGCCTCGCGCAAGTGCCCGAAGGCCGCGGCATCTTCGGCAATCTCACCGTGATGGAAAATCTCCGCATCGGCGCATGGATTCGCAAGGATCACAAAGCCGTGGCCGAGGACCTTGAGCAGATCCTCACCACCCTCCCGCGCCTGCGCGAACGGCTTTCCCAGCCCGCCGGCACACTCTCCGGCGGAGAACAGCAAATGCTCGCTGTCGCCCGCGCCCTCATGAGCCGTGCGAGCACCCTCCTGCTCGACGAACCCTCCATGGGCCTCGCACCCATGCTTGTAAAGGAGATTTACAATGTGGTGCGTGAGATCAACAAAGCCGGCGTCACCGTTCTCCTCGTTGAGCAAAATGCTAATATCGCACTGCGTCTTGCCCACCGCGCTGCCGTGCTCGAAACCGGCACGATCACGCTCTCCGGCAGCGGCGCGGAACTTTTGCAAAACCCCCGCGTGCAGGAAGCCTACCTCGGCGCCTGAACCGCCATCGCCGACAATTCAGGCGGCAGATTCAATCGAAGCAAAACCAAAAAGGGGCCAAAAAGGGGCCAGTAACCGATGGCGCTAAGTTAAGCGACCAAGCACCAACGGCTTGTCCTATACCTTCCCAAGGTTTAAGGGACGGCATTGGTGTAGAAAACTCCTCTTCAAAAAACCGCGTAGGCACGCCGTAGCCGGGCCATTGCCGCCTCCCACGAAGTCTCGCGGTAGACGAAGTTCCGCAACCAGCGAATGAATTTCAAGGTCCTCACGGTGAAGCGCTGGAGCGCGGTG
>JBDNIL010000211.1:0-7201 GCA_041688355.1 Verrucomicrobiales bacterium | reverse complement strand
CGCCCGGCTTGACCGCCGGCCCAGGGATTGGGTTTGCTCGCCGCGGGTGCAGTCATCCCGATCTGGGCGGCGCGGTTCGTCTTCGTTATCTGCGTGTAGCCGGGGAAGTCGGTGAAGGCCTCGCCAAGCCAATGGGCGGTGAGAAAAAGATCGTGCCCGGTGCTGAGGCGCAGGTGTATCTGACTCGCAGGGATGAGCTGGGGGATCTCGAGGAAGAGAGCCTTTCCTCCCTCGAGTGAATGCACGCTGCGGACCTCGAGGTGGTCATGTCCGGGAGTGTCTGCGTAGCGCATAGAATACTCGGGCGAGCCGTAGGCGGCGCTGTAGAGGTAGTTCCAGCACTGGGCGAAGGTGGTGGAAAGGTCCGCCCCTTTCACCGCTTGGTTGAAGCGCACGAGGACGCCGTTGTCCCGCACCTCGAAGCCCACCGGCACGGGCTTGTCGCCCCCGGTGAAACGTACGCGCTGGAAGCAGCCGTCTTTTGGCGTGTAGCTGCCCCAGCCCTGCATGCCGTTCACGTAGAGATGACCGTCGTTCGGATTGAACCTAGCGCCCTGCGGACCCGAGTCGAAGTTGCCGCTGATGCGCACCGCCGCGCCCTGCCAGAGACCTTTGACATTCTGCCGCATCACGAGCCAGGCGCTACCGCCGCCTGAGGAGAGATGGACGAGATTGCCGTCGCCCTGGAGTGGGGCCCATTGGTCGCCGGAGAGGAAGGCCTGGCTGCTCCCGCTGTTGTCTTCGCCGCGGGGCAGATACATCAGGACAGGCTCGGGGGTCCCGCCCTCTTTCGGACCGCCGGCGCCGAAGTGAGCCCCTTCGTTTTTACCGAGTTCGATCTGGCAAATACTCGTCGCGGGAGTCCAATCACCCTCCTGCACGCTCGTGGTGAGAAAACGACCGTCGGGTGAGATGCCGAGTCCGTTGGGATTGCGGAATCCGGTCGCGAGGACTTCTAAGGAAGGTGGAGCAGACACTCCTGTCTGCTGCTCGGCTTCGGCATCAGAGGCAGACAGGAATGTCCGCCCCGCCTTTGTGATGCGGCAGACGCCCTGATTGCCCGAGGCGAAATACCAGCGTCCTTCGGCATCGGTCTCGAGCCCGACGATGAAGTCGTGCCCGCCGGGCGAGGTCTGCATCGCGTTGGTGATGCACTCGTAGAAGTCGGCTTCGTCGTCGCCATTGAGATCGTGCAGGCAGGTGATCTGGTCGCGGCCGAGGACGTAGAGTTTGTCCTTCACGACTTTGACCCCGAGGGGCTGGTGCAGGCCGGTGGCAAAACGTTTCCAACGCAGTTTCTCGAGCTTCTCATCGATGCCTTTGACGAGCCAGACCTCGCCGGTCATTGTGGCGATCGCGGCAGTGCCATCGCTGAAAAAATCGTGGGCGGTGATGAAAAACAGGGTGCCGTAGGGATTCTCGAAAGGGATCGTGAGGCGGTCCGTGGCGAAGGGTGTCTGGTTGCCCAACTCGCCATTCGTCTCAAGCCACTGCGGCCATTGCGCGGGACCACCCTTCGTCAGCGCGCTGAGGTCTTTGTTTTCACCCCGCGCCGTGACGAGCCGGGCTTCGCCATCGACGGTATAAGAGAAGACCACTTCTTTGTCGTGGCGGTAGAATCCGTGGTATTCGCCTTTTTGCTTGAGATCGGACTTGGCGACGACTTCCCCGTCCAGCTGCCCGCCGCCCATGAAGCCGTGACGGTTGTCGTTGAGCTTCACGAAGCCGCCTGTCCAGATCAGGGGAAAGGAAAGGGTCGCGGGATCAAAGACCGCCGCCTTGTCATCGAAGCGGACACAGACGCCTTTTGGTATCGTCAGGCCCGCGCCTTTGAAGACGGTGCTGAAGACGCTGCCGAGATCGCTCGCGGCGAAACGGCCGTCGCGCCAGGTGACCTGATCGTTCTGATTGCCCCAGTGGCCCTGCTGGCCTCCGTCCATCCCGGGAAAGGCGGGGATGAGATCGGGGAGCGTTTTTTGTTTCATGAAATGGAGAGCCTGCTTGCCGTAATAGTCGAAGGCACGCTCGCGATTGACGAACTCCTGCCAATGCTCGTTGTCCGCTTTGTTTAGCGGCGGCAGCTCGGGGGTGAAGGGCGCCGGGTCGGGCGCTTTGACGACAGGAGCGCCGGACCCGAGGTCGTCGAATGACCAGAGCCCGAGAGTGTTGTCCATGCGCAGGCGCGGAGCGTTCCCGGGGCGGGGCTTCATGACCCCGCGGGAGAGGCGGACATCATCAATAATCCCGTCGCAGCCTATCGTTCCCTCGACGAGCCGGCCGAAGGCGATGGACTCGACCTTGGCATGTCGCACCGGTCCGGCGGGAGCAGTGGGTTTTTCGAAAACCATTTTGCCATCGACCCAAAGCGTGACCATTTCCTCACTGACGCTCGCGACGAGGTTGTGCCACTGGCCGTCGCAGAGGTCGACACCTGAATCGTAATCGCCGCCGCGACCGGGCAGGTAGAGGGCGAGAGTGCCGCGCCCGGCGTGGGTGTAGAGCTCCCAGTGCGTGCTCGCCGACTTGGGATTGCAGGCGACGAGGATGTTGAAACGGTCTTTGCTTTCGAGTTTGGCGCGGCATTCGATCGTAAAAGGCAAAGTGTGAAACTCGGGTTTGCCATCGAGCAGCAGACCGCCCGAGAGGGCCTTGCCGAACTCATCGCTGAAGGAGGGCACTGCGCTCGCTTTGGTGGCGGCAGCGGGAGCAGGGGAGGGGGCCTTCGCCTCTGCTTTGGCCTTTGCCTCGCTCCAGGTGCGGTAGGTCGGCTTGGCTGCGGGCAGCGCATCGTCGAGTTGGGGGACGAGCCAGGCGAGCCCGTCGAGATTATCGAGGAGCCGTCCCTCGGCGTCCTCGTCGGTGTGATTGAGGATCCCGATCGGCCCACTGTAGCCGCTCGCACGGATCTGACGCAGGACCTTCACATCCTCCGTGCCGACACCGAGGGGGAGGATCTTGCGTCCCTTCGTATCGCCCGCGATGTCCATACCGTTGAGGTTCAAACAGAGAAGATGAGGTTTCATCAGCTCGATCGCAGCAGGGAGGCGGTCGAGGTGGGAATGCCCGTGGTGGAGATTGTAGACGATGCCGACGTTTTCCGTGCCGTGGTTCTTCTTCAGGTATTCGCAGACCGCGACCATGTTCTCAGGCTCGCCCGCCCAGCCGCCGTGGTTGTAGAGACCGACCTGGCTGCCGAGCGCTTTCGCCTTTTCGAGGAGGGGGAGGAGACCCTCCGCCGCGTTTTTTATTTTTTCCTCCTGCGTCTCACCCTGCTCTTTCATGATCATCCAGAGCTGGGGGCTGAGCCCGTATTTTTTAAAGAGCGCAAAGGCTTCCTCGTGCTGACCCCAGAAGGCGAAGAACTCGATCCCGTGCTTCCGGTAGGTGAGGATCTCGCGCTCGAACTCAGGAACGTGCTCCGCTCTCCAGTCGTAGGCGATCTTCGTGAGACCCATCTTCGCGACCATCTCGGCCCGCGCCTCGGGGGAACGTTTCTGCGCGTCAAAGGGCACGATGCACCACGCCGCGAGGTTGAACTTGTCGAAGAGTTCATCCGCCGCGCGGAGCGGAATGAGAGACGATAAGAGGAGAAGGGCAAGGCAGGTGGTTGTTTTCATTTTGGCGGGGTTGGGTTGGGTGTGCCCTGCATCATGGCGATAAAATGGCTACGGTCCTCGGGCGACGCAGGTGGTCTTCCTACAAACCATTAAAAGCTCGTGTCCACGTGTCTTCCATTTTTGGATACCGGGCGAGGCATGCTTTGTATTCATCCATCATCCGGCGCATCGTAGGGTCGAGTCCCGCCAGATAATCATCGGTCAGTAATTCAGCGTTCAAAAGGTAAAAATGCCAGGTTGGTGGTAACGAAGCACTATGATAGCCCATGTGCAGGGTGCGCCTCGGTAGCTCCGAGTTTGTGCTGTGACCGCGGTGAATCAGATTATTATTGTAAAAGACAGCCTGCCCCGCGTTTAATCTGACGGGGATCCCTCCCGGCATTTCATTGCCGACGGGAGCATAATGCTTACTTCCTGCAAAGGCGGCATTTTCGTCGGGAGTATTCGCCCGATGGTGACTGCCGGGAACGACCCACAGGGAATTTTCCTCTACCAGGGGCAAATTAATTTGAATGCTGTTATGATGACGCGCTTTGCTAAACAACCAGTCTTCGATCTCGGGTTGCGGGATCTGGATAATGTCGCGGTGCCAGCCGAGACTATAGGTCACACCGGGATTGAATGCGAGGATCGACGCGTTGTTCACAATTAAGTTCGGACCCAGCAACTCTTCCACAATTCTCAACACTTTAGGATGGTAAAACGCGTCGTGAATGGGTTCGGTCCCAGGTTTCGTCAGGAGGTGGAAATAATACTGACGGGCTTCGTTGCCGAAGTCAGAGATTTCGTCGCCGAGATGCTGGAGGGCGGAACTATGGATATTCGTATCCGAGGTATGCTTACTTTCGCTCAGCAAGCCGTCCATCACCGCTCGAAACCCGGCTATTTCCTCCTCGCTCAAGACATCGACAATCACAAAACCGTCTCTTTCGAATTTCTCTCTAAGATCTGACATGGTATTTTTCAGGGGTTAACTATTTAATCTTTTCATCCGGTTGACGCGCTATGGATATCGGCAGTTTTCGGAAATTTTCTTCAATTGCTGCACGCTCTGCGCTACGACTTCCAACTCTTTAAAAGCATAGTCCGGATGGAGCGTATCGGTCTCCACGGCAAAAAGCCCTTCGTATTCGTTATCGACCAACAGTTGGGCGATTCGCTGATTGTCGATCAATCCTTTACCGGTTGGCACACAGGAAAAGAAATACCACTCGTCCACAGAAATTCCTTTCACCGGCAACATATCCTTGATGTGGGTCGCCATGACGTAAGGGGCGAGCTTCTCCATCGCCTTAACCGGATCGTCCAACACCCGCAGGAAATTTCCCGAATCAAAATTCACTCCGAAATTCGGGGAATTCACCTCCTTGATCAAAGACAATATTTCATCCGAGTTGTAATCGATATGGTTCTCAATCGCGAGTTTGATCCCGTGGGACTCTGCCTCAACCACTACCGTTTTGAAAATCGAAGCCAGTTTTTCAAGTTGAGGTTCATGCGGCTCAAAACGAAACATCAAGCTACTGCCGACGACACGCATGACATCGGCACCGATCGCTTTTGCGTGCTGGATATGTTCCATCATCGAATCGATCTCCCGGGCATTGGCCCCGCCTTCAAGACCATCCGGATGCCCCCAGGCGTAGACCCGATCAAATCCCCTCGTATCCAATGAAGCTTTCACCGAAGCCAAATAGTCGCTAGAGAATTCCGGGAAAAAACAGGACTCCAATGAAACCCCATCTGCGCCCACAGACTCCGAGAAATCCAGGAAATCATCGAGGGTGAAAGCGGGGTGCGATAGATATTGATGGGGGTAGACTTCCCCGAAGAGTCGATGAAAGCAGTAGCTGTCTATCCCCACTTTAAGTTTATGTTTAGCCATGACAGTGGATTACGTTTCTAGCGGGGGTAGCGAAGAGTCCGCCCGCCGGGCAAATCTCCCGCTCTGTGAGGCCGCGGGCCGGCGATGAGTTGTCCGTTGAAGGTGACTTGGCTGGCGGTTTCCCCCTTTCATGAGAGAGAGCCTAGCACAGGGCATCGGTGATTGTCTTGATCATCTGCCGCTATCCTTTGAATAAAAGCGGCGTTCCTCTTACGACCGATTAGGTGCGATAATGACCCGCCCGCCTTGCCGGACTCCTTCGTCCTTAACCAAGCAATTCGTTCAGCCCCTTCACGATCTGCTCGAGTTCAGATGGGTGACACGAGCCAAGTCTTCCGGCAAGCCTCTGTGTCGAGAGTGTCCGAATTTGTGAGATTTTAACCCAGGTCCGTTTTGATAAGCCTGTCTTCGTCAATTCAAAGGTGAGAGGATATCCCGCTTTTGGCTCCTGACTGGTGAGGGCCAGCGCGATTACGGTTCCAGATCGATCATTGAAGATGGTCTGGCTGAGAATGAGGACCGGGCGACGACCGGCCTGCTCATGGCCGACGGTTGGATCGAGTTCGGCCCGGTAGATATCGCCTCTCAGTATTCCGGCCATTCGATTAGCTCGGAGGAAAGCCCAATATCAGCAAATGCCTGCTCTTCGGCCGGGTTTAGTTTCTCGCACTCTGCAGCCAAAGAATGTTCGGCTAGCCGCGCTAATTGCTCGGCAACGGCGGTCTGGAAAACTTCTGATCGACTGCGAAACTTTCTGTCCCTTACCAGCAAGTCAATGCGCTGAAGCACTTCCGGATCAATCGAAATCGCGATCTTGGCAGCGGTCATACCGCAAGAATACCATCCCCGTTTCCGGGTGTCAAGACTCGCTTCCTCCTTTCGGTTTCCCTAAAACCAATTCATTTTTTCACCCTCCCAAATACCTCTCCCGCCAGACCTTCGGCGTCGTTCCGAAAGCCTGCTTGAACTCTCTCGTGAAGTGCGGCTGATCGCAGAATCCCTCTGCCAACGCTACCTCGACAACAGGTCGATCGGATTGAACGAGGGCGGCGGCGGCCCGGGAGAGACGGAGCCTTTTCAGGAACTGCATCGGCGAGGTCTGGAGATGTCGGCGGAACTTCCGCTCGAAGGCGCTCACGGACAGTCCCGAGAGCCGGGCGAGCGTCGCATTCGTCCACGATTCGGGGTGAGGCCGACGACGTCTTCGGGCCGGGCGAGAGAGTAGTTGAGGTGAAATGCGCGATTCACCCGCAGGTAACGGGCGTTCTCATCCTTGATCCAGAACTGGGTCTCTTCCAGAAAATCGAAAAGGGACTCAATCTCCTCGTGTCGGAGGATGGCGAGCTGTTTCTGAGGGTTCCACGACATGTCGGTCAGATAATTGATGGAACTCCATGGACAACTCTCTCCGAAGTTCATACCCTACGTGCATGAACTTGTGACGCAACCGGCATTGGCGGTCGGGTCGGCCCCGGGGCATGCTGTTCTCGTAAGCGGAACAGAGTCCTCACTTTACCCTACCTCACGACCATGAAAACGACCACTCCCGCCATCACCCTCCGGGCGTCCGCCGATCGCGGTCATGCGAACCACGGCTGGCTCGACACCCACCACAGCTTCAGCTTCTCCAGCTACTACGATGGTGCTCATATGGGATTCCGCAGCCTGCGTGTCATTAATCAGGACCGCATCGCGGCGG
>JBDNIL010000210.1:0-4375 GCA_041688355.1 Verrucomicrobiales bacterium | reverse complement strand
GCGCAGAGCGAGCGTATTTTTTCTTCCACCGACGGCATTCGCAGGTCCATCGCCCGACCGGGGGCAGACTTCGGATCCGTGGATAGTTTCATGGCGAAAGGCCCGAGCCGGAGAAGTCCGACTCGGGCGCTCGAGTGTTATCGCTAGAGGTTTACGGATTGTTTCCCAGTGGGATCAAGCGGTGGCGGCATTGCCATCACCGGTGAAACCTTCGGCTTCCGACTTCCTGACGGCGATCATATAGATTAGAATTCCGAAGAGGGCTTTCGAGACGACGTCGGCGATCGAGTAGCCGATCTGGACGGCCGCGCTTGCAGTGCCACCGGAGAGTCCAATCATCGGGAAGACGAACACGATCGCGTAGAAAGACCACGATCCGACGGTGAGCCATCGGGCGGCGTTCACGAGGCCGCGCGCTTCTGCGGGCTGTTTTGCGATCGATGCCTTCAGACCAATGAACAGTTCGAACATGATCCAGAGGAAAGGGATCATTGCCAGTGCCCACCAGAACCAGCGAGTGCCCGGATCCTGTGAGACTTCGCCCGGATAGCCGAGGAGGACCATGATGGCCGCAAGCAGGCCAAGCCGGACACCCTTAGACAGTGTTTCCGCCCTGGAGAGTCCCATCACGAGGATGAGTTCGACGAGCAGAAGCGGGACGGTGAGGAGCCAATCGACATACCGGTAGGCATCGTTGAAGTAGCCACTGGTGCTTGCGGCGAGCACTCCCTCGGTGATTCCGTAGGCTCCATTCCAGCTCTCGTAGATCCGGAAATAGTGGTAGAGCGCGATAAAGGTTACCAGACCGCTGATGGTGACGGCCGGTCGGTATCTCCTGGAGACTTGGGATCGATTTAGCCAAAGAAAGACGGTTGCGGCGCCCATGGCCGCGATTGCAAATGAGAAAAAATTGCCGACCAATTGAAATTGACCGATGGTGAGTTCTGACATGATTTTAGGGTGGTTTGGATTTTTTTGGATTTACATTTAACTAACTACTGAGATTTGCTTCTAAGTCGCCTTGCAAACTTTCGACCCGCAGGCTGAAGAGATGGGGCCTTCCGGGGGAACAGGGCCGAGTTGTCACCGTCATTAATCAAAAATAGCGAAGGGCGTCAATGGTTTTTCGGTTTAGTTTCAAGATTTCCCCGCAGACCGGTAATTCCCCCATTGTCCGGGGCACTCCTTCGACTACTTCCCGACAGTTACGGGGGGATTTGGACCACGAGTTGGTGCTGGGGATGGGCTCATTGAACTGTAGTAGAGGTCGGTGAAAGGTGGGGGGGGTTTGGCCGTGACAAACGAGGCGAAAGATCCTGGGTTTCCGAGCCTATTTTGATTTACGTCTTGGAACGTGACCTTGGATGCCTGCGAGAGATTCCGCCATACGGTGTAACCCTACCGGGAGACTGCCGGGACGGAAAGGACCGGGCGCAGGTCCGTCGGTTTCGTGCCTCGGCCCGCAGACGAGGGAGATTTTTTTTCAGGTTGGCCGCAGGATGGATCGCAGTGGGGCGGAAAGGTCGGCGAAAGTCGCACGCGAGCCTTTGAGGAAAGCGAGTCGGATGGAGTGAGCCATGCCGTTTTCGTGAAAGAGGGTCAGGTTGGTGACAAGACCCTCTTGGATCGGGGGATGCGGTGTGGGAACGTGGTACGTCGCTGCCCTGGTTCAGCAGTGGTAGCGAAGTTGCGCGATCAGGAGATCATCGGGCCTGATCCGAAAACACCAATCTCATTCCAGTCCGATCGGTAGATCGCGGACCACCCCTTCTCCCGCTTCCAGCTGCGCGATACTTTTGCGGAGACGCCTCGCGTTGGCGGGACTGCGGAGCGAATAGACGGTTTCCTGAAGCGATTCGTAGTCGTCCAGAGACATCATCACCACTGCCTGATCCCGCTTCCGGGTGATGATGACCGGTTCACAATCGTCGCAAACCTGCTGCATCGTTGCAGCCAGGGTTTCACGAGCAGCGGAATAGGTGATTGCCTTCATTGGACGCAATGTTTCCAATTGAGGCCGCGTGTCAATCACTCAGGACGCTGCCGGGATTTGGACATCCTGAACTCACGGATGTCTCACGGATTGACCGATCGTCCGTGCGATCGCAATTTTCTTCCTGTCCACGTTGATTGTTCCCTTGCCCGATGAGGATCTGGCTTTTCTTGAGACGTAATCGGCTTCACACGGTATCTCGGCGGGCGAATTGCTCGCCGTGAAAGCTCGACGCCTGCGGGAGTTCCTTGAGAGTGAGGTCCGCGCGGACATAGTGGATGCCGTCGGTATTATCGACCCGGGCGTGTCCGCAGAGACGGCATTTCTTTCCCATCTCGAAGAAAAGCACTCGTGAAGGTTACGGTGGATATCAATGTGTTGCTGGATGTCTTCCATCAATAGGAGGCATTACTGGAATTTAGAATTCGTCTCCCCCGACCTTCCGGCGCTTCAGCGCTCGCTTAATTTTCTGATTCTGACCCACCGAGTCCGACGCACTGAACCCTGAGCAGCGGAGCCCGAAAAGAGTTGGAGGGCGAGATGAATGGAATTCTAAGTTCTAGGACCTGTAGCGAATCCCTCTAAATTCTAGGACTTGTAGCGAATCCCTGGAACAATGAAGGTGGTGGGAACGATGATTCGTAGAGCCGAGGTCGATTGCCCGCCGAACGCCAGCCTCGTGGCTTGCCGCAAGCTAGTGAGCCATCACCACTGCCGAAGGGAAAATCGCAAAGAGTGCTCCGAAGGTGCGCTCAATTTTTCTTGAGGCTCCATGGGCTTTGGGAATGGGAGCGATACCAACATCAACGCGTCATCGCATTGCCGCCGCCACCCGAACCGCCCTTCGACATCGACACGATGGAGCCCGTCGCGGTGCCGCCCCACGCGATTTGGCACGACGACTTCGAGGAGTTTGGACCGGAACGGTGGACGGATCGCGAACCCGACCGGGACTGCCACGGCGCGATAGCGCACGCAAACGGCGAAGCCACACCGCAGGTGGCGGCGAAGACGGCACACCCGCCGGACCTGGACCTCGGCGATGGCCGCCGCGTTGGCTTTCGGTGTCCGATCCGTTTCCTGAGGAGGAGTGGGTCGTCTCCAGAGCGAACTGAGACGAGACCGATCAAACCTCGCAAAAAGACCCGCTTGATTTCGACGTAGAAATCAAGCGGGAGCGAGAGATCGTGCCCGGAGCCCGCGATTTTAAGCAATGTTTGAACGTTAACACGAGACCCCGGCCTCCAAAAAATCGTTGACCACGCGTGTCAAGTCAGGTGATTCTTGGCTGTGATGGCCCGACTCGTCCCCCTCCTTCCCCTAAACCCCCTCCTTCCCCGACCCAAGGGTGATAGGGATGCGGAAGGGATGAAAAAGCAAATTCCTAGCAATCAATAATGCCTTTGACTGGCCCCGTGCACACGCATAGCCTCAGCAGCTTCCTGCAACACTAACGCTGGGCGGTCACCCGATACCGATCCGATGACAACCACTCGGAACAACCTATTCCTGATGCTTGCGCGGTGCCCGTGGCGGCGACTACGGCGCTCCCTCAATTCTGGCCGGATCTACGCCTCGGTAAAAATCCTTGAGAAAGCAAATTCCTATCATTCTCTTAAAAGTGTCGGGGACGATCGACCTGGTATCCAAAATAGGAATCACTGATCCGTTCATCACCATCGCCGGCCAAACGGCCCCAGGTGATGGAATCTGTCTCAAGGGCGGCGCCCTCAACATCAGCACTCATGACGTCATCGTTCGCTACCTGCGGATACGTCCCGGTGTGGACAGGGAAGTCTCGCAATTTGACTGTATCAGCATAGGGTCCTCCTCTAGCGGTGACATTATTATTTACCATTGTTCTACTAGCTGGAGTTCCGATGAGGGGTGACGGGGTCAGGGAAGAATGGCACGGAAATAAGGCCCGTGCTCGACAAAAAAGAGCATGAATAACCCGGTATTATGGGTTTGGTAGTGTATGAAAAAACTTCCCCCATTCCTGCCGGGTTTCTCGTCAAAACTTCAAGGCAGCCCGCGTCGCCGTCAACTCGAGATTCTGCGCGAGAAGCGCGACGAGGCCATCGATTCGTCCATGGCCGAACTTGGCGCGCTCTTCCACGACATCCTCCCCGCAGAATGGCTGGCCTCAATCACCTCCGATATTCGCGAGTGTATTTTTACTCAGACCGTAGTTTTCTGGGCCTGGCTCTCTCAATTCCTCGAACAGAACGAGTCCTGCGTCAGGGCACTCGCACTGGTCGAGGGATGGTGTAAAACGAATGGTGAGTCCCGGCCGACCTTCGACACTTCCGCCTACTGCAGGGCGCGTCTTCGACTCCCTGACGAATTTCTCGACGAAGTTCACAAGAAGATCGAGAGCTT
>JBDNIL010000209.1:0-19095 GCA_041688355.1 Verrucomicrobiales bacterium | reverse complement strand
AGGCGGAGATGGCGACGCCGAGGAAGCCGTCTGATCAAATTTGAGCTTCCCCCCGGCGCGCCATTCCTATAACGTTGCAGCAGCGTTAGTCTGGATATCCTCGATTCAAAACACCCGGGGGCTAACAATAACGGGGGTGAACAATGCGCCCCCCGCCCCGAATCGAAGTGACTAACGATCGCGGCCCGGCGGGGACGCCTCGCCCTACCGCGAGCAAAGACCAGTGCAGGTGGGCGCGAGGGCCAATCTGCCTTCGCGGCACAAAAAAACGTCCCGGCGATGAACCGGGACGTTTTTGTAAGAGCGATAAATGCCCGCGTCGGGCACGAGGCAGATCAGGCTTTGGCTTTGCCGACTTTGCACTGGCCTTCGAGGGAGGCGCCCTCTTCCATTTGCAGGCTGACGGTATTGACCGAGCCGGAGATGACGGAGGTGGGGGAGAGGCGGCACGAATTAAAATCGCCGTTGCCGACGACTTTGCCTTCGATGACGGCCTTCTCGGCTTTGAGATCTCCTTTGACCGAGGCGTTCTGCCCGATCGTCAGGCTGCCTTTGGAGGTGATGTTTCCCTTAATGGAACCATCGAAGATGAGATCGGTCGAACAGTTGAGATCTCCTTCAATCTGGATGTCGCTGGATAGGTGGCTACTCACGGTATGAAGACGTTTGAAGTTTGCGGATTGAGGGCGGGTCCATCCGGACTTCGACCCTGCGGGATGATACCGTGAAAAGGTCAGGAAGGTGAGAACTTTTTCAAAAATTTCGCTGAAAATGGCGCGAGGGCGGCGCGAGGGTGGTGGTCGGCCCCGGCGCGGGGGCGAAAGGGGAGGTGTCATGCCTGAGAAATGAGGGTGGCGAGTTGGGAAAAGTGAGGGATATTACCGGCCGGAGCGGGCACTTCTTGTCTCTCCGGGATGCTGCTGGAAGGGTAATGACAGAGAATATCGTAGCTGATCGGCCGGGTTATGGCCGCACATTCAGGACCGCGATGGGCGTGATCGGGGTGATCGCGTCGATTCAAGTTCTCGCGATGGGTTTTGGGGTGCTGCGTCGGGCTCCGGTGACGAGTGTCGGGGCTGCCGGTGCGATCGTGCTGCCGCCGGCCCCGCTCGAGATGCCTGTGCTGCCGGTGCATCCCCTCGCGTCTGGCGGTGCCGATATGGTCAGTGTGACGCCGCTCGCGGGCGTGGAAGCGAGGAATCAGGTGGTGCCGGATTTCTTCCCGGCTCCGGCTACTGGTGCGGCGAATCCTGCGCGCGGGGCAAATATGGGGGCCAATATCGGCGGAGGCCTGAGATCGACGGGCGGTGCGGGATCGGCTGACCCGCAACTGTCCCCGGCGGCATCTCTGTCCCGGGCGGTGCTGCCTGCACCGTCTTTTGGCGCTCCGGCTGCGGTGGCGGAGTCTCCGCCGCTCTCTGCGGCGCTTGCGGCGGCGGCGCGGGAAAATGAATTGAGTGGGGAACCTATCCTGGAACGGCTCATGTCCACGGGGGCGGAGCTGAGGGCGAGCGGGAACATGCAGGGGGCGCTGCAGGCCTTCCGCGAGGTGGAGACGGCTCTGCCGGATCACCCTCGTATCCTCGCGGAGCTGGCGGGGACGCTGAGCCAGATGGGGCTCACGGACAAAGCGAACAGCTACTGGGAGCGGGTCGAGGGAGCGGGTCCGGTGGTGGCGGGAGCGTATTTTCCCCTCGCGGGACAGCAACTCAGGGGCGAGGTCCCGCCGCCGGTCGAGGCGAGTTCGAAGGTAATGAAGATCGGGGAAGTCAAAGTCCAGGAGCAGGCTCCCACGAGTGAGGGGCAAAAAGTGACGCTTCGCGTGGTCGTCGACGGGGACCCTAACGCCCGGCCCATCGGAGATGATCTCACTCTGCTGGTGTATTTCTACGATCAGGTCACGGGAGGGGTGGTGAAGGCCTCGACTGCCGATACCTCTTACGATTATCCCTCGGCACCCTATGATTGGCAGACTGACGGCACGGAGGAGATCGTAGTGAACTACAACCAGCCGGTCTTCAGCGAAGAGCAGAAACGGGAGCTCGGTGAAAGAAGTTACTACGGATATGCGATTGAGCTTTATTATCGTGACCAGATTCAGGATAAAGTGGTGATGCCCGAAGAGATCGCCCGGCTGAGACTGGAGAGCCCAGCCGACCCTGCGCCTGTCGGCGGGTTCCTCGGCCCTGAGAACGCGCTATTTCCTGATTCTGTTTATCCCTAGACCGCTTGCATGCAAAAAGATGTCGTCCTGTTACTCATCGATCCGTCCGAGACTGAACGCGCCTCTGTGCGGTCGAGCCTGGGGGACAAAGTGGACCGTTTCCTGGAGGCGGCGGATGCGGCGAGCGCGTGGGAGGTCTTGCGGGGGGTGGATCATCTCTCGATGATGGTGGCCGGCATCGATGCGGCGACGGGGGGCGATATCCTCGATCTGCGCGACCATCTCCACGGCGAAATCGGATTTTTCCCGAGCGTCTTCTGCAGTCACGAGGACATGACGCCGTTTTACCCTAGGGTCGTGGAGGGTGAGCGACTTTTTTTCAAGCCGGTGAACCGCGGGGTGCTGGTGGAGTGGTTCGATGGGGTCATCAATACGAAGGTCGCGCCTCCTGCCAGTGCGATGGAAGACGGCGAAGTCGGGTCGGCGGAGAATCTCTCGTCTCCGAGTGAGCCGGTGAACTCGACGCCCCCGGAGATCGCAACGGAACCGAGCCCCGACTCACCTGACGATTCACGGCCCCTCGTCGAGTCGGCTCCGATCAAGCTCCCCGAAGAGGCACTCCCGGTGGGGACGCGGCTGGGCGATTACAAGCTGCTCCGCGAGATCCAGCGTGACGCCGATTTTGCCCTCTACGAGGCAGAGCAGACCTCGATCGGGCGTCATGTCGCTCTCAAGACGCTCTATCGGAAGCACCGAAAAGACATCAAGTGGGTCCAGGGTTTCGTGAACGAGGCGAGTGCGCGCGCGTCGGTGAATCATCCGGCGATCTCGCTGGTATATGAGTGTGACCAGGAGCTGGGGGTCAATTTTTACACGCTCGAGCTCGTCGATGCGCCCAGCCTCAGTGATCTCGCGCGCCGCCGCAGTGAGCTGGATGACACGGTCCTCTGGAAGGTCCTCGCGGCCGCCTCGAGTGCGCTCATCTACCTGCGCGACAATGGCATGTCTCATCGTCTTTTCACGTCCCAGAGCATCCTCATCGTGAAAGGGGCCGAGCCCCGCATCGCCAACCCGGTGCGTGGTCGGGGCAATCCGCTCTCGGTCGAGGAGGAGCGCAAGCAGATGGGACTGCTCGCTGACGCGATCTCGCCTTTCCTGAAAAAGTCGGGGACGGATCCGGCCTTGTTCTCTCTCATCGATCGCATGGGCACAGACCGGATCGATGCGATCAACTCGATCGAGGGGCTGCGGAAGGCGCTCAACCCGCCGGATCCCAAAGAAGGACTCTCGACGGCGGAGCTGGCGAAGATCACGGAAAAAGAGACGAACCGCACGGCGTTGATCGTGGGATCGCTCATCGGATTTCTGATCGTGGCGGGATCGATCATTTCTTTCCTGGTGATGGGATCGAAGCCCGAGGTGCGCGAACTGGATCTCTACACGAAAATCCCCGCCGGCATTTTCCCGTTCCAGAATGGCGGAGAGATCGAGCTGGGCGAGTTCTGGATCGGACGATATGAGGTCACGATCAGTGACTACGCGAAATTTCTGGGGGATCTCGAGGCGAATCCGGAGAAGCAGCTGCAAGTGAGACATCCCGATCAGCCGGCGGAAAAGACCTCTTACGAGCCCGACAAGTGGCATCAGTACCATCGTGCGGCGCTGAAAGGCGGGAAGTTCTCAGGCAGTCAGATCGATCCGAACTGCCCGGTCGTTGGGGTCGATTGGTGGGATGCCCATGCCTACGCGACCTGGCGGGGCGGGCGTCTCCCCACCGAGCAGGAGTGGGAAAAGGCGGCGCGAGGCCGGTCGGGTAGTGTCTACCCCTGGGGCGATACGCTGGAGAAGGCCAACTTTAAGAGCGGGCTCGATAAAGAGGCCAATGAGGGGGGCGGCGAGGGCAGTATCGATGGCTACAAATTCTGGTGTCCGGTCGATGCGATCATGGCAGACGAGAGCCGCTATGGCGTGATAGGTCTCGCCGGCAATGTGAGCGAGTGGACTGGGACTCTGGATGCGCATCCTGACTTTCCCGATCGCAGGGTGCCGCTGAAGCGCGGGGCTTCGTTTGCGACGACGGCGGGGTTCGAGCTCACCGTTCGTCGGGCGGCCGAGTCGCCCGGGGAAAGGAATTTCTGGACCGGTTTCCGCATCGTCTCGGACAAGGAGAATCCTGTCTCCATGGCGGTGAAGCCTGAAGGACCGGTGGATCCGTTCCCGCCAGGGGAGGCGGCGCCCGCTCCGGAAGCCACCGCTCCCGCAGAAGCGCCCCCGCTACCGGCTGCCCCGGCGGAGTCGGCTGCCCCGGCGCTGCCGCAGTGAGTTTTCCACCGTCCGCATCACCCCGCCAAACGAGTCCATCAAAGGCGGGGAGTTTTGAGGCCTGGCTCTTTGTAGCTGGCCTCTTTGTAGCTGGCCTCTGTGAGGCCGGGATTGGTCGATCAAGCTAAATTGCGTGCCCAATCCGGCCTCAGAGAGGCCGGCTACAGGAAGATGGCCCCCGTCCAATCAGTCGTGAATGCCGCGCGCGTAGGCGCAGACTTCGTCGTCGTCGACTTCGTAGACGACGATCATGGGGCGGCAGCAGACTTCACAGTCGTAGTCTACTTCGGCCGGGGTTTCACTGGCCGGGGGCAGGGGAACCTCAAACTCTTCGAAGCAGGTCGGGCAGGTGACGGGATAGGTGGACATGGGAATGAAGATCGGTGCGTCTCGAGCAGTGGTCTATCACGATACGCGAAGGGCATGAAAAAAGGCCGGACGAAATACGCCCGGCCTTTTTCAAAACCTTTTGGTCGGAAAGGGAGAGGATTACCTCGCCTTGTCTGCCGCCAGCTTTTCAGCAGCTGCCTTGGCGATAATCTCTTCGGAGATGTTGCGCGGGCAGGGTGAGTAGTGGGAGAACTCCATCGAGAACTGACCACGACCCGAGGTCATGGTGCGAAGGTCACCGATGTAGCCGAACATCTCGCTGAGCGGGGCATCGGCTTTGACGCGAACGCCGGTCGGGCCACTGTCCTGCGATTTGATCATGCCGCGGCGGCGGTTGAGATCACCGATGACATCACCGACGTGGTCGTCAGGGGTGAAGACGTCGATCTTCATGATGGGCTCGAGGAGCTGCGGGGCCGCTTTGGGAATGGTCTGGCGGTAGCCGGACTTGGCCGCGATTTCGAAGGCGATGGCCGAGGAGTCAACCGCGTGGAAACCACCGTCGAGCAGGGTCACTTTGAAGTCGAGAAGAGGGAATCCAGCGAGAACACCCTTGTCTTTCGAGAGCTTGAAGCCCTTCTCAATCGCGGGCCAGTATTCCTTCGGCACGTTGCCGCCGACCACTTTGGACTCGAAGATGAAGCCGGTGCCGGGTTCGCCGGGCTCGATGATGTAGTCGATCTTGCCGTATTGACCGGAACCGCCGGACTGCTTCTTGTGGGTGTAGGAGTCTTCGACGCGCTTCGTGATGGTCTCGCGATAGGCGACCTGGGGGGCTCCGACTTCCACTTCGACCTTGTGGGTCCGCTTGAGGATGTCGACTTTGATGTCGAGGTGGAGTTCGCCCATCCCTTTGAGAATGAGTTCACCGCTGTCGGGGTCGGTCTCGACATAGAAAGAGGGATCTTCGCGGACCATCTTGGCGATCGCTTCCCCGAGTTTTTCGGAAGCGGCTTTGTCTTTCGGTGAGACGGCGATGGAGATAACGGGATCGGGGAACACCATTGGCTCGAGTGTGGCGACGTTTTTCGGATCACTGAGGGTGTGACCGGTCTGGACGTTCTTCAGGCCGACGAGGGCGACGATGTCCCCGGCGACGGCGCCATCGAGATCGATACGCGAGTTCGCGTGCATCTCGACGAGACGTCCGATCCGCTCGGTTTTCCCGGTGAAAGTGTTGAGGATGGTGTCGCCTTTGTTGATCTTGCCGGAGTATATCCGGGTGAAGGTGAGGGCGCCATACTGGTCGTCCATGATTTTGAAGGCCAGCGCACGGAGCGGGCCGTTCTCGTCGACGATCGCGAACTTGCCTGTCTCGTTGCCATCGAGATCGACTTCGGGCTGGGGATTGACATCGGTTGGGCAGGGGAGGTAGTCGACGACACCGTTGAGGACGTTCTGCACGGCTTTGTTCTTGAAGGCCGATCCGCAGAAAGTGGGGAAGAAGTCGAGGGCGATCGTCCCTTTGCGGATGCAGCGCTTAATGGTGTCGATGTCGGGTTCGACACCTTCGAGGTAGGCTTCCATGACATCGTCGTCCTGCTCCACGGCGGTCTCGATGAGCATGGCGCGGTATTCCTCGACTTTGTCGACCATATCGGCCGGCACTTCGCCGATGGAGTAGTTCTCGGGGAGACCGGTTTCATCCCAGATCCAGGACTTGCGGGTGAGTAAGTCAACGACGCCGCAGAATTTGTCTTCTTCACCGATGGGGAGGACCATCACGAGGGGCTTGGCTGCGAGGATGGTTTTGATCTGGGCGATGACGCTGTAGTAGTCGGCACCGATGCGGTCCATCTTGTTGACCCAAATGACCCGGGCGACCTTCGACTCATTGGCGTAACGCCAGTTGGTCTCGGACTGGGGCTCGACCCCGCCGGATCCGCAGAAAACGCCGATCCCGCCGTCGAGCACTTTGAGCGAGCGATACACTTCGATGGTGAAGTCGACGTGACCGGGAGTATCGATGATGTTGAAACGGTGGCCGTCCCAGAAACAGGTCGTCGCGGCGGACTGAATCGTGATGCCACGCTCCTGCTCCTGCTCCATGAAGTCCGTCGTGGCCGCGCCGTCGTGCACTTCGCCGAGCTTGTGAATCTTACCCGTGAGCTTGAGAATACGCTCGGTGGTGGTCGTTTTGCCGGCATCGACGTGTGCAAAGATGCCGATATTTCTGTATTTGGAGAGGTCTGTCATCTACCTGGGTGTTTTGGATTGAACCGATTTTTCGAGCCTATAGTTGATCAAAGCCGCCCGATGGCAACCGAGAATTCCGGTTTCAAGGGATTTATTCTCGACAGCCGGCCTGAAAAAGGCTAGCCGCGAGATCGGTCCGAAGGCTGGGGAACGGGAGGCGACTCTACGCCATTTTCCGGAGATTGCTTTCTTTTTCACAGGGGAAAAAGAGTCTCAAACGAATAGTCTCGAGTGCACTTGTCGACCTTATTGGTTTCCGCCCTCAATCGCTCGAGATCTGCTGCAGCACGTTTGTCGCGGGATCGTTGAGATAGAGCACACTCGCGGCGCCGTTGTGGCCGCGTTTTCTTCCGACAGGGTCGAATTCGACGGGCGGCTTGCCGGTCTCTTCGCGCCGCCAGCCGGTCAGGAGTCCCGAGCGCTCGTCGTAGAGATAGGTGTCGCGCCACGCCTTTCCGGAGGTCAGGGTGACATCGACGAAGGCCCCGGAAAAGGCGTAATCGACTTCGAGGATATGATCGGTTTTGGTGTCGTAGCGGCGCTTTTCGCTGGGGAGTGCGTAGAAGGAGATAAAGGCGGGCGGGGAATAGCGGTCTCTGTCGCGGGTGAAGACTCCGATGTCGATACGGCGGCTCGTGAGACCGGCGGCACCGGGGACGGGCTGAGGGCGATCCTGATATTTTACGGTGATCTCTGCTTCGAAGGTCGATGCGGAGGGGGTGATGGTCACGAGGGCCGGGTCACCGCGGAGGAGCTTCCACTGGTAGACGGGCGCTTTGCCTCCCGTTTCCGGGCTGCCGGCGACGCGGACGGTGAGGTGGCGCTCGCGGGCCATGCCGCGGAAGACGCGGCCGACGACCATGCCCTGATCGGCGAGGGATTCGCGTTCGCGCCCGGGGCTTTCGAAGAAATCGATCCCTCGGCGGGGGGCGGGCGACCCGGCGATGACCTCGAGGCGGAAGACGGGCGGCAGGGTCTCGAGGGTCATGGCGTGGGCGAGACGCATCATCTTTTCCTCATCGAGTGTCGCGGCGTCGAAGGCGCTGGGGTGGGCGATTCCGGTGAGGTAGTCGTCGGGATCGATGAGTGTTTTCAAGGAGGAACGCAGGATCTGCTGAATGACAGGGAAGAGCAGCTTGCGCTCGCGAAGGGCGTTTTTCACATCGGGGGAAAAGGAGGCCATCGTCATGGCGACGGCGTTGAGAAAGGGTTGGTCCGATCCGGAGGAACCCTGCGAGATGAGGAGGTAGGGGCTGTTGACGGGGTAGAGGTCGCCAAAACCGGTGCCATCTGCAGCGGGCGGGTCGTGATCCTGATGTTCGGGGAAAATGTAGAGCTGATTGCCGAGGTATTGGCTGGAGAGAAAGGCGAGTCCCTCGGGGGTCGAATAGAAGATTCGGGGGATGCTCGCGCCGTTCAACGCGGAGCCGGAGAGGGAGGCATTGCCGAGGACGGTCTCGGGGCGGATGCTGCGGGGCATGCCGTAATCGGCGCCGGCGGCCTTTTCCACGGCGGTATAGGGGAGGGCGCGGAGCTGCGGGTAAAGGGACAGGTCGAGGGCGGAGTGGCCTTTGTCTCTATTGTCGTAGTAGTCATCCACGTGTCCGGCGGCGCTGCCCTCGTCGAACCATTTCTGAAGCAGGCGACCGGCGGGATCGGTGCGGGACGTGACCGGCACGGCAGGATCGATCGCGCGGGCAGAGCTGACCGTAAGGCAGAGGCTCAGCACCGGGATGGTCCAGAGGAAGAGTGACATAAGGTACCATGCAAGCGCTTCGGCGGGGGAATGTCAACGGTCCTCTCGCTCTGCGGAGGTCGGCCGGAGACGGGCCTTGATGCTGGCGAGGAGATCCCCGGCGGAGTGACTCCCTTTTTTCAAGACGGTGCTGACGCGGTCGCGGAGGAAGGCCTGCTCGTCGCTGCTGGGGTCTTTCCCGCTCATGACGATGACGGGGATGGATTTCAAATGGAGATCCTCGCGAAGGTGCTGGAGGAATTCGAATCCGTCCATTTCGGGCATGATGAGATCGAGGACGATCGCAGCGGGCCTGGTGCGATCGAGCACGGCGAGCGCCTCGACTCCATTGTGAGCAAGGATAGTGTGCCAGCCGGCGGCTTCGAGGAAGCGGCTCATCGACTCGAGTGAGGTGACATCGTCATCGACGAGGAGGAGATTGCGCTGAGGCGCCTGGTGGGTCACGCGGGAAATGACGCGGCTCAGTCTCTCGATGTCGATCGGCTTGACGAGATAGTCCTCGACCTCGAGGGCGAGGGCATTTTCCTGCTCGGCCATGACCGAGACCATGATCACGGGGATGGACTGCGTCGCGGGAGATTCCTTGAGGGCGCGCAGAACATCCCAGCCGTCTTTCCCCCCGGGCATGACGACGTCGAGGGTGATCGCGTCGGGGCGGCATTCCTCGGCGAGACGCAGGCCGGCGTTCCCGTCTTCGGCGGTGATGACGTGGTGCCCGTCGTTTGTGAGAATGCGCTCGAGGAGATCGCGGACTTTGGCATCGTCGTCGATGACGAGGATCGTGGTGCCTTTTGACTCGCTGCCTTCGCTCCCGGTTGCCGCGGGGAGGGGATGGTCGATGCCGACGAAGTGATCCAGTTCGCGGCGTTCGTAGTGCTCGGAGACAGGTTCGCGCGGGATGAAGACACTGAAATGGGTGCCCTTGCCGAGCTCGCTCACAAAGCCGATTTTTCCTCCCATCTGGGCGACGAGTTCGCGGCAAATGGAGAGACCGAGTCCGCTCCCGCCGGCGTTGTCTTTTTTGTTCGATACAAAAGGGACGAATGCCTTTGCCTGCTCGGCCGGGCTCATCCCGCGACCGGTGTCGGTGACGGTGAACTCGACCCAGGCGTCTCCATTGATCTCCTGCGGACGGGCCGCGATGGTCACGGAACCTTCGAAGGTGAACTTGCAGGCATTGCCGATGAGGTTGCCGAGGATCTGCCGGAGGCGTCGCTCGTCGGCGACAATTTCGCCGATGTCGGGAGTGATTTCCGGGGTGAGGGTGAGGGTGACGGGGCGGGTGCCGGTGGAGGCGCAGTAGGTTGCGGCGAGGTCTTCGAGGAGCGGGGCTATCACGACGGTGTCCTTGTGGAGCGTCTCGGCGCCCATGATGATCTTCTGATACTCGAGGATGTCGTTGACGAGATTCAGCTGGCGCGCGGCGTGGTCGCGGATGCGCTGCACGTCTTTTTGCTGGCCTTCGTCGAGCTTCGAGAGCTTCAGGGCCTCGACCTGGAGGAAGATGGCGTTGAGCGGCTGACGGAGGTCGTGGCTGACTTTGGCGACGAAGGCGTCCTTTTCATGACTGAGGCTCTTTAGCTTGTCGTTCGCTTTTTCGAGTTCAATGTTAGTGCGCCTCAGTTCGCGGGTGCGGTCGTTGACGCGCTGCTCGAGATCTTCCTGAAAACTGATGAGCTCTTCGAAGAGGCGCTTGGAAGCGCGGGCGATGTCGCCGACCTCGTCGTGTCGCCTGAGATCGAGCCTTTGGGCAAGACCCGCGACGTGGTGCATGAGATCCTCGCGCGGGCTGTCGGTGATCTTCTGGGCGGCGAGGGTCATTTGTTTGAGCGGACGGATGAAACGCATCGCAAAGAGAAAACCGGCGATGCCGAAACCACCCGCGACGAGCAGCGCGATATACTGGACCGATAGCATCTCATACTCGATCGATGAGGCGAGTTCATCATCGAAGACCGCGTAGTGGATGAGGTATTCAGCCTGGCTCTCGCCCTCCCCGATGAGGAGTCGCACGGTCCACGCATGGATCTCGTCGCACTCGATCTCGCTGCGCCAGTCGACTTCATCGAAGACATCGGCAAAGCGCGATCGCAACTCACTCTCGACCTGTCCGCGTACTGTCCGTAGATTCTCCGGTGTATGGGCGAGGAGCCGGATCTCTCTCACCCCGGACTGCAGACCACCGACACGGCCGAGAGTCCCCACTTTGGCCTGGAGCGCTTCGATGAAGGTTTCATTTTCCTCATCACTGAGCTGATTGACGGCGGTGGCGAGTGCTTTTCCGGGGATTCCTTCCTGGAAATAATAGGGGCTCGAGAGGGGGAGATACTCGTGACGGACGAGGCGGTCCACTTTTGCCTGCTCCACGGTCCGGGCGGGATCCGCCTCGAGGGCCCGGCGGGCCTCGAGGGCGGCGAGGAGCCTGGGATCTTTTCCCAGAGCGGTAAAAAGGTCGTCGTTGCCGCGTGCATTCGCCTCGGTCTCATCGTGCCTGACGATCAGTTCCCCCCCGCGATTGACCATCGCGAAAAGATGGCGTGGTGACTCGGGCGCGTAGAGGGTCATCATGATGCGGATATAGCGCGACTGCGAGGAGCCTGACTCGTAGCTGCGGTCGAGCGGGGCGAGGGCCCAGATGACGGGCTCCCACCGCACCACGGGATCGATGCCCGGCTCCTCGCGTGTCAGCGCGACCCGCTTGATGAGGGAATAGTGGAGCCTCGCGCTCGCTAGGGTGTCGGGGCCGGGAAACCAGATATCGTCTTCGCCGATCCCGGCTCTGGAGTGGATCGTTGTCGAGGTAAGGCCCGACGGATCGAGGGTGACGATGTCGATCCGCAGGTGGTTGGTCCAGTTTCGCCGGCAGAGGGTGCGGGCGAGTTCTTTCAGATCTTCGGGCGACTTGCCGAGGGCCACGCTGTCGCGAAAGCCGGTGTTGAAGGCGATATTGATGAGGTCGTCGCGCAGCGCATCGATCCGGTCGATGATGGTCCAGCCGCGCAGCGAGGCTTCGTCCCCGAGGTCGACGAGTTCGTGTTCGCGCAACACGTCGGCGGCACGATTTGTGAGAACCTTGGCCACGAGCAGGGCCGAGGCGGCCGTCGCGAGGATTACCAGCACCGCGACTTTTCCCTGGATTCCGAAAGACATGATTTGCCGATAGTACGACGAATTCATCTTTCCATGCATTCAGAAAAGTGAAACGACTTATCGCGCGGCGGAGAAATGCGGACTAGATCTTCTGCGGGACTTTGCTCAGTTGCTTGATCCCGAAAAAATCCTGGAAGACCCGAATGAAGACGGGACGCTTGAACCGCGGCACCCAGGTGAGGTTGAAGTCCTTCGGCTCGATCCAGACGAAGCGGGAGAACTCCTGCACATGCGCCTTAAGATTGATGTCCTCGTCTCTACCGAGGAAATCGCAGAGAAAGTAGGTCTGGGTCTGGCCACAGTATTTGCCCTTCTTCAGCTTGCCCCTGGGGAACTTGTAACGGTAGTCGGTGTTGCAGGCGACGAGGGTGTAGAGGCTCTTCGGCACGCCGATCTCTTCCTCCACTTCGCGAAAGAGAGCGGAGAGGAGATCTTCGCCGCGATCCACTCCACCCTGGGGAAACTGCCAGCTGCCCTTGTGGTCGACGCGCTCGCCGATGAAGATTTTTCCGGTGCCCGGATCCCGTAGAATCGCGGCAACGTTGGGGCGGTAGGTGGCCATGGTCGGGATCGGAGAAGGAGTCGGGCGTGCGGAGTATGGAACGGGGTGAAATGATCTTTACAAGGAGGGCGGGCAGAGGGGAAGATAGCGGAAGTGAGAAATTCGCAACGTTTATTTATCATCAGGAGATCCGAGGGAGGAAATGCCCGCTGGATTCTCATCGCCGCGATCGGAGGTCTGCTCTCTGTCGTGTTCCTCGTCGCCCTGCAAATGCGACCCTCGAGCCAGATTGCGAAGCGACAGGCCTCTCTCATCGAGGGCATCGAGCGGCGCAGTCCCGCTCGGATCCAGAGGCTGCTCGCGAAAGACTACCGGGATCGCTGGGGGTTCACGAGCGAGCAGATCGTCGAGAGCATGGTCGATGCGGGGAGCCAGTTCATGGCTCTCGTCGTCACGCCCGAGGGCGAGACTGTCGTCTTCGGTGAGGCCGGCGAGGCGACCGTCACGGCGCGGCTCATCCTCAGCGGCAATCCGGTCGGCCCCGTCGGCAACGAAGTCACCCGACAGATCAATCAGCTCAAAGAGCCCTTCGTTTTTGTCTGGAAAAAGCAGAGCTTCCTTCCCTCGAGCTGGCGTCTCGTCAGCGTGGACAATGCCGCCCTGCCCGACGATCTCTACGGCTACGAGCCCGGTGACATCCGACGGGCGATGCAGGGGGAGTGAGACATGAGACATGAGCAGTTCGGGGAAAATCGTATCGGAGTCTGAGCTGCAAGGGCATAGACGAAGCGGCTGGAATTTGCCATCTTGGTCCCATGTTAAAATTCGCCCTTGCCGCTCTCGCTTTTCTTGTTTCCACCACCGCTCCCGCCGAGGAACCCGCGCCCCGATCGTTCGGCGAGCAGCGCAGTGCGTCGGGGATCACGCATTCCTTTCTCCTCTGTGGCCCGCAAACCGGGATCGTCGATGAGGAAAGTAAGCTCGTCTGGCAGTCAAAGGGTGCCTCGCGCGACGGTTTTGTCCTCGCGAACGGGAACGTTTTGATCTCGCAGAACAATCGCGCCCGCGAGCTGACTCGTGACGGCAAAGAAGTCTGGTCCTACGCCCTCAGTGCCGGGAACAAAGAACTCGGCACCGTCGTGCGGCTCGAGGGAGGCAATACCCTCGTCGTCGAGCGCGGGGTGACACCGCAGCTCCTCGAAGTCGCGCCCGACGGCTCCATTGCCGTGCGCGTGCCGCTGCAGCCCGAGACCGACAACGCCCACATGCAGACCCGCATGGCGCGCAAGCTCGCGAACGGCAACTACCTCGTGCCCCACCTCCTCGCCTTCGCGGTGAAAGAGTATGCCCCGGACGGCACGATCGTGAACACGATCCGGACCGACCTGCCCGAGCTCGGCGGACGCGAGGCGAGAGTGTGGCCCTTCACCGCGATCCGGCTCGAGGATGGCAATACCCTCGTGACGCTGACGAACGGCAACCGCGTCGTCGAGTTCGATGCCGCCGGCAAAGTGGTTTGGAAACTCACCAATGAAGACGTAGGTGGCCGTTTTGCCGATCCCTGCGGTGCCCAGCGTCTCGCCAACGGCAACACTGTCGTTTGCTCCTACGGGCAGAAAGACCCTGCCAAACCCAAACTCCTCGAGGTGACCCGCAGCGGGGAAGTCGTCTGGGAGTATTTCCATCCCGAAGCGAAAGCCCACGAAGTCCACGTGCTTACGACGAACGGGACTCCCGAGGGCGCGATCAAGTGAGTGGGGAGGTCGCGTTTTGCCGGGGAAGGGGTCTTTGATTCTGTTTGAGTGCACCCTCGATACCCTGTTAAGTCGGTGAACTCCGCAAATCTTTCCACATCTGCCCCCCCATGAAAATCGCTCACTCAGGCATCCTTCTTTCGCTCCTGTTCCCGCTCATCCTCTTCGCCGGGCCGGCATCGAAAGTCGAGCCGACCAACGCCGAAGAGGCGGCGACAGCAAAGGCGGCGGCCGAGGCCGTCGTGGCGGAAAAATATGCAGCCCGGGTCGCTACCCTGACACCACCACATCGGGCCTGGGAAAAAGTGCTGCAGGAAAATCTCGGTTCTTTCTATCTGCCCATTCATCAGAAGGAGAAGGTGGAGGGACGCTCCAACGCGTGGGACTACGTCGAGGATGATCCGGCGCTGCCGCGGGTGCTCCTCATTGGTGACTCGGTCTCGCGCGGCTACACCATGGCGGTCCGCAAGGCGCTCGCGGGGAAGGGGAACGTGCACCGGGCCCCGGCGAACTGCGGCCCGACGAAGTCGGGGATTGAGAAGCTCGATGTCTGGCTCGGAGACGGGAAATGGGATCTCATCCACTTCAATTTCGGCATCCACGACCGCGCCACGCCGCTGCCTGACTACGAGACCCGTCTGCGCGAGATCGTCGACCGGCTCGCCGCGACCGGGGCGAAGCTGGTCTGGGCCACGACCACGCCCGTTCCCGATACCACTGACGGCAAATACACCGGGGCACCCATCGTCGAACGCAATGCGGTCGCAGCAAAGGTGATGGCCGAGAAGGGCGTTGTCGTGAACGACCTGTTCACAGCGATCACTCCGAAGCTCTCCACGCTGCAGAATCCCGACGATGTGCATTTCACTGCGGCGGGGTATGACTTCCTCGGTGAAAAGGTGGCGACGGTAATCGCGGGTGAGTTGAAGTGACAAGAGGCTCGATTCCGCGTAGCGGATTTGCCAAAATTCCTCCCTGTGAATCCGGTGGCGGCAGCGCACGCAACGGGGAAGATTGGCATCTTCCGCTACGGGGCTCCGCAGGGGGCCGAGGGCGCTGGAGTGATCTCTTAAAGAGGCTGCCCGGGAAGAACAAGGAGGCGCGACACTCCTGTCGCGCGGGTAGCCCGGTCGGTCGGCGCTTCGACGGCCGATCTTCGCTTTGCCTCGATTTTTGTATGACTGTTGAGCCCGTCGGAGAATCGAAGATCCCGCGATTGCCGAACAAGCACGACAGGAGTGTCGTGCCTCCCTGGGATCGATGGAGGCGTAGCGGGATTCGCGTGGGTTTCCCGGTCGTTGGAGGTAACGTCCCCGCGTCCGTTGGTCGAATCGGCCCCGTAGCGGAATTTGCCAAAATTCCCCGGTCGGTCCGGCTCGGGAAGTGGTCTTCCCGGACACAAAAAAACGCGTCCGGTCTCCCGAACGCGTCTTCTTAAAATCGTTTCCGAAAACGACGGGTGATCAGAGGATGCCGGCGTCGGCGGGTTTGGCGTCTTCTTTGGCGGGGGCTTCGGGAGCCCCGGGAGCCCCGGGAGCGCCGACGGGCGCGGCGGCTTCAGGAGCGGGAGCGCCTAATGCAGGAGCCGCACCGGGGGCGCCGGGAGCACCGGGGGCACCGGGGGCACCGGGAGCGCCAAGAGCGCCGACGGGAGCATTGGGCTGGTCGATCTTGGCGCCTTTGCGGAGGTCTTCCACGTAGGCACCCATCTTTGCGGACTTCGCTTCCTGGAAGAGGCGCTCGGTGAGGTCTTCCTGCACCTCGGCATACTCGAGGGTCTTGGCTTCTTTCTTGCCGTTCACCTTGATGATGTGGTAGCCGAACTGGGTCTTCACGGTCTCGCCGATGGCACCGATCTCCTGGGCGAAGGCGGCGGTTTCGAACTCGGGCACCATCTGGCCTTTTTCGAATTCACCGAGGTCACCGCCCTGGGCCTTGCTGGGGCAGTCGGAGTGCACCCCGGCCATCTCGGCGAAGTTCTCTCCTTTTTTCGCGACGAGTTCCTCGCGGAGTTCTTTGGCGGCCTTCTCCTTGGCCGCGAGCTGGGCCGGTTCGGTGATGCCCTGGGTCGAAATCAGGATGTGAGCCGCATCAATGCTGGCCTTTTGCTCGAACTCTTCGGGATGCTCTTCGAAGTACTTCTTCACATCGGCCTCGGCGGGCTTGGCGACATCGGCGGTGACCTTTTCGTAGAGCTTACGGATCTTGGTGTCTTCGGTGATCTGCTTGCGGATGCGGTCGAGGCTGACTCCGGCAGAGGCGGCGAATTCCTCAAGAGAGGCGCCCTCGGGGATGGAGGAGGCGATCTCTTTCATGCTCGTCTCGATCTCTTCGTCGGTCGCTTTCATGCCATCCTTATTGGCGGCGTTGGAAAGGAGCGTCTTCTGGATGAGCTCGTTCATCACCATTTGCTGGATCTGCGGCTCGATCATGGCGCGCTGCTCGGGCGGCATCTGCTCGAACTGGCGTCCGTAGCGTCCGGTGAAAAGCTCCCGGACATCTCCAACGGTGATGTCGGTGCCGTCGACGGTGAGGACGATATCGGTCTCGGCGATCACGGTCTCGCCGGGTGCTGCGCCGGGTGCTGCGGGTGCCCCTGTAGCTGGCTCAGCCGGTGCGGGAGCCGGAGCTGCGGACGGAGCGGGAGCCGGGTTTTCATTTTGAGCCGTGGCAGTGAAGGTCAGAAGGCCGAGGCCGAAGACGGTCACCATACCGGGCAGGATGGAGGATACTTTTTTCATTTTGAGAAGTGAGGGGGTGCCGCGTTTTTATTGAACGGGGGAAGAAAACCGCCTTTTTTCGCGGGAACCATCTACTTTCATCGGATTTTGCCTTTTAAACAACCGGAATCTCGACCCGAATGTAGTCTCCCCGGCCCTGTCGTTCCGGTCAACCGTTGGTGAGGGACCAGCCTTCGCGGTAGGCCCGGCGGAGGAATTTCTCCGCTTCGGGGGCGTTGGGAAATTTCATATTCTTCGCGTCCCACTCGAGCTTTTTCCCGGCCCGGTAGGCGACGTTGCCGAGGTGATTCGCCTCGGTGAGGGGACCGGCGTAGCCGAAATGGCAGAGCGGCCGGGGTCCCTCGCCGCGGCAGGCGAGGATCCATTCGGCCTGCTGCCCGGGCGACGGGGCGATGTAGGGAGCGGGGGCTTTGAAGTTCGCGAATTTCTCCTCGGGTAGCAAGAGGAGCTTCCCGTAATCGGCGAGGAGCATGCCCTCTTCGCCGATGAAGAGGCAGCCGTCTCCCCACTGCGGGATTTTCCCGTCCATCCAGATTTTCGGCTTCGTTGCGCCCTGGTACCAGGTGAGCTCGACCGGTGGCTGTTCGCCGCGGGCGCCGTAGGTGTACTTCACCGCCATCGTCGCGGGCGCGATGTCGTGGTGGGCCGGAGGACCGCTGACGGGCTCGATCGTGAGCGGGGCGTCGAGCTTCAGCGCCCACCAGGGAAGGTCATTGCGGTGGCTGCCGAGGTCGGACATGGTGCCGTTGCCGAAGTCCCACCAGCGATACCAGCGCGGCCCGGGGAAATAATACTCGTGGAAGTCGCGGTAGGGCGCGGGGCCGACCCAGAGATTCCAGTCGAGCCCGTCGGGCACTGGCATGGCGCGGTCGGGCGTGTCGGGGGTGTAGATGATGTCTTTATGCTTTTCGGCATCTGCCTGCGTCTGCCAGCCCCAGGCGCGGCTGACCCAGCAGTGGACCTCTTTCACCGGACCGATCGCGCCGGACTCGATCAGCTCGACGACACGGCGGTAGTTCTCGCTCGCGTGGATCTGCGTGCCCATCTGGGTCATCAGTTCGGGCTTCGCGGCCGCTGCTTCGGTGATGATGCGGGCCTCGAAGACATCGCGGGTGAGCGGCTTTTCGCAGTAGACGTGTTTTCCAGCCTGCAGCGCAGGAAGCGTGGCAAAGGCGTGGGTGTGTTCGGTCGTGGAGACCATGACCGCATCGATGTCGTCCATCTTTCCGAAGAAGTCCCGGAAGTCTTTGTGGCTCCTTGCTTTCGGGGCAAGGCCGAGGGCGGCACCGAGGTTATTTTCGTTCACATCTACGAGGGCGACGATATTCTCCTTCGCATCGAGGCCGGCCTGGAGCTGGGCCCGACCTCGTCCGCCGACGCCGATGATGGCGAGGTTTAGTTTGGAGTTCGGCGACTGGCAACTCGTGATCGCAGGGAAGCCGAAGGGAATGGCTCCGGCGAGGGCTCCGGCGGATTTGAGAAAACGGCGACGGTCTGGGAATTGAGCGGTCATGTTTCTGAGCCTAGTGCCTGTCCCTCCCCTGCGGGAAGCCCAGAATGACGCCGGGGGGGCACGGGATGACGCCTCCCCCCCCCCGGCAGAGGCGGCGGGTCAATCACTCCTCGGCCGCCGGTTTTTCCCCGAGACGCCAAACTTCAAACTGCCGGTGAGGCTGTTTCGATTTGGCGATTTCGAATCCGCGCCGTTGCGCAAAGTCATCAGCCACGGAAGCAGCCCGGTCCGGATCGTAGCCGCCTCCGTGGGCGTGGAGGAGATAGCGCAGGGTCAGCGGGGTGTCGCTCGTGATCGTGTGCGCCTCGGCGAGGCAGAAGGCCGCACCCATCCAGCCGTCGGATCGCACATGCCAGGCGGTGGGGTAGCGGGGATTTTCGGGATGGTCAAAGTAGGTAATGCCCTCCGTCGTCGTGCCGCGCCCTGGGCCGGTGCCGGTGGGGACGGGTCCGGAGTAGTCCATCCAGCGCGCCGGTTTGCCGAAGATCGCCTCTTCTCCGACGAGCCCTTCGCTGCTGGTGAGCTGGCCGCCGCCGAAGGTGTGACTGAGCGTCTTCGCGACCCGCACGGCGAGGAAGCCGAAGTTCGTCTGGTCGAGCACGACTTT
>JBDNIL010000022.1:0-20702 GCA_041688355.1 Verrucomicrobiales bacterium | reverse complement strand
AGCGGGCACGGGGTCCTGCCAGATGAGGGCTTCTTTGGGCACTTCGGGGCCGAGATACCGGGCGACGGGGCCCATGTCGCGGTGGGTCAGTTTGTACCAGGCCTTGGAGAAGGCGGCGGCGAACTGGTCGGGATTCTCGAGGAAACGCTTCGAGATCTCGCGGTAGATCGGATCTTCCTTCAGTGCGATGTCAGTCGTGAACATCATCGGGGCGTGGCGCTTGGCGGGATCGTGTGCATCGGGCACCGTGTCCTTGGCGGCGTCGCCTTTGGGTTTCCACTGGTGGGCACCGGCGGGGCTTTTGGTCAGTTCCCATTCGAAAGCGAAGAGGTTCGTGAAGTAGCTGTGGGACCAGACCGCCGGGGTGGAGGTCCAGGCTCCTTCGAGGCCGCTCGTGATGGTGTCGCCGGCATTGCCTTTGCCATAGGTGTTTTTCCAGCCAAGGCCTTGTTCCTCCAGGGGAGCGCCCTCGGGTTCGGCCCCGACATTGTCTTTGGGAGTGGTGGCGCCGTGGGCTTTGCCGAAGGTGTGACCGCCGGCGATGAGGGCGACCGTTTCCTCATCGTTCATGGCCATGCGGGCAAAGGTCTCACGAGTGTCTTTTGCCGCCGCGAGCGGATCGGGCTTGCCGTTGGGACCCTCGGGGTTCACGTAGATGAGGCCCATCTGTACGGCAGCGAGGGGATTCTCGAGGGTGCGGTCTTCACTATAGCGTTTGTCACCGAGCCACTCGGTCTCGGGACCCCAGTAGATATCCTGCTGGGGTTCCCAGACGTCCTCACGGCCGCCACCGAAACCGTAGGTGGTAAAGCCCATCGTCTCGAGGGCGACGTTGCCGGTCAGGACCATGAGATCGGCCCACGAGATTTTCTGCCCGTATTTCTGCTTGATGGGCCAGAGGAGGCGGCGCGCTTTGTCGAGGTTCGCGTTGTCGGGCCAACTGTTGAGCGGAGCAAAACGCTGCGTACCGTCAGAGGCACCACCGCGTCCATCGCTCACCCGATAGGTGCCGGCGCTGTGCCAGGCCATGCGGATGAAGAGGGGTCCGTAGTTGCCGTAGTCGGCCGGCCACCAGTCCTGCGAGGTAGTCATCAGCTCGGCGAGGTCTTTCTTCAAGGCGGCGAGGTCGAGCTTCTTAAACTCTTCGGCGTAGCTGAAACTCTCTCCCACCGGATTGCTCTTCGCGGAGTTCTGGTGCAGCATCTGCAAGTTCAGTTGCTCGGGCCACCAATAGCCGTTCGACATCGCACCGGAGGCGGTATGGCGGGTGGGGGCGGCGGGCTTGGCTCCCATCACGGGGCATTTGCTGATATCGTTCGCCGATTCGTCGGGCGTGCTTGCCGCCTTGGGTTCCTGCGCTGAGACGAGCGCAAAAGGCGCGAGCATCAGGAGAGAAAGGAAGGCAGTCGGGTGTTTTTTCTTCATGGCTTTCATTGGGGTTGGGTTTTTGGACTCCACTCGGGTCTCATCTCTTAACTTACTACGATCCCACGCATTATGCATCCAATGCATTGTTAGAATCCTTGCGATGCGCCTGGTGAATACCTATTGTCCGGCGTGAGAACTGACATCGAATTCCAACAACTTGAGCAATTTGTCGCCGTGGCGAGGGCGAGGAACTTCACGCGCGCCGCGACCGAACTGAACCTTTCCCAATCGGCCCTCAGTCGGGCCATTCGGAAACTCGAAGACCAGATCGGCCAGCCGCTCTTCGAACGAAGACCGCGCGAAGTCGTCCTCACTGATCTCGGCGAGCTCCTCCTCGAGCGGGCCAAAGAAATCCTGAAACTGGTTGAGGACACTTTTTCGCTCATCTCGGAGTCGGGGGGAAGGGGACGCATCCGCCTCGGGGCGATCCCGACGATCGCGCCGTATTTTCTCCCCCGACTTCTCAGTAGTTTCGCTGCGTTTCACCCGGACATTTCCGTCGTGGTGCGGGAAGACACGACTGAGAATCTCCTCAAACGCTGCAGCCATGGCGACATCGACATCGCCATCCTCGCCCTGCCGCTCATCGCTAAGTATCTGGAAATCGAAACTCTCTTCGACGAGGAACTGCTCCTCGTGCTCCCGGTCTCTCATCCGCTCGCCACCTGCGAGGAAATCACCCCCGATGCCGTCGAAGAATACCCTTTCGTGATGCTGAACGAGGCGCACTGCCTCTCGGACAACATCGCCTCCTACTGCCGCCAGCAATCCGTCCAGCCCGTCACGGTGGATCGCATCAGTCAGCTCACGACGGTGCAGGAACTCGTCGCCCTCGGCCACGGCATCTCCGTAGTCCCGGAAATGGCCCGCCGCCTCGACCTCAGCGACCGGCGTGTCTACCGCTCTTTCAGCGGGGAAAAGCCCCTCCGCACGATCTCCATGGTGTGGAATCCCTATCGCTACCAGAGCAAATGGGTGAAGGAGCTAATGGAGCATCTGCGTTCCACCAAAGCAGCCATGCAACAAGGGGATTGACCCGCCCCGTTCGTTCGATAGCATCCCCTTCCATCAATTATATGAAACTCATCAACGACGCTCCCGGCGCTCCCGCCGCCATTGGCCCCTACTCCCAGGCCGTGCGGACGGGCAAGCTCCTCTTCTGCTCGGGCCAGATCCCCATCAATCCTGCCTCGGGCAAGATCGAGGCGACCACCGTCGAGGAACAGACGGAACAAGTCTTCGCCAACATCCGCGCCCTCCTCGCCTCACAGGGGGCAGAACTCGCGCAAGTGGTGAAATCCACCGTCTTTCTCCAGGAAATGACGGATTTTCCCAAGGTCAATCCGCTCTACGAAGCCGCCTTCGCCGGGCACAAACCCGCCCGATCCACCGTCCAGGTCGCCGGATTGCCGCTCGGTGCTTTGATTGAGATCGAGGTGATTATTGAGCTACCATGACCCCCGTCATCATCATCATTATGGGCGTCTCGGGCTGCGGCAAAAGCACGATCGCCGAGCGTCTTGCCGGGGAAATCGGTGGCATGTTCCTCGAGGGCGATGCCTTTCACCCGCCCGAAAATAAGGCAAAGATGGCCGCCGGCATCCCTTTGCAGGACGAGGATCGCCGACCCTGGTTCGACCGGCTCGTCGAAGTGACCGCAACCGCCATGGAGAGCGATCGCAGTCCCGTCCTTGCCTGCTCGGCGCTGAAGCGGGTCTACCGCGATTCCCTTTTCCGCCCTTTCCCGAATCACCGTCTTGTCTACCTGCAAGGTTCGTTCGAGCTCATCAAAGGCCGCATGGATGCCCGCGAGCACGAATACATGACTTCGGATCTGCTCCGCAGCCAGTTCGCGATCCTCGAGGAACCGGCGCCACACCCCGGCCTCCTCACCCTCTCGATTGAGCTCACGCCTGACGAGATCATCGCCTCCCTTCTCGACTGGCTCGGGAAAGCCTGAAAAACGCACCGCTCATGGGCAGGATCCTTTTCATTCGAGGCGGCGCGGTGGGTGACTTCATCCTCACGATGCCGGCGATCCGGCTCGTGCGCGAGACCCTGCCGGGAACCGGGATCGAGATCCTCGGTTATCCGTCGATCGCGGAACTCGCCGTCGCGACCGGTCTCGCCGATCGGGTGAGATCCATCGAAGACGCCCGCCTAGCCACTTTCTTCGCTCCGGGGGCCAAGCTCGATCCGGAATGGTGTACCTACCTCGCAGGATTTGACGTCGTCGTGAGTTACCTTTACGACCCCGATGGCTATTTCGCGGGCAATCTCAAGGTCGCCGGAGTCGAGACCCTCATCAGCTGTCCTTTTCGTCCGATTGAGGAGGAACCTTTCGTCCCGGCCGCCGTCCAGTTCGCCAAACCGCTCGAACAGCTCGCGCTCTTCCTCGATGACGCGACCCTCGCGCTCGACTACCCGACACCGCATGATCTGCCGCCACTGCCAGCTCACGGGACCGGACCTCTCATCGCGCTGCATCCCGGAAGCGGCAGTCCGAAAAAGAACTGGAGTTTCGAGAGCTGGATCGAAGTCCTCGCCGGACTCTACGCGAGGGATCAGGAGACCCGCTTCCTCATCACCAGCGGCGAAGCCGAAGAAACCGTCATCGCCCAGTTTTGCGCTCTGCTGGACGAGACGAGGCTTCCCTACTCTCACCTCAGCGGATGTCGCCTCGTCGATCTGGGAGCAATCTACAGGCAGGTGGACTACTTTCTTGGTCACGACAGCGGGATCTCTCATCTCGCGGCCAGCGCGGGGGCAGCGGGGCTGTTGCTCTTCGGTCCGACCAATCCGGAAATATGGGCTCCGGTTTCTTCCCGTATGAAAGTGTTGCGCTCGGCGACGGCTTCGCCTGCCGGGATCAGCGTGTCAGAGGTGCTCGAAAGGATCGAACCCGAAAGTTATTCACCGCCTCTTAGAAGATAATCATTTTTTAGGAAAGCTTTCTTTCTTCTTCTATCCGTGAATAACTTCCCGTCCCGGTCCTAACCGATTGAGGGAGAGGGCGCTGGCCTGTGAATGAAATTGTGGAGAGAGGGAGGCGAACTCCGGTGATATCCGCCCGACCCGGTGAATAAGTGAAAGTTGTTCAGAGTTCTCCCAATTTATTGACCGGTTATTCACAGACTTTCTCACCCTCCCAGAGTCGATTTTTGAGGGCCTCGGTGGCGGCGCTGATCTCGGCTTCTTGTTTGCTGCGACCCGAGCCTTGCCCGAGGACGAGACCCTCCCATTTCACTTCGGCGAGGAAGGACTTGAGGTGGTCGGGGCCCTCTTGGCCGATGAGACGATAGGTCGGGCTGGAGGGAGCGATCGCCTGGAGACATTCCTGGAGGGTGCCTTTCGGATTTTTCTCCTCGGGTTGAGCGGCGATCTCCTTGATGAAGTCTCCGAAGTTCGTGAAAAGGAAGGCCCGCGCTGCTTCGAGCCCGCCATCGAGGTAGATCGCTCCCGAAAGCGCCTCGAAGGCATCGGCGAGATTCGAGGGGCGTTCGCGGCCGCCGCTGGTGATTTCGCCTTTGCCGAGGAGCAGGTAGTGCCCGAGAGAGATCTTGAGCGCGAACTGACAGAGAGCTTCGCGCGAGACGAGGCGGCTGCGCATCTTCGTGAGCTGCCCTTCGTCGAAGTCGGGGAAAAGTCGGAAAAGCTCCTCCGTCAGGATCAGTTGGATGACGGCGTCGCCGAGATGTTCGAGACGCTGGTTGTCGAATCGGGCGCGTTTCGATTCCCGGGCGAGACTGGGATGGGTGAGCGCCTCGGCGAGGAGCAGTGAATTGGCGAACTTGTAGTGGATCGTGGTCTCGATGGAATCCATGAAAGAGAGTGATGGGCGGACCCGCTTCGAATCCCCAAAGTCACCGCGACAGGTAAGGAAGAGGAGGAGATGGGGTGGCTGACGGGGCTTGAACCCGCGACAACCGGAATCACAATCCGGGGCTCTACCACTGAGCTACAGCCACCATCTCACTCCGGGAACGGTCGGGGACCATACCGGCGGGGGGGGAAATTAGAGCATCCGTCTTGATTTTCCAACGGAAAATGAGCGCCCCTTGCAAAATCAGGCATTTCGCGGGATCGTCGCGACCCAGTCAACGACCCAGTCCGTATGAAGCATTTTGATCCCGAGTGGCGCCCTGTCGCGTTCAAGGAATGGCAACTCGTCGCCGAAGCCCTCGCTGCGGGAGAGCAGAGCGTGATCCTCCGCAAAGGCGGCATTTCCGAAGGCAAATTGGGATTCCAATGGCTCCACGAGAAGTTTTTCCTCTTTCCCAGCCTCTTCCACGAACAGGCGCAGCAGGTGAAATGCCTGCCCGACGGTTCTCCGAGGGCCATTCCGGAATCGGGCGCGGGAGAATGTGAAATCGTTTTTTCCGTCTACGTCGAGGCGATCAAGACAGGCCGGCTGACCGAATGGGACGAGGTCATGCGGCTCGATCCTTATCATATCTGGAAAGAAGAGATCGTGCGCGAGCGATTTGAGTGGGGCGACGAGTACGGCCTCTCCTACGCCGTGGTCAGGGCCTGGCAGCTCACCGACCCCTGGATTCTCAAAGACCGCAGCAGTTTTGGCGGGTGCCGCTCCTGGTTCGGGCTGCCGCCAGAGGGAGAGGGCGGCTGGCTCCCGCGGCTCGTATCGGCCAGGGCCGTCGAGGCGACCAGAGGTGTGCCGGAGTGGTTGATTTAGATTGGCAAATCGCCGTGTGTGCGGTTTCTTAGAGCGTCCAACCCACGACACCCCTGATTTCCGCCCTTACTGATATGTTACCCGAAGTCGAGAAGCTCATCCGCGTCCAGCACCACGATCAGAAGATCAAAACCATCGACAAGGAGCTGAGCGGGATCCCGGTGGAAGAGGTCGATATCAGGGAAAAACTCGTAGAAGACCAGCGCGCCGTCGAGGCGGCGAAGCTCGAGATGCAGCACACCGAGGTTGCGGTGAAAAATCTCGAAATCGATGCCGCGACCCGCCGCGACTCCATCACGAAGCTGAAGATGCAGCAGTTCGAGACGCGGAAGAACGAGGAATTCCAGCGCATGGGCACCGAGATCGAGCGATACACCGCCGAGATCGCGGGGCTCGAGGATCGCGAGATGGAGCTGATGGAGAAGGCCGATCTCCAGCGTAAGGCCTTCGAGATCGCCCGCGGGAAGCTGAAAGAAAATGAGGTCTCGGTGAAGGAAGAGCTCGAAGACCTCGCCGAACTCGCTACGAAGTTGAAGTCCGATCGCGGCACCGAGCTCGCCGAACGCGAAATACACGCGGGAGCGATCGAGGAGCATATCATCGACAACTACAACCGCCTTTTTAAATCGAAAAACGGTATGGCCGTCGTCGGTCTCATCGACGAAGTCTGCCAGGGCTGCCACATGAAGGTCGTGAAGTCGACCGTCGTAGAAGTCAAAGGTGAGAAGCGCATCACCTATTGCGAGAACTGCGGCCGTTTCCTCTACTGGTGGACCGATGACAGTGTCGGAAAGAATCGCGGCGAGTATTGAGCGCAGTACCTTTATCCCGCTGAGAAATGATCGTAACCGGAAGTCTTCCTCCCCAAGGGATCAAATGGTTCTGTTTGATTCTGGCGGTGGGCGCCCTTGCTATCGGTCTCGTTTCAGGTTTCGTCTGGTATGGCAATGACAGATCCGGCGAAGCGGTTTATAAGAGCTCGCGCGGGATTCTGAAAGAAGACATTACCCGGGAAATTCATCCCGAAAAATTCCGGGAAATGCAGACGAGATTACTCTTTCGAATAAGCGTCAGTGGAGTCTTCTGCGCGCTCGGGTTCCGTTTTTTCAAAAGGCTCGGCGAGTAATCTCCCGAAAGATTACTCGGCCCGCCTCTCGCCTCGGGTTCAAAAGGAAATTTTGTAAAAGTGGAAACAAACCGGCCCCGCCAAAAATCGCACTTGCCTAGGGCCGCGTGATTTCTTACCCTCTCGACCATGAAATTCCAAATCGTGATTCTGCTAACGATTCTTGTCTCGTTCTCCGTGCCCGCCGTGGCGGAGGAGGTGATGCGCGAGTGGACCAGTGCCGATGGTAAAAAAATCGCGGGGGCGATCTTCCAATTCGAGGGGGACAAGGTCACACTCGACACGGATCGGGGTCGCTTTGAGTTGCCCTTGTCGCGACTTTCCGAGGCGGACCAGACTTTTGCGAAGACCTGGGCGGCGGAGAAAGAAAAGGCCAGCGAGGGGGAGCCCGGGATGGCCCCTGCGTTGGGGAATTTTGAGGATCTCGAGCTCGGTGTCTGGCCACAATACGTCGTCTCCGAACTGGCCGTCGACCAGATCGAGGAAGTCGAGAAGACCGCCGAGAGCGAGGCACTCTATACCTATCGAACTCCCCACTTTGAATTCCGCTCGCCGGATCGACTCTCGACCAGTGTCGTGAGGGAGTTCGCGAGGATTTTCGAAGCCACCTTCAATTTCGTCAACCAGATGCCGATCGGCCTCGCCCCGAAACCGAATGCAAGCGGCTATTATGTCACGAAGCTCTACATGTCGAAAGACGATTATTACGGCGACGGTGGGATGGAGGGCAGCGGTGGCATGTTCTCATGGAGTCGTCGGGGAGACGAGATGGATGGAGTCATCAAAGTTCCCCTTTCCAATCTCGGCGTCGAATACACCGGGACGCGCTTCATTGTGGATCATAAGAAACGCAGCACCACCCTGACCCACGAGATCACCCACCAGGTCATGATGCGCTGGCTCGCCACTCCCATGCCGACGTGGCTCTCCGAAGGCATTGCCGAAGTGGTCTCCTCGCAGGACTACGACAACGGCCGCTTCAAACTCTCCTCGATGAATGCCGCGATCGCCGACGAAGTAACACGAGGTCAAGGGCGGGATTTCTCCATGGTGGGGCTGGAAAGACTGATGAACATCACCCATGCCGAGTGGGCCGGTGAACTCGCTTCGGGGCAGGGCGGGAAGAACTACAACAGTGCGAACGTGATCGCCTACTACTTCCTGCGTCTCGACGGCGATGGTGACGGCAAACACCTCGTGGAGTTCATTAAAGCCCTCATCGGTGGCAGACGCGGCGATGAAGAAACTCTCGCGGCGGCCCAGGCGGAACACCTCCTCCGTGGAAGAAGCTACGAAGAGTTGGAGAAAGAGCTCGCCGAGGCCTGGAGGAGCCAGGGATTGAAGATAGAGTTTTGAAGTGCGAAGCGGTTTTGAAAAGGCTCGACGGCTCGCTGCCGGGGTTTTCCGGAACCCGCTTCGTAAAACAAGCTTGTCGAAGACCAGTGTGCTCCCGCGTTCGGGCCAAAATCCTTGACTCACCCGGTCGAATCAGGTGATTCTTGTCGTTCATGGCTCTAATCGCCCGCTTCCTCGCCCTCAACCCGCTCCTTCCGCGGCTCGGGAGTGACAAGAATGCGGAAGGGATGAAAAAGAAAATTCCTAGCAATTAAAAGGGTCTGATCGCTAGTCGGGAAGCTGAAGGTTGTCGATTGGTTTAGGAGGGATGTTTAACGGATTGGTTTAGTTTCGTTACTTCCGGTTTCGGAGAAGAGCCACGCATCGTGCGTATCCGTCAGTTCTACTACCAGAGAGATGAAGCTCTTAATGCCGTGGAGTCATGGATCGAACTAAATGAAAGCGGTCGAATCTTGCAAAAGTTTTACGATTCAACGACCCGCACGGACTCGGGAACCGCTTCTTTGGAACAATTTGAGTGCGCTCAAACTGAAGAATACAACGAGGATCAGCATCGCGTCCGGCATCCACTCCTCGGAGAGGTCCCGGGGTGCCTTAATAAAAGGAAGCGGCGACCGTGCCCCTGTCGAGGACACTTTGCGACGCATTTCACTCGTTGAAGAATATCCTGGTCGTGTGATCAAACACGCAGAGAGCCAAACCCGACCAAAATGGGACCAACAGAGTCTGGTAGAAATGAAACGACAACTCGAGCATGCAGGAAAGGAAGCCGGGCAAGGTGAATGGACTGATCGGTTCGGTTTCACGGTTTCTTTACCGTTTAATGTTGAAGAGAAGATCGAGTGGATGAAGCATTTCCAAGATGAAAGACTAGTTTTCAAGGGGGAGGTATTCGAATCGGCGGCTTTTCAATCAATTAAGGACAGCGAATAAAGTATACTCCGCATTAAGTCTTCGGAATCTCAAACAGCTGGAAGTTCTCAGTGACCTACGATTTCAGGAGATGTCTATTCTCACCATCGAGCGATTCGAGGAATTCATCAATCGCACTCTAGAATTTTGTGGAGGTCTCGTGGTATCGGTTCCGCAGGCACTTGCCCTTCACGAATCTCCAGACTCGCTCAGTGAGGTTGAGGTTCGGCGGGTAAGCCGGGAGAAAGGGCAATTCGATGCCGACGGATTCGGCGATTTCCGCGACTTTTCGGTTTCGTTAGTAGCGAGCGTTGTCCATGACCACGGTGATCTCTTCCCCTGGATAGGACCCGTCGATCTTTGTGATCGGCTCGCAGATGGTTTCCTCGTCGACCGAGCCGGTCGTCCGCGCGCTGATGAAATCGTGGTCGCGGGTCTCAACCGCGCCGAGGACGTTGTATCGCTGCCGCGCGGTTCCCGCTCTCTGCGGGAAATCTGGTCAAGTAGTCATGCATGGGCGACTACGTCCGAATCGTGGCGGATGATCCTCAGGCAGTTAAGTATTCATACTTCGTCTCTTTCATTGGTGAGGGAAACAAACCGCTGAGTCGGCGACTCGAAGCGATCGGGAGGAACTATCTCTGCGTAAGAGTCAGGAGTACAAACTGGTCGATGGCCGTGCCAATCCTCGTAAAATCGTCGAGTAACGAAGGGGTTCAGAATGGTGACGTTGATTTTGAGCACGAAGGTGCGCGGTATGTGAATCAAACGGGCGGTGTCGCGACGATCGAGGTTGCAAACTCCAATTTTACATTCGAACTTAAGTTCTCTTCATGTCGAGCCGACGAATTCGTTCCTCCTCAAAGCAAGGGAGACCCCGAGGTCTCCCTTTTTTGTGACCTGATCAAGCCATAGCCATAATCCCCCAACTTCGATAGAATTTATCCTGTCCGATGAAGCACCGTTATCCCGCCCTCCTCATTTTCCTTGTCGCCGTCTTCGCAACGGGGCTGGTCTTTTCGCAGAATCAGAATCAGAAAGGGAATCCGAAGAAAAAAGAAAACCCCAAAAAGGAATTCTACTCGGGTGATCCGATCAGGGCCCTCATCATCACGGGCGGTTGCTGTCACAATTACCTCTACCAGACCTACGCGCTCGGATCCGGTGTGCAGGCGCTCGCGAACGTTGATTTTGAAATCGTGAAGGCCGGCGGGAACGGCACCGACGCGCAGATTCCCCTCTACAATGACCCGGACTGGGCAAAGCCCTATGACGTCGTCATTCACAATGAGTGTTTTGCCGACACGGTCGATCCGGAATACATTCGGAAGATCACCTCGGCTCACCGCGGGGCGGCCGACCGCGGCGGTGTTCCGGCGCTGGTCATCCATTGCGCGATGCACACCTACCGGACGGCGGAGATCGAAGACTGGCGCGAATTCCTCGGGGTCACGAGCCGTCGTCACGATCACCAGGCGGAGTATCCGGTGAAGGTCCTCGAGGCCGATCATCCGGTCATGAAAGGGTTCCCCGCCGACTGGGTCACGCCCTTGGACGAACTCTACATCATCGAGAAGCTCGGCGAAAAGACGATCCCCCTGGCGAGTTCAGTGAGTGAAAAAGACGGGGCAGAGCACCCTGTCATCTGGGCGAATGACTTTGGCGGCACCCGCGTCATGGGCACGACCTACGGTCACTCTGATGCCACCTTCGGCGATCCGGTTTTCATCCGCATGCTGGCGCGCGGCATCCTCTGGGCGGCGGGTAAGGAGGGGGTTGAAGCTCCGTCCGAGTAGGGGACACACTTTGTTTGGTTCAAGTTGGTGAAGGGGTGGGAGGGTAATTTCCCGCCCCTTCATTTTTCTCCGCAAGGCGAGCGATGGAAGATCAGAGTATGCCGTCCTCGGGAGTGGTTTCGGCGGGTTTCTCTACCGGAGGCACGACGGTCTTCCCGGGGTCTTTCCTTGGCGCGTCGGGGAGACGGAGCTCGAAGTTGTCGAGTTTCATGGTCTCGAGTTGATCACGGGCTTCCTGAGGCAGGGCCTCGACGCCGGTCTCGGAAACGAAGGGTCCGTCGTAGATGACTTCACCGGCGGCATTTTTCAGCTGCAGAGTATGGTCTTTGTCTTTGCGGGTGAGGGTCAGTTCGCCTTGCTCGTTGTCGATTTTGAGGACGCCTTCCGAGCCGAAGACACGCAGAGGGAAGCCGGGATTGACAGAGATCGAGGGAGGGCGGCTCTCACGGGGGAGATCGCGACCGGGAGCGGCTCGGGGGCGGGCGGGTTGATTCTCTTCGTTGCGATCCTCGCGTCGTGAGGGGTTGCCGCGCCACTCGGGATGGTTTTGGTTCATCCAATCCTGCCAGTAGTCCTGCTGGCGGCGCAGGTTTTCCTGGTGACCGGGAAAGACCTGCCCCTGCCCGAAGCCGGGTTGCATCGGGAAACGCTCTTCGTCGCTCTCGCCGAGGGTGAGTTCGACGACTTCTTCTTTCCCTTTCCGGATGATGGAAAAGGGGATTTTTTCTCCGCTCTTTTTTGTTCGCACGAGCAACGAGAGATGCTCGGGGGAGATGAGGCGCTGGTCTTCGAAGACGGTGATGATGTCATTGTTCCGCAAGCCGGCCGCGCTCGCGGGGGAGTCGGGCATGACTTCGATCACCTGGATGCCGAATCCTTCGGCGATCTCGAGGTGGTCGCGCAGGGCATAGTCGATCGGCGCGGTGGCGATACCGACCCAGGGGCGTTTCCCGACGGGGGCTACTTTTTCCTCTCCCTGTGCCGGGGCAAAGGTGAGGAAGGTAACAGCACCGATCGCGAGAAACGTGAGGGAGGAGGTTCTCATGTCAGAGGGGGGGGTTGGGTTTTGAAAGACAATCTTTAAACAAAGACATCAAAAGGGGGCCCTCAGTCGCTCAGTCGGTCAGTCGGTCTGGAGCGGAACGATGACTTCCTCGCTGCGCGGCTGGAAAAGGCGGATGTTGGTGCCGCTGGCGGGGTCGTGCCAGTGGTAGGCGTCTTCAAACTCGAGATTGAGACGCTGGCGCGGGCCTTCGTCGGTCTGGATGACACCGCCCGACGAGGTGTTGAGGAGATAGCCCTGGGCCGAGACAGGGACAAACTGCGTCCCACCCTCTCTCGCGGGAACTGTCACCGGGGCGGCGACGGCGACGGTCTCTTCCGCCGGCGAGGCGGTCCCGGCAAAACGCTCGCCGAACTGCACGTATCCGAAGCCCGCCATCGCAATCGCGCTGACGAGGGTGAGCGGGATGAGACGGAGCCAGGGAACGCGGTCGGAGACGGGCGTCTCCTCATCCGCAATGCGTTCGTAATCGCGATGAAGTTCGGTGAGCAGATCAAACTGGAGTGGAGCGGGCACGAGCTTTTTCAGCAGGGCCTCGAGTTCCTCGTCCTTTTCGTGCTTGTTGGCGTCTTCACTCATCCTTCATGGGGTAGAGCGATTCGAGTTCCGGTTTCTGTCTCTCTTTTCGAAAGAAAAAAACTCACATCGCGGCGGCGGCGTGGAGACGCTTCTGCCAGCGGGTGATCTGGCTGCCGACATTCGCCGGCGAAGGTGCCCCGATCGCCTTTCGTGCTTTGAGGGCGGTCTTGAGATCGAGGACCTTGTAGAGATCTTTGTCGAAGACGGCGGAGAACTGCTGGTATTCCTCGAGGGTGAGATCGGGGAAGCCGCGTTTTTCGCCGAGGCTGTAGGCGGTGAGTTTGCCCATGACTTCGTGCGCCTCGCGGAAGGGGACGCCTTTGAGAACGAGATAGTCGGCGAGATCGGTGGCGAGGAGGAAAGGGTCGCTCGTCGCCTCGAAGGTGCGATCTTCGCGCACTTTCGCGGCAGCCATCATCTCGGCGAAGACCTCGAGAGCGAGCTTGATCTGGTCGATCGAGTCGAAGAGCGGCTCTTTGTCCTCCTGCAGGTCGCGGTTGTAGGTCATGGGGAGACCTTTGATCGTGGTGAGCAGGGCGACGAGATTGCCGATGAGACGACCCGTTTTCCCCCGCGTAAGTTCGGCCACGTCGGGATTTTTTTTCTGCGGCATCAGGCTCGAGCCGGTCGTGTGGGCATCGCTTAGCTCGATGAAGCCGAACTCGGCGGTGGCCCAGAGGATGACGTCTTCACTGAGGCGCGAGAGATGGACCCCGGCCATGGCGATGACGAAGAGGAGTTCGGCGACGAAGTCACGGTCGCTCACCGCGTCCATGCTGTTCTGGGTGAGCGCGGGGAAGCCGAGCTTCTCGGCGACGAGCTTGCGGTTGAGGACGATGGTCGAGCCGGCCAGCGCACCCGAGCCGAGGGGCATGACATTGATTCGCTGGTAGCAGTCGCGGATACGCTGCTTGTCGCGCTCGAGCATCTCGAGGTAGGCGAGGAGGTGGTGGGCAAAAAGGACCGGCTGACCGCGCTGCAGGTGGGTGTAGCCCGGCACGACGGCCTCGGGGTGATGGATCGCGAGGGTGAGGAGGGCGTTCTGTAGCGTCGTGAGGCGCTGGAAGATGGCCTGGCTCTCGGCGCGGCAGTAGAGGCGGATGTCGAGCGCGACCTGGTCGTTACGGCTGCGGGCGGTGTGCAGCTTTGCCCCGGGCGCTCCGATCTTCTCGGTGAGAGCCCGCTCGATATTCATGTGCACGTCTTCGAGACTGGTCTTGAAGCGGAACTCGCCCGCCTCGATCTCGCGCTTGATCTCGCGCAGGCCGCGCACGATCGCCTTTTCCTCATTTTTTGTGAGGATACCGGCCTCGACGAGGGCGGCGGAGTGGGCGATGGAGCCCTCGATATCATAGGCGTAGAGCCGCCAGTCGTAGCTGATTGACTCGCCGTAGCGCTGCACCAGGTTCGAGGTCTCTGTCTGAAATCTGCCTTTCCACATGGGTCTGCTTCGCGCTGAGGGTGACGCTAATCAAGAGGGAATTTTCCCGGCTCAGTGCTTCATCAGACGCATCTGGATGAGATTGTCGCAGATCCCGTCGGCGCGGAGCCGGTCACAGCAGGCCTCGATGCGCATCGATTTGGAGGAAGGGCGAAAGCCGAGGCGCCGGGTGATGCAGTCGATGAGGACTGCGGAATTGTCGTCCTCGAACTCGATCACCTTGCCGCAATCGACGCAGATGAGGTGGTTGTGGTCGGGTGAATCGAGGAAGTTCGGATCGTAGACCCGCTCGTCGCGGCCGAGATCGATCTCGCGCAGCAGCTTGCACTCGACGAGCAGGGAGATGGTGCGGTAGAGCGTCGCCCGCGAGGTCTTCGGGTCGATCCTTTTTGCCTTGGTTAGCAGCTCCTCGGCGGTGAAATGGTCGTCACTGGAGAAGGCCGCCTCGACGATGACGTCGCGCTGTCCGGTGCGGCGCATGCCTTTATGACTGATGTAATCGTCAAAGCGCTTTTTGATTTCCGGGTTCATTGTTCGTCGCTGATCTTAAAAGGGAGTTGGAAATACGTCTGCCGTCACTCTATCTTGGCGTGTCGACCAGCGCCATGTCTACTTCTCCCGATTCATTTATCCGATTCGAGCCCATTTATCAAACCCGAGTTTGGGGCGGGAGGTTCCTCGAGGAGCGGTTCGGGCGGGTTCTGCCGGACCAAAGCTCCCCATTCGGCGAGTCCTGGGAGATCTCGGCGCGGGAGGAAGCCGACTCGGTCGTCATCGGCGGGCGCCATGCCGGCAAGACCCTGACCCGGCTCTGGAGTGATCCGGCGCTGCGTCTCGAGATCTTCGGGGAAAAGGCGCCCGAGGGTGAAACTTTCCCCCTCCTCTGCAAAATCCTCGACGCGAGGGACAGGCTCTCCATCCAGGTCCATCCGCCCGCAGAGATCGCCGAAGAACTCGGGGGCGAGGCGAAGAGTGAGGTCTGGTACATCGCAGCCGCCGATCCCGGGGCGAAGCTCTACGTCGGCGTGCGCCACGGGGTCGACGAGGAATGCTTCCGCGAAGCGCTCGACTCCGGCCGGGCCGAGCGCTGTGTCCACGCCATCCCGGTGGAGGAAGGGGAGCACATTTTCATCCCGAGCGGTCGTCTCCACGCCATCGGCGCGGGGTTGCTCATCTACGAGATCCAGCAGAACTCGGACACGACCTACCGCGTCTACGACTGGAACCGACCCGGCATCGACGGGAAACCCCGCCAGCTCCACGTCGATGAGTCGATGAGATGCATCGACTTCGAAGACATCGAGCCCGAGATGGACGAGTCCGAAGGCGGGCTCCTCGTCGAGTGCGATTATTTCCGGCTCGAAGAGCATGCGCTCGCGCCGGGAGAATCCCTCCTCGCACGGACGAAGGGTCGTTTTGCCATCATCACCGTGATCGATGGCCTGATCCGTGAGGGGGAAACAGTCTTCCGCGCCGGTGATTTTTTCATCGTCCCGGCCGGGGCGGAGGGAGACGGTCTTTGCGCGGAGAATGAGGCGGAGATCCTCCTCACGACGTGGCCCGCGTGAGTCGCCTCACACAATCTGCAAACGCGTAAGATCCTGCGTATCGATCATGCCGAGGGGGATGCGGGCGTCGTTGAGCACGACGAGGTCATCGATGCGGCTTTCTTCGAGGATGCGCAGGACTTCGCCGACGAGTTTGTCCTCGTGTACCGCGATGGGATTCCGGGTCATGTAGTCGCCGACCGGTTGCGAACCGATGTCGGGCCTGCCGGATTGGAAGGCTCTCGCAAAATCACCCTGGGTGAAAATGCCCGCGAGGACGCCCGAGGTCTCCACCACGATGACCGCTCCGGCGCGGGCCGAGGTCATTTTGGAAATCACGTTCATCACCGGGAGATCGGGGGAGACGGTCACAAAATCCTCGCCCCGGCGCATGATGTCGCCCGCTCGCAGCAGCAGAGCGCGGCCCAGCGACCCGCCCGGATGGAGCTCGGCAAAATGCTCTTTCGTGAACCCGCGCGCCTCTAGCAGCACCATCGCGAGGGCATCGCCGATCACGAGAGTATTCGTCGTCGAGGAAGTCGGGGCGAGATTCAGCGGGCAGGCCTCGCGGTTCACGTGGATGTCGATGACACAGTCCGCCGCCTTGCCGAGGGTCGAGCCCGGCTTTCCCGTGATCGCGATGAGCCTGATCTGGCGGCGTTTCAGATGCGGGAGCAGGGCGAGCAGCTCGGCGGTCTCGCCCGAGTAGCTCAGGGCGATGACGCTGTCGCCCGCGTTGACGAGCCCGAGGTCGCCGTGGATGGCATCCTGACAATTCAGCACCGTCGCCGGAGCGCCCGTCGAGTTCAGCGTCGCGGCGAGCTTGCTGCCGATGTTCCCCGATTTGCCGACGCCGACGATGAGGATCTTCGCCCCTTCACTGACGGTCGCTTTCAGCATCTCCACCGCAGCGATAAAAGACCCGTCGATGCGGTCGAGGAGACGGGACAGCTCCTCGATCTCGAGCGAGATGACGCGGCGTGCTTTGTCGAGATGGTCCATCTAGTGGCGGTAGCGGGGGCGAAAGAGGAGAGGATACGGCGATTTGGGAGAGGTTCAAGGCGGAGCTGGGCCCTCAGAACATCTCCATCTGCCCGTCTTCCTCTTTTTCCAAAGAGCGAAAGCGCACTCCGGCGCCGATGAGGCGGACCGATTTGCCCTCGCCCCTCTCCCAGGCTTCGGCGAGGAGTTCGCGCATCACCTGCGGCTCGACCCGGTCGGTGGCACGCTGGGCGGAGGTGATCTGGAAATCGCCGAACTTCACTTTCACGACACATTCCCGGATCTCGCGGTCCTCGTGCCGGCCGGCGAGGTCGTCCTCCAGCTCGACGATGAGGTCCTCGAGCCTCTCCAGTCCCTCCTCGACCGAGGTCAGATTTTCGCGAAAGGTGCGTTCATTGCTGAGCGATTTGCGTTCGCGGTTGGGATTCACGACCCGCTCGTCGATCCCTCGACAGAGTCGGTAGAGGGAGCTGCCGAACTTGCCGAAACGCTGCACCAGCGCCATCTCGGATCGTTCCCGCATGACACCGCAGGTGCGGATGCCGGCCTCGTGCAGACGGGTTGCGGTCGCCTTGCCGACGCCCCAGATCTTTTCGACCGGCAGGGCGGCGAGAAAGTCCGCGATCTCCTCATCGCGCACCTCGAACTGGCCGTCGGGCTTTCTCCAATCGCTCGCGATTTTGGCGATGAACTTGTTCGAGGCGATCCCGGCCGAGGCGGTCAGGCGCATCTGCGAGCGGATCCTTTCGCGGATCTCCCACGCGATCGAGGCGGCCTCGGACCTGAGATGCGAGACATCGAGGTAGGCCTCGTCGAGAGAGAGGGGTTCGACGAGATCGGTGAACTCGGCAAAAATCGCCCGGATCTTCGCCGACTCGGCCCGGTAGAGATCGAACCGCACCGGCAGCAGGACGAGGCCGGGGCAGAGATCCCTCGCTTTAAAAGCAGGCATCGCCGAGCGGCAACCGAAGGTGCGGGCGAGGTAGTTGCAGGTCGTGAGGACGCCGCGTCCGCTGCTGCCGCCCACGGCGATGGGCAGGCCGGCGAGCTCCGGTCGCTCGCGCATCTCGATCGCCGCGTAAAAGCAATCCATGTCGACATGGATGATCTTGCGGGGCTTTTCGTGTTCGGGCATCGGGAAGGGCGGGGGGCGGAAACCTCCTACGGGATCGCCGCCGGGGCAATGCCGGGCTTCCCTTTCCCCGGCAACGACGTAGAGTCTCGAGCGATGCCAGACTACGCCATCATCATTCCGGCTTACAACGAAGAGGCCTTTCTCGCTGCCACGATCGCGGCGGCGCGCGAGGCCATGGCCGGGCTCGCCGGGGAATTCGGCACGGGCGAACTCATCGTCGTGAACAACAACTCGACCGATCGCACCGCCGCCGTCGCGGCGGAGAGCGGCGCCGATCGCGTCGTCTTCGAGCCGCACAACCAGATCGCCCGCGCCCGCAATGCCGGGGCTGAGAACACCACCGCCGAGCGGCTCGTCTTCATCGACGCCGACACCCGCGTCGAGAGCGCGACCCTGCGCCAGGCCCTCGCTTTACTTGCCTCGGGCGAAGTGGCGGCGGGCGGCGCACGCATCGTCATGGATCAGGCCGTCAGCCCGATGGTCGACTGGCTCGTGCGGACCTGGAACCGAGTCGCCGCCGGTTTCGGCTACGCCGCCGGCAGTTTTTTCTTCGTCCGGCGCGACGCCTTCGAGGCCGGGGGTGGCTTTGATGAAAGCGTCTACGCCGGGGAAGAAGTCTGGCTTGCCCGGCGCATCAAGATCTGGGCAAAACCGCGGGGGCTGAAATTTTTCATCATCTCTGATCCGCCGGTGATCACTTCGGGGAGAAAGTCGGACTGGTTTTCGACCGGGGATTTTATCGGGCAGCTCGCGATCATTTTCCTGATCCCATGGGCGACCCGCAGTCGTCGGCTCTGCGCGATGTGGTACCGCCGACCGGTAAAGACGCCGGGCGAACCGGTGGCGTAACCCTGTCAGGCCCGTGACCTGACTCTCTTACTTCAGGCTCGGTCGTGGCATCTCGACGCGGAAGAGGGCGTAGTCGAGGGAGTCGTCATCGACGGAGGTGAAGGGAAAGGTATGGTGCAGGTTTTCGGCAGTGGTGTCCGAGACGGTGAGGCGATTGTTGAGCCCGCGACCGATGCCTCTGATCTTGCCCGCGATCACGATGACGGCCTGGACCGAGTCAAAGTCGAGTTGATCTCCGGCGCTGCTGACGCGCACCCTGGCTGAGCCGGTGTGGATCCCGATCTCGAGGAAGATGGGGATGTTAGTCTCCACTTTCCACTCCTTGAGCAGTTTCGCGAGGGCATTCTGCATCGCGAGGGCGGCCTGGATCGCGAGCCGCTCCTGATGCGGGTCGTCGCTGCGCGAGCCGAAGATGGCGATGACATTCTCATCGGCCGACTTTTCGAGCGATCCCTGATGGCGCAGCACGATGTCGATCATCGTGGAGAAATATTCATTGAGCAGGGCAAAGACCCGTTCCCCGCCGAGCTTCGAAGCGAGCTGCCCGAAACCATTCAGGTCGGCGACGAGGACGGTGATGCGGCGGGAGACTTCTTCGGTGCTCATCGTGCCGCTCAGCTTGGCATCGGCGGCCTGGGAGCGTACGTAGTGGACGAGCGCACCCTTGAGCGACTCGCGCTCTTCGAGTCCCTCGGCCATCTGGTTGATCGCGTCGGCGAGCTCGCCGAACTCGTCATTGCTCTTCATCTGGATGCGCGAGGCGAAGTCACCGCGGCCGATCCCGCGCACGAATTCCTGCAACTGAGTGAGAGGGCGCGCCACCTTTCCCGAGAGCCAGGCTGCGAGAGCGGCGGCGAGGCTGAGCGAGATCAGCATCGCGATGAGATCACCGACGAGGAGCTGGCGCAGCAGAGTCTTGATGCGCTGCGCGGCGATGTCGGCGGCGAGAATCGCGACCGGTTCCCCGGCGGCATTTTTTATCGGGGCAAAGGCGGTCAGCCAGATCCCGAAGGAGTCTTTGGAGTAGACTTGATTGACCTTCGCAACTGCGAGGTCGGGCATCTCGGCCGAGTGAGTGAACTCCACGACGTCACCGAGGTGGGACTTGTCCACCCCGCTCTCTTCGGCATCGACCACATATTCCCAGCTACCGTCTGAGAGTGGCCGGATGACATAGAGGAAGCGGATCGGAAGGGCCCCCGTGCCGTTCGCGTCGCGGACCTCGCGCAACTCGACCGCGATCTCCTCGTAGAGCGGCGAGCCATCCTGCTCGGGGCGCAGCAGTTGGGCGATCTTGTCCCCGTCGAGGCGGGGCGCGGTGCTCACTGCGACAGTGAAGACTTTTTCCTGGATCAATTCAAAGGCGAGCCGATTCGCCTTGCGCAGGCTCATCCACAGGAGCAGTCCGCAGCTGGCCCCGACGAGGAGAATGAGCAGAGTCTGGAGTTTTCTGCGAAAAGTCACGGCAGCGCGGCGGGTGGTTGTGATGGGTCCGCCTGAATACTACGTTAGGATGGGAGAGTGAAAACCGCTATTCGTATCCTCAAGACGGAAAGAATGCACCAAGTAAGGCTTGGTGCTGGGGCACTTCGGGCACCTTTCAGCCCGTGAGGGGAATACGGGCCCGCAATTGCATCTGGGCTTCGTCATTCTTACAACATTCCAATCAAGTCCGAAGGCGTTTCGTGGAATCCGGTAAATCGGGAATCCTATATTTTATAAGGCTTTCAGACGGTTGAAAGGCTTGGTGCGGGTACGGAGAATCGAACTCCGGT
>JBDNIL010000208.1:0-1154 GCA_041688355.1 Verrucomicrobiales bacterium | reverse complement strand
TTTATCCTCTTCATCCCGCTCATGATCCTAAGTCAGGTCGGGAATTTCGCGACGATTCTGATCCTCGATTGCGGGCTCCAGGCCAAAGAGGCCCTGTCGCTTGCCTGGACTGCGGTGATACCCTTCCTTTTCATAATGTTCCTCTTCAAGCTCGTGCACACCCTACTCGCGATTGCGGGCATGATCGCTCTCTATGTCGGGTTGTTCATCACCGGAGCCTGGTGCTCGCTCGCTCTGGTCTATCTCTACGAGGACGCGTTCGGCGACGAAGGGCCGGCTCAACCGGCGATCAGGTAGCGCAGCCCGATCACAAAGATCAGGAAAAAGACAAAAGCCTTCAACGCCGCCTGCGGGAGCCGGTCAAGGGTGAGTTTCCCCAGCCAGACCGCGAGGATCGAAGCCGGGAGTGACCACGCGACGAGAGTAAGGAGAGGGGCCTTGTATTCCCCCGCCCCCATCATCAGCAGATTCCGCACGATGCCGCCGCTGAGGAAGACGGTCTGGAGGATCGCGACCGTCTCCACCTTTGACCAACGCATCGAGTAGGCATAGACCACGACGGGCGGACCGCCCACATTGAAGGCCCCGGCGAGGATACCTCCGATGAGGCCGAAGACCGAGCCGCTGCGCTCCGGGATGCGCAGGGAGACAAACCGTTTTTGAAGAAACTCGGCCGCGGCGATGAGCATCAGGACGACCCCGAGCAAGCGCACGACCCACTCACCATCGAGGGCGCGAAGGCCGTAGTATCCCAGCGGGATGCCGAGCCCCATGCCCACGCTCAGCGGGATCGCATGCCGCCAGGAAAAACCGGCGCGATTGGCGAAGATCACAAAGAGATTCACCCCGAAACTCGCGATCGCGACGAAGGCGATGGCATCACCCACAGGCAGCACGAGCGGCACCAGCGCCATGCAGACGAGGGCCAGCCCGAAGCCCGTGGCGGACTGCAGGTAGGCGGCGGCGAAAAGGATCGCGGTCACAGAAGCCAGCGTCGACCCGTCCATGTGCCATCAGGGTGCTGCCGTCTCTCCCTCGATATCGAGGCTGAGGGCGGAGGGTTCGAGCGCCTCGCCGGCGGGAGCGGCGGCGAGCTGGTCGTCGCGACGATGCCGCCAGTCCGTGAGCGCCTTTTCACCGTCGAGTCGTCCCTG
>JBDNIL010000207.1:0-2842 GCA_041688355.1 Verrucomicrobiales bacterium | reverse complement strand
GCCTGTCGTGGTCTCGGCCGCAGCGGCCGCTTTTGCCCATCGCTCTGATGATCGCGCCATTCCCGATCTCGTCCGCCACGTCCCTAGCGCCGAGCCATCGATCCGCTACGGAGTCACCGTCGGTCTCGCCGGCAACGACGATCCCGATGCGGTCGCGGCCCTCATCACCCTGTCCCGCGATGAAGATCGCGAGGTGCGCGACTATGCGGTTTTTGCCCTCGGATCCCACACCGATCTCGACACGCCGGAACTCCGCGAAGCCCTGCACGCGGCGATGGCGGACCCCGATCCCGAGATCCGCGGTGAAGCCCTCGTCGGCCTCGCGGAACGCGGGGACGAGCGGGTCAAGCCGGCGCTGATCGAGGAGTGGAAGTCTGATGAGGTCAGCATCCTCAGTCTCGAGGCGGCCGAGGTGCTCGGGGATCCCGATCTGCTGCCCCATCTGGAAGAGATGGGCGAACTCCTCGACGAAGAAGCGGACGAGTATTTCCAGGAGCAACTCGTCGCCGCCATCACCGCCTGTGGCGGAGAGTGATCACGGGACGGGCAGGGGAGTAGTCTCCGCCGGAGCGGAACGCTCCACCTCGCCGATGACTTCGAAGCCGTCCCCATCGAGCAGGAATATCTCGAGGGAGACGGGCAGCTTTGCTCGGCGGAATTCATCGACGAGGGCCGGCCCGTAGTCGGCGAGTCGTCCTCCTGTCGCGGGAAAAAGGTAGAGCCGGTGGCGATCCACGAGCACGACCTGGAGGCGGTCGCCGAGGGTTTCGCGGAATTTTTCGATGAGCTTCGGCGAGAGCATCACACTGGTGAGGAAGGGGTCTTTGTCCTTCAAGATCGCGTAGAGGATGATCCCCCGCGAGTCGCGCACCAGTTCGGGCTCGAGGCGTTCGACCAGTTTGTCCGCCACGGCGAGGGCGGCGGGGAGGAGTTTTTCCCAATCGAGAGTTCGCTCCTGCCAGGTCGCGGCGGTGAAGGGCCGCACCCCGAAGTCCCATTCATAGTAGGCGGTGAGTTGGGTCCGCCTCGCCCCCTCGATCGGGGTCATGATCTCCGCCTTTTCAAAACTGCCCTCGAAGATCACCCCGATACGGCGCGCCGGGGCATCGGTCTCGTCGCCCTTCAGCGGGAGCGTGACGACAGCGGCGAGGAAAAGCAGAGCCTTCAGGGTGATCGATTGAAATCCAGTTGCCATCCGGCGGGGAACGAGTTGGGTGAAACTAAACACCGATGATCACATTTCTACAAGGGACCCTCGAAGAAAGCTGGCCGGGCCGACTCGTCATCAATGCCGGCGGGGTCGGCTACGAAGTCACTGTTCCTCTTTTCGGCGACGAAGTCTTCGGGCAGATCGGGAGCAAAACGAAGGTCCTCACCCACCATCACATCCGCGAGCAGGAACAGACGCTCTACGGCTTCCCCGACGAGGCGGCCCGCGACCTCTTCCGTCTCCTCATCAATCACGTCTCCGGCGTCGGGCCGAAGGTGGCCATGTCCATCCTCAGCGGGATGGCGGCGGCGGACTTCAAAGACGCCGTCGTTGCTGGAGACATCCTCACCCTTTCGAAAATTCGCGGACTTGGAAAAAAGACGGCCGAGCGCATCGTTCTCGAGCTCGGTGACAAGGTCGGAGTGAAAGATGCGTGGAAGGCCCAGTCCGTCCAGTCTACCCTCACTCCCGAGGCCGCCGCGAAGAATGACGCCCTCCTCGCCCTCATCTCACTTGGCTACAAACAGGTCGAGGCGCAGAAGGCGATCGAAAAAATACCCGCCGATCTCGTGAGACCGGATGAAATCTTACGCGCCGCGCTGCGACTACTACAGGGATGATCAGCGCTCCCCGCCTCGACCCGATGCAAGATTGGAACCGTAAAGCCGAACTCGTCCGCGCCGCCCTGCCGGATGGCGGGCTCTTTGCCGAAAAGGCCTGGCGGATCTCGCCCGAGCCCTTTGTCCTCAGTCCCGCCGAGGTGAAATACCTCGAGCAGCTCGGACCGCTCCTGCATCGCTTTCAAAAAGTCTGCGACCTTATCTACCGCCGTAGTCGCAAAGGTTCCCTGCCGGGCTGGATCGCCGACTATCTGGATCGCGGCAAACCCGCCGGGCTGCTCGAGACCGGGCTCGCCGCGCCCACCCTCGAGGACGTGCCGCGGGTCATCCGGCCCGATCTCATCCTCACGGCCGATGGTTTTACCGCGACCGAGCTCGACTCCGTCCCCGGCGGCATCGGCCTCACCGCCTGGCTCGGGAGCATCTACGGCTCGACCAATCCCGCCCACCGCATCATCGGGGGAGAGCGGGGGATGCTCGAGGGCTTCGCCTCGATCTTTAGCCGGGGCGGGGCCGACATCCTCTTCTCGGCGGAGTCCGCCGCCTACCGTCCCGAGATGGAGTGGCTCGCGGCGCGGGCACCGGGCGACTTCCGCGTGCGGGCTGTCGAGCATTACGAGGTCACCGATCGCGACGCCTACCGTTTCTTTGAGCTCTTCGACCTGCCAAACCTCCCGGGGGTCGAGGACTTGCAATCAGCCGTCGCCTCGGGCCGCATCGATCTCACGAGCCCCTTCAAACCCTGGCTCGAGGAAAAGCTCTGGTCGGCACTCTTCTGGTCGCATCCGCTCAAGGAGGTCTGGCGGCGGGAACTGCGCGATGCGAACTGGAAGCGGCTGTGCGAGCTTTTTCCCCGGAGCTGGGTCGTCGATCCGGCCGGGGTGCCGCACCACGCAGTCATCCCGGGGCTCGACGTGCAGAGCTTCGCCGAATTGAAACAATTCTCCCAGAGCGAGCGCGAACTCGTCCTGAAGCTCAGCGGATTCAACGAACGCGCCTGGGGCAGCCGCAG
>JBDNIL010000206.1:0-29566 GCA_041688355.1 Verrucomicrobiales bacterium | reverse complement strand
GTCCTGTATGTCCCTGTAAATTCCCGTACCCGCAATCGTCCGGGAACTTGAGTTCACCAGCGCCGAAGCGGGGAATCTGAAGGTGAGGGATCCGGGCGAGAGAAGGGGATGGTCCCACCAGCGACGAGGGATCGTCGCGCTCCGGCGAGGGAGACGGGACAACAGAATCTCATGCTCCGGCAAGGGAGGCGCTGGCGTAATTATTAGCCTGTCCCCGCCCCCGCCAAGCCTGTCCCCGCCAAGCCTGTCCCCGCCATCGGTGACAGTATCACGATCAGCGTGGGGGTGAGGCAGGTCGGGGGGACAGGCTCGAGGCAGGTCGGGGGGACAGGCTCGTGGTCTGTCGATTCAGGTTTTCCCATCGTCCTCGCGGAAGGTGATGGGAATTCCCGGCTCTCCCAACCCCGGGCCAAAATGGCGCAAGTGCGACATTTTGGCGCTCCTGGATGCAGAGATCGCGCCACATCGACGCAGCAAAAAAGGGACAGGCAATTTATTGGCTGGTATTATTTTATTGTAACGCGTTTATTGATAGGAGGTTGAGTTTGAATGCACTCGTCTGGCACAGCGAATGCGAAGGTCGTTTGTAGGAAACAAAGAGAACCCCCGTTCTCGAAACAACAACGAACTTCCAGAGAATAGAACTGATTTAGTATGAGCAAGATTTTGGGAATTGACCTTGGAACCACGAACTCCTGCATGGCCGTCATGGAAGGTGGTCAGGCGGTTGTGCTGGAAAATGCAGAGGGTGCCCGCACCACTCCGTCCGTCGTGGCGTTCACCAAAGACGGCGAGCGTGTCGTCGGTCAGGCCGCCAAGCGCCAGGCCATCACCAATCCGAGAAACACGATCTTCTCGGCCAAGCGACTGATCGGCCGCAAGTTCGACGAGCTTTCCGAAGACGAAAAAAGGACTCCCTACACCATCGTGAAGGCGTCCAATGGAGATGCCCACATCCAAGTCGAGGTCGGCGGCACCACCAAGACTTACAGCCCGCAGGAGATCTCCGCGATGATACTCTCCAAGCTCAAGGCCGATGCCGAGGCGAAACTTGGCGAGACCATCACCGAGGCCGTCATCACCGTTCCCGCTTATTTCAATGACTCCCAGCGCAATGCGACCAAGGCCGCCGGTGAGATCGCCGGCCTCGATGTGAAACGCATCGTGAACGAGCCCACCGCCGCCGCTCTTGCCTACGGTCTCGATAAGAAAGGCGAAGAGAAAATCGCCGTGTATGACCTCGGCGGGGGGACTTTCGACATCTCCGTCCTTGAAATCGACGAGGGCTTCTTTGAAGTGCTCGCGACCGACGGCGACACCCAACTCGGTGGTGACGACTGGGACAGCACTGTCATCAAGTGGATGGTCGACGGATTCAAAGCCGATACCGGCATCGAACTGAGCGGTCAGCCTGACGCCCTCCAGCGCATTAAAGAGGAAGCCGAAAAAGCCAAGATCGCGCTTTCCTCCTCGCAGTCCTACGAGATCAATCTGCCCTTCATCACCGCCGATCAGACCGGACCGAAGCACATCCAGAAGACTCTCACCCGCGCCGCTCTCGAGCAGATGACTGATCATCTTTTCGAGCGCACCAAAGGCCCGGTCAAAGCCTGTCTCAAAGAGGCCGGCGTGACTGCCGGTGAGATCGACGAGCTCGTCCTCGTCGGTGGCATGACCCGCATGCCCAAGGTTGTCGACACGGCCCGCGCTCTCGCCGGTAAGGATCCTCACCAGGGCGTCAATCCCGATGAGGTCGTCGCCGTCGGTGCCGCGATCCAGGGCGGAGTTCTTGCGAAAGACCCTTCGCTCGGTGATGTCGTTCTCCTCGACGTGACCCCGCTTTCTCTCTCCATCGAGACGATGGGTGGTATTGCCACCGCGATGATCGAGCGCAACACAACGATCCCGGCGAAGAAGTCGCAGGTCTTCTCGACTGCCGCCGACAACCAGCCCTCCGTCGATATCGTTGTTTGTCAGGGCGAGCGCAAGCTCGTCGCCGACAACAAAATTCTCGGGAACTTCCGCCTCGACGGTATCGGCACTGCGCCCCGCGGACTGCCCCAGATCGAGGTGACCTTCGACATCGACCGCAACGGAATTCTCAAGGTCTCCGCGAAAGACAAGGGCACCGGTAAAGAGCACCACATCTCCATCGAGGGCTCGAGCGGTCTCAGCGATGAGGAAATCGAAAAGGCCAAGCGCGAAGCCGAGGAGTATGCCGAAGCCGACAAAAAGCGTCTCGAGAGCATCGAAGTCCGAAACATCGCCGACAACGCCGTCTACACCGTGAAGAAGCAGCTCGGTGAACTCGGTGAGCAGCTCCCCGCCGACGCCAAGTCCGAGATCGAGGCCTCCGTGGCCGCGGTCGAGGAGGCGATGAAAGGTGACGACACCGACGCGATCCGCTCCGCGACCGACGCTCTCCAGTCCAAATTCGCCGAGATGTCTGCCGCCGCCCAGCAGGCCGGTCCCGGTGCCACTGCCGGAGCTGATTCCGGTGAAGGCGACGGAGAGGCCGCTGAGCCGAAACACGCCAAAGGCGACGTCGTCGACGCTGAATTCGAGGAGGTCACCGAAGACAAATCCTAACAACCCTTTTTCCCGGTTCTCTCTTAGTAGGGGATCGGGATTCTCTTTCCACAGGTCGTCGGCCCGCTCCTGAGTCCGCTATTTTTTTGATACCAGCGGCGTTCCCAGCGAACTGCGGAATTTCAACCACAAAACAAAAGAAAAACCAAGAATCCTAACCACATGGCTACCAAAATCACACCCCTGGGAACTCGCGTCCTAGTGAAGCGCATCGAGCTCAACGAGCAGAAAACTGACGGCGGCATCTTCCTTCCCGATACGGCGAAGGAAAAACCCCAGGAAGCTGAAGTCATCGCACTTGGCACTGGCAAAAACGACGAAGGCGAGATCATCGAATTCTCCGTCAAAGTGGGCGACAAAGTGCTCATCTCCAAGTACGGCGGTACCGAAGTCAAAGTCGGTGGCGACGAATGTGTTCTCGTGAACGAGAGCGACATCCTCGGGATTCTTTCCTGAAGACCAGAGAGGGTTGAGTCAACGACCTGACCCCGTTTCATTTAACTAACAAAGATACCTCTATTATATTATGGCTAAACAACTGACATTCGACGAAGAAGCACGTCATGCTCTCCTTTCCGGTGTGCGCAAGCTCGCCAGGGCCGTCAAGGCGACCCTCGGGCCGGCCGGACGCAACGTCATCCTTGACAAAAAATTCGGCAGCCCCACGATCACCAAGGATGGTGTCACGGTGGCCAAGGAAATCGAACTCTCCTGTCCTTACGAGAACATGGGAGCCCAGCTCATCAAGGAAGTCTCTTCGAAGACCTCTGACATCGCCGGCGACGGCACCACGACGGCGACCGTCCTTGCCGAGGCCATCTTCAGCGAAGGTCTCCGCAACGTGACCGCCGGTGCCAACCCGATCAGCCTCCAGCGCGGGATCGCCAAAGCGACGGCCGCTCTTGTCGAGCAGCTCAAGAAGATCTCGACCGAAGTGACCGACACCAAGGAGATCGCCCAGGTCGCCACCGTGTCCGCCAACTGGGACACCGAGATCGGCAACATCATCGCTGACGCGATGGACAAAGTCGGCAAAGACGGCACCATCACGGTGGAAGAAGCCAAGGGAATCGAAACCACTCTCGAAGTGGTCGAAGGGATGCAGTTCGACAAGGGCTACCTCTCTCCCTACATGGTGACCGACACCGAGACGATGACCGTCGATCTCTCCAACGTGCTCGTCCTCATCCATGAGAAGAAGGTTTCAAACCTCAAGGACATGCTTCCTCTTCTTGAGAAAGTGGCTCAGAGCGGACGTCCGCTTCTTATCATCGCTGAAGATGTCGAGGGCGAAGCCCTCGCCACCCTCGTGGTGAACAAGATCCGTGGTACCCTCAGTGTTGCTGCCGTCAAGGCTCCCGGATTCGGCGATCGCCGGAAGGCCATGCTCGAAGACATCGCCATCCTCACCGGTGGTCGTGTCATCACTGAAGACCTCGGCATCAAGCTCGAAAACGTGTCCCTCGAAGACCTCGGCACCGCCAAGTCGATCAAGATCACGAAAGAAGACACCACTATCATCGAAGGGGAAGGCTCCAGCGAAGCGATCAGCGGTCGTGTCTCGCAGATCCGTCGCCAGATCGAAGAGACCACCTCCGACTACGACCGTGAGAAGCTCCAGGAGCGCCTCGCCAAGCTTGCCGGTGGTGTTGCTGTCATCAGCGTTGGTGCTGCCACCGAAACCGAGATGAAAGAGAAGAAGGCGCGCGTCGAAGACGCCCTTCACGCTACTCGTGCCGCGGTGGAAGAAGGTATCGTCCCCGGCGGCGGTACTGCCCTCATCCGTGCCCAGGCCGGTCTCGGTGACCTTGGTCTCGTCGGCGACGAAGCCACTGGTGCCGAAATCGTCAAGCGCGCCATCGAAGCTCCGCTCCGCCAGCTCGCCGCCAACGCCGGACGCGAAGGCGCCCTCATCGTTGAGAGGGTGAAGAACGAAAAAGGTAACATCGGTTACAACGTCGCTACCGACACTTACGAAGACCTCGTGAAGTCCGGTGTCGTCGATCCGACCAAGGTGACTCGCAGCGCTCTTCAGAACGCCGCGTCGATCTCCGGCCTGCTCCTCACCACCGAGTGCCTCATCGCCGATCTTCCCGAGAGGGAAGCCGCCGGTGGTGACCACGGTCACGACCACGGCATGGGCGGCATGATGTAATCGTCTGCCTCCCGTTTCTTTCGAAGAAACAAATTCAAAGAACCGGACGTGTCGAAAGGCGCGTCCGGTTTTTTGTTTTTGGCGGAAGCGGCGATCGTAAAAGAGGTAGCGAAAAACGTGAGTTTTACGGGCGAAAGCATCGGCCGCCGAAGGTCTCACGACCTCCGCTACGGGAAGCATCGCGCGCAAAAGGCCCTTTGCTCCTTCGGTTTTCTTCCATGCCACTGGCGTCAATAGGGTTGATTGAATGCGGTAAGAGGGTTGAGTTCGCCTCGTGGAAATGCTACACGGATCCCCCGACCCGAATCATGAAAGCCTATTCCCTCCTCTATCTCGCCCTCCCTTTGAGCCTCAGCGCCGCCGATGTGACCGACATCGGAACGCGGCGCGAGATCTTCGTCGAAGACACGCTCATCGAGTCGGTCTCAGGAAAGGCCCGTCTTGAACTGCATCACCCCGAAGCCCGCGAGATCGCGCTGGAGCACGACGCGGCCTGGGAGGGGACGGGGAGTGGCTACCACAGCATCTTCCGCGACGGCGACATCTACCGCATGTACTACAAGGCCTGGCATCTCGAGGTGAAAGACGGCAAGGTCAACACCGGCACTCATCCGCTTTTCTGCTGCTACGCGGAGAGCGACGACGGCATCACCTGGCGCAAGCCGTCGCTGGGGCTGGTCGAGTTTGCGGGATCAAAGGAAAACAACATCGTCCTCGCGCCCGAGGAGTTCGCCAAGGTGAAGTCCGATCCGGGGCATCCGGCAGTTTTCAAAGACGAGAATCCGGCCTGCCCGCCCGAGGCGAAATACAAGGCCATCATCCGGTCCGCGAAGCCGCACGGGCTGCTCCTCTTTCAGTCAGCGGATGGATTGAAATGGTCGCTCGCCCATCCCGAGCCCGTCATCACCGAGGGGGCCTTCGACTCGCAGAATCTCGCATTCTACGATCCTAACATCAACGCCTACCGTGCCTACTGGAGGACCTTCACCGGCGGTAGGACCGATGGCGAAGAGTGGAAGCCTGAGGGAGTTCGGGCAATCCGAACGGCAGTCTCGAAGGATCTCGTGAACTGGGAGCCGTGGCAGGATCTCACCTACGCGGATTCGCCGGAGGAGGAGCTCTACACCAACGGGGTCAAGCCCTACGACCGCGCCCCGCATCTGCTCCTCGGGTTCCCGGCCCGCTATCTTGATCGTGGTTGGAGCGAGTCGATGAAGGCTCTGCCCGAGAAAGAGCATCGTGAGGCGAGGGCGGCGGCGAGTCCGCGCTATGGCACCGCGATCACCGAGGGCCTCCTCATGGCGAGTCGGGACGGGGTGCGATTCAAGCGGTGGAACGAGGCCTTCCTGCGACCCGGGATCGAGCGGGAGGGATCGTGGAACTACGGCCATCAATATCTCGCCTGGCACGCGGTCGAGACGAGAGGCAGCCTCGAAGGTGCGCCGAACGAGCTGTCTTTTTACGCGACGGAAAGTTACTGGACGGGGAAGAGCAGTCTGCTGCGACGTTACGTGCTGCGCCTAGACGGGTTTGTCTCGGTAAACGCGCCGATGTCGGGCGGGGAACTACTCACGAAGTCGGTCCGCTTTTCGGGAGAATCGCTCGCGATCAATTTTTCGTCGTCGGCTGCGGGCGGGATTCGGGTGGAGATTCAGGACGCCGACGGAAGGGCGCTCCCCGGCTATGCGCTCGATGACTGTCCGCCTGTCTTCGGTGATGCGCTGGACCGTGTCGTCGCCTGGAAAGGCGGCACCGACCTCACCGCTCTCGTTGGGAAGCCGGTGCGTCTGAGATTCGAGATGAAAGACGCCGACCTCTATGCCTACCGGTTCGCGGAGTGAGGTGGTGGAGGGACCTCACTTCACCCGCCGAATCGCGACATCATCGACCACGGCATTCCGCGGGACGGAGAGTCTGAGGAGGCGCTTGGTGGGGTGGGCGATGCCGGGGGAGCGAAAGCGGCCGACCTCGGCGCCATCGACCGTGACAGCCACTTCGTCGCCAGTGACCTGAACGATGAGATCGTGCCACTTCCCGACTTCGAGCGGGAGGGGAAAGATCTTGTCTTTTCCCTTGAGGGCGGATTCCTGCTCTGTAGTGAGGGGCGTCTTCGCCTCGCGGGCCTTCCGGATATCGAGGCGCATATTGCCGGTTTTCAGATCCTGACACTGCACTCTTTTCGGATCAACTTTGACCATGAAGAGGTGCCCGGCGTGGACTTCTTTGAACTCGAGGTCGGCAAAGTTGAGTCCGAGACTGTCCTTCGCGTCCTCGAGCATGAAGCGCAGGGCGACGGACCCGTCGGTGAAGACGGCGGGCTGCGTCACGGAGACGGCGTGGTCGGCCTGCTCGTGGATATAGATGTGCATGGCCCCGTCGCGGAGATCGACCTGCTTGTTTCCCTTTGCCCGGCTTTTGCTGTTCGTGCCCCAGTCTTTGCCGGGCTCGTCTTTCAGCTCCTGGGATTCGATACGCTCGAAGTTGTCTTCGAAGAGGATTTCGCCGGGCAGTTCGGCAAGGAGGAGGGAAGTGAGGGCGAGAGAGAGTATGAGCAGGTGCGGGAGTTGTTTCATGGGAATGTTTTAGAACAATCGGGGCGGGGAAGGGAGCGGAAAAATCACTTCTCTGTCATTTTGTAAACGCCGTCCCAGTCCTCTCCCGGAGGGGAAAGTTGCATGGTGCGGCAGCGTTCGGCCATGACGAGGGAGGGATTGGTCGCGATGCCGACGCCGGGTTGGAGGAGCTCGAGGACGGCGGATTTTGTGAATGTCAGGATGGCCTTGTCCCAGTCCTGCGCGAGATAGCTTTCGGTCGCGGCCGCATAGAGCTCTAGACAGTCAAAGGTGACCTGGTCGATGTTCGCCGTTTGCTCGATGACCTCGTAGACTTTGACCGGCAGGGTCCGCCCTTTGACGACGATCTGATCGAGGAAGCGGTAGGTGATGTCATCCCTGCAGCTGGGAAAGGGGAGTGAATCGCCAACCGGAGATCAGTCCACGCCCGGGGATTTTCTCCGGAAGCCCTCGCGAGGCGGGAGAAGGTGCTCCCGGGCCGTCTGCGGATGGATGTTCTAATCGAGCAGTGCCCCCCGGCCGACGAGAGCGCGGGCCGGTTTCACTTCGGGATCACGCTGACCCATTGATCGAGATTTTTGCCGGGATCACTCCACTGGCAGACCGGCGATCAGCTTCTCCAATCCCTTGATCGCTTCCTCTTCGTTGAGGATAGAGCCGTTGTATTCGACGATGCCTTCACGGTCGATGATGACCCACCAGGGTGTTCCGCGGGGTTTGTAGGCGCCGCTGATACCGGGGAACTCGGGGGCTTTGATATTGTGCCCGAAGGGAATCGTAAGCTCGAATTTTTCCGCCGTGACCTTGAGCTTGTCGGGGGTGTTGTCGAGGAAGCCCTCGAAGGCCGTCTGGATCGCCAGGAAGACGATCTCGTCATTGCCTTTGTATCGTTCGACGAGGTTCTTGAGGACGGGCAGTTCGCGCTCCTGCGAGGCATTGCACCAGTGCTGGAAAAAGAGCATCACGATAACTTTGCCTTTGTAGTCCGTGATCTCGAGTTCCTTTTTCCCCTCGGGCAGCTGATACCAGGTGCTGATATTGATCAGGGGGGCCTTCTGGCCCTCGATGCCCTTTTGAATCTCCTGCGCGGAGATAGCGAGGGGAGTGAGAGCGGCAGCGAGGATGAGGAGAAAACGGCGGGTATTCATTGTCTTTCGTTTAAAGGAGGTGAATCGAGAGAAGAGAGCACACTATTGCGGGCTTGCGGCGGAAATTTTGTCCGGTATTCTGAGCGTGATGAAAATACTCCCTGTTCTTCTTGTCTTACTTTCTACCTCTCTTTATACGGCCAAGGCCGGTCATCCTGAGAAAAACGCGGAAGGTTTTGTCACCATTTTTGACGGCAAAGACCTCTCCTCCATCGTCACAGAGGGGAACTGGCAGATCCAGGACGATGGCTCCCTCTCCCTCGTCCCGCGCGAGGGCGAATCGGGCTGGAAGCGTTACAACCACTACATCTGGCTCAAGGAGAAATACGCGGATTTCACCTTCGATTTCGAATACCAGCACGGAGCAGGTGGCAATTCGGGCCTCTATTTCCGCTGCGCCGACAAGATTGACCCGACCCTGAGCGGTTTTGAGGTCCAGATCCTCGACTCGCTCGGCAAACCCGATGCGGAAATGGGGCACCATGACAACGGCGGCGTCATCAAGACCAAAGGCGCCTCGAAAAACATGAGCAAGCCCGCCGGTGAGTGGAATCGAATGACCGTCACGATGAAGGGCAACCAACTCACTGTCGTCCTCAACGGCGAGACCATCCACGACCTCGACCTCGCCGCCGCGAAGGAAGCAGGGAAGGATCTGCCCGCCGAGGGCTATCTCTCGATTCAGGATCACGGACAACCTTTTCGCGTGCGGAATATCCAGGTGAAGCGTCTCTGAGTTTTACCGACTCTCTGCCACCAGTTCCCCACCACATCCATGGAACCCGAGATCGATCCCTTTCGTGAACCCCGCAGCGGATCCGGTGTGCTCGAGTGCAAGTTCAACGGGGAAAAAATCGCGATGATCCTGCGCCACGGCGATGTGCGGCAGGCGGCGAAGGACTGGCGAGCCTACAGCTCCGATGCCCCCTTCCGCGTCCCGATCCCGTCAGAGGAGGATGTGCGCACGATGCGACAACTGCCAATCGAGACGAATCCGCCCGAGCATACCGAATACCGCGCCCTCGTCGAGCCGTTCTTCCGCCGGGCCAAAGACCCCGAAATGATCGCCCGGGTCGAGGGGCTCATTTCTGGACTGCTTACCGAGGCCATTTCGCACGACTCCATCGAGGTGGTGAATGAGTTCGCCCTGCCGCTCCAGTCCCGTGCCCTCACCTACCTGCTCAACGTGCCCGAGACCGAGGCCGATACCTGGATCGGATGGGGAATCCACGTCTTCCGCGTCAGCGGCGGGGTGAAAAAGGGGATCGCCCTCGAGGAGTATCTTAACGGCCAGTTCGACCGTGCCGAGGCCGACCCCGGCGAGGACTTCTTCAGTGCCCTGACACAGGCCAGCTACCAGGGCCGCCCACTCACCCGGGAGGAGATGATGGGCTTCGCCAACCTCGCTTTTGCCGGTGGTCGTGACACCATCATTCACACGGTCTCCTCCGTCTTTGCCTATCTGGCGAGGAATCCGGCCGCGCTCGAGTTCCTGCGGGAAGATCCGGGCCGCATCACTCATGCGAGCGAGGAGTTCTTCCGCGTCTTCATGCCGCTGACCCACATCGGACGCGTCTGTCCCGTCGAGACGGACGTCAACGGCGTCACCGTGGCCGCCGGCGAGCGCGTTTCGCTTTGCTGGGCTTCGGCGAACCGCGATGAGACGGTTTTCAAAGACCCCGAAGAGATCCGCCTCGACCGCAAACCGAACCCTCACATCTCCTTCGGCTTTGGCAGCCACCTCTGCCTCGGTGCCCCGCACGCCCGGCTCCTTGTGCGAACGCTCCTGCAGAAATGCTGCGAAATGGTCGGGGAGATCACTGAACTCGCTTCCGAGGACAGGGTGGAAAAAGAGGAAGGGTATCAGCGTATCCTCGGTTTTGAATCGCTTGAGGTGAAGGTGTCGGGGCGGGAGTGATCGATCTCCTCTTCACGGAGCGGGAGTTTCTTCTGCTCTGTTCCCCACCCGCATCGAGGCCGAGGCGCTTTCTCGCGAGGCGAGTTCGTGCACAGTGATTTGCCACATCCCCGGGTCTTCGTTGGGCGCAAGGACGAGGTCGAGACGCATCGCGCCATCGTCGGTGGCGTGGTAACCGCTGCCCTCGGCGAGGCGACCGTTGGCATCGCGTATCTCGACCCGCAGCGGAATGACGGCCGGGAGCGCCTCGCCGGCGGGATCATTCACGGAAACGGTCAGGGGCACTTCGTCGCCCGGACTGGCCGAGGCCGGTGCGGTGACGGTCAGGCCGGCGATGGGACGGGGCAGGGTCATGAGAAGACGCCCGTCGCAGGGCCCTAGATCCACGGGGACCTGATGGTCCTTCGTCATTGGAACCTCGCGACCGGCGACGAGATCGTAGAGGTGCGCGGGAGGATTTTTAGCGAAGGTCAGTGTTCCAGCGGAGGGCAGCCCGTTTTCCATGACGAGTCTGTGCTGCCCCACGTAGCTGCCGAATTCGCGCCGGTCATTGAGGAGAAAATGGTAATCCGCCTCGCCCGCGTGGCGGGTCCGCACGAGGATCTCGGGCTGGTCAAGGGTGATCGGGCGCACGAGTCCGAGAGCGGAAAGTTGAGGTCCGAGCTCCGCGGCGAGGGCGAGGACTTTGCTTTTATCGAGGTCCGCCTTCTTCTCGCGTTTGAAGCTGGCGAGGGTGAGATCCGCTTTCAGGGCCGGGCAGAGAAATTCATCGGCGATCACCCTGCCGCCCGCCGCCTGCCAGGCGGTGATCGCTTTCACGAGCGGCTCGGTGAGGACATCGCATTCGGTCATGACAAGAAAGCGACGTCCGGAAAGGCCGTCGCGCAGCAGAGTCTCTTCGTAGAGGACATCGCAGCGCACGTGGGCGTGCTGGAGGGCGAGCCAGACATCGGCGGACCATCCCATATTGCTGCCGTAACCGCCGCGCCGGGCGAACATCTGCGAGGTGAAGCTCTCAAGAAAGGCGACTTCGGCGCGTGTGTCGGGGATTTTGAGGAGAGCGGGTCCGAGGGGTTCGACGATCTCTTTCACGAGCCGCTTCAGCTCGTGTTGGGTATGTTGATTGGTGTAACGATAGGCGCCGGGGCTGTCGGTCTCGACGAGGGACTGCCAGCCGTGGTACATGATGCCGCGTACCGGTCGGGAGAGCTTGGCCCAGAGCGCTTCGCGCAGGTGCATGGGCGCGATCGTGATGTAGGCGGCGTCGGGATCGTGGTCGATCCACGGCACCGGTTCACCGTTGCTCGCGCCGATCGGGGCGGTCTGTGAACGATACCAGATCAACTGCGTCATCTTCATCACCTCCTGCTCCTTGCCGCCCGCTTCGGCCATGGCAAAGAGCTGGTCGGTGCAGAGCCCGATGCGCTGGGGATCGGGGTAGGTGTAGGTCCAGTGCGAGAGCACATCGACTTGCCCGCCCGCGCCGGAGAGACTGGGCTGACGCACGGCGGGATCAAAGAAGGTGCGGAAGCCGGGGCGGGCGTTTTTCGTAAGCCCCTCGTGAAGCGCGGTGTGGAGCCCGTTCCACCCGTCGCCGACGGACCAGAACCAGCGATAGTATTTCAGCAGGGGGTGATCTGCGGGAATGACGCGGTCGGCGGGGAAATCTTTCAGCGTTTTCCAGTCGACACCCCAGCGGTTGACGACCTCGGGGGGAATCTCCCCGCCGGAAAAAGCGCGGTAGTTGGCCTGATCAATTTCGTTGAAAGAGGGAGCGGAAGCGTCGCGCACCTCGGTGTTGACGAGGGCCATGGTGAAGGCGGGATGATCGCCGTAGGCCGCCGTGACGGACTCGCCGACATTGTGGAAGAAGGGGGCGAACTCCGGAAGGGAGGCGCAGATATCCTGCCGGGGGTAGGGTTTGCCATCGCGCCCGACACGCAGGTGGGCGGGATCGGACTCCAGAATGTGCTTGGGCGAGACCGAGGCGACGACTTCGAGTCCGCTCGCGAGGGCTTCGTCGAGATAGCGACGGTTGCGGGCGAGATAGGCGGCGTCGCCGGGAGGGACGGCTTTCTTTTCTTTCCAGATCTCGCCGGCTAGGGCGCTGAGACCGATGAAGTGGGTGAAACCGAGCTCTTTCAGTCGGGGGATCTCGTCGCCGCCCGCACCCCACATGATCACCGGCATCCGGTCAGGAAGACGGGCGACGAGCGTATATTCGGTCTCGCGCGCAGTGCTGAGGACTTTTGGCATCGTCAGGTCGAGCCGGGCCCGGAAGATGTAGTCACCGGGCCGCAGAGTCGTGTCCACGGGGAAAGCAATAGTCTCTTCGAGGCCGGGCCCGAGGTCAGGCAGTGATACTGTCGAGCTCGCCCCGCCATCTGACCAACTGAGGTGGAGGCTCGCTCCGATGAGGGGTTCGCGACGAAGATTGGTGCAGACTACGGTGAGGGGTGCGGCCTTTTCGAGTCGCTGCCAGACGCTGCGCGGAGACTGGATCGAGAGCGAGACGGGTTCAAAGACGAGGACGCCCTGACAGATACGCACTTCATCAATCAGCCCGGGGAAACCGCCGTAGTTGCTCCCGATCCGATCCCCGATCGATAGCGGTTTGGTCCCCGGCACGGCACCCCCGACTCCGGGATGGTGGTGCCGCCCCGCACTCTGGCCGTCAATGAAAAAGCGGCCTTCTCCGGCCCCGTCGTAGGTGAAGGCCACATGACGCCACACCCCGGCCACGTATTTCGCCGGATCCGAATAAAATATCCGCGAGTCCGATCCGAAGCCGATCGAGACCCACATTCGGCGCATCCCCGACTTGTCGGCTTCGCCCATTTGCCACTGGTAGTCGGTGTGATCGACGTATTTTTTGTCGAGAAGGTAGCAGCGGAGCCGGTCTTCGAATTCGGCCTTCGGTGCGATCCACATCTCGAGGGAAAAGGCTCCGGTGAGGTTCAGGTCGGGGCGATGCGGGGTGACGGCGGCGTTCCGGTTGTCCTGAACGGGAAAGCCGGGAAAGGTCTCGAGGGCACCGCCGTTCCTGCCAGCCGCGTTGAGGATCGCGCCGCCCTCGAGAGTGAGGGTGTGTTTTTTTCCCGAGAGATCGGCGAGGGCCGTCTCCGGAGACGCTCCGTCAAAGGTCCAATAACCGACCACTTTTGTCCCGTTCGCATCGGCCCCGGTGTAGCCGGTCTCCCATTTCTCCATGAGCGGGGCTGCCTGCAACGAGGCGGTGAGGGACAGGACGAAGATTGAGAGCAGGGTCGGGGGAGCCATACGGTCATCGTAGGACAAAATTTTGCTTTCAGCATTCAAATCTTAGTTGCGGGGCAGGGGGCGAGTAGGGGAAATTGGCGATTGCGAAATGGCGATTCGTCGGCAACTTATCCTTTGAACGTCTCTCCCCATTTGCCTGTGCCTGATTCCCTTACCATTGCCAAGACCTGCGCCAAGTGCGCGGATGATATTCAGGCGGAGGACATCGTCGTGCTCGACTTGCGCGGGATCTCATCGATCGCCGATTATTTCGTGATCTGCACGGCAACTTCGGTGCCGCACTTAAAGGCCGTCAATCGTGACATCCGAGGCATGACCGAGGAAGCCCTCGGCGAAAAACCCCGCTCCGGCGAGGGCGAAGCGGCGAGTCTGTGGATGGTCCTCGACTACGTCGATGTCATCGTCCACATGTTTCATTCCGAGATCCGTGACCATTATTGTCTCGAAGATCTCTGGTCTGATGCGCCCCACGTGCCGCTCGATTTTCTGACCCCGCCGCCCGTCAAGAAATAACCCCGGGCACGAGACGCATGCGCATTGAAGTCGTCAATACGGGAAGCGAGCTGCTCCTCGGCAAAGTCATCAACACCCATGTTGCCTACTTCGGTCAGCAGCTCTTCAAGCTCGGCCTCCGCATCCAGCGGCAGACGACGATCCCCGATGGTGATGACATCCGCGTCGTTCTGAGTGAGGCCTTTCCGCGCTGCGACGTCATTCTCATCACTGGCGGACTTGGTCCCACCAGTGATGACATTACTCGCGAAGTCGTCGCCGAGATGCTGGGGCGCACCCTGCTGCTCGATCAGTCCCTCCTCGACTTGATCAACGAGATGTTCCTCCGCCGCGGGCTGAAACAGAATCGTTTGAACGACCGCCAGGCGATGGTGCCCGAGGGCGCTCTCGTCCTCGACAATCCGCACGGGACCGCCCCGGGACTCTACCTGCCCGCCGATCCGCTCGCAGGATCGCCACATCTCTTTGTTCTCCCCGGACCGCCCCGCGAGCTGAGGCCGATGTATGAGACGCTCGTCGCTCCGGCGATCGCGGGACTCCTCGGCGCGGATCAGGTCGCACCGGAATGGCTTAATTTCAAAATCTTCGGGGTGGGGGAGTCATCGCTCGCCACGGCGCTGGAGCCGGACTTTGAAAAAATCCCGGACCTCGAGGTCGGATACTGCGCCCGGCTCGGTGAAGTCGATCTGCGCCTCATCGGGGCCTCTGCCGCAGTGAACGAGGCCGCTACGCTCGTCCGCGCCGGATTCGCCCATGAAATCGTGACCGAGTCCGAAGACGCCATCGAGCAGGTCATCCTTGAGCTGCTGCGCGGACGCGGCGAGACCGTCTCGACCGCCGAGAGCTGCACCGGCGGCTACCTCGCGAGCACCATCACCGACGTTGCGGGATCGAGTGAGATCTTTCAGCGCGGATACGTGACGTATTCGAACGAAGCCAAGACGGAGATCCTGGGTGTCCCGCGCGAGATCCTCGAAGCGCACGGAGCCGTCAGCAACGAGACGGTCGAGGCCATGGCGTCCGGCTGTCTCGCCGCGAGCGGTGCCGACCACGCCATCGCGGTGAGCGGGATCGCCGGTCCCGGTGGCGGCAGCGAGGCCAAACCGGTCGGGACCGTCCACATCGCCCTCGCTTCGAAAGAGGGAGGCGTCTTTTCGAAACGTTATTTCTTCCCAGTGGAGAGGATTAGCTTTAAAATGCGCGTTACCCGGCAGGCGCTCGACCTCCTGCGGCGAAGGCTGCTTGGCTTCCCGCTCGATTAATGAGTGTTTTTGGTGTAGGATTTCTGCCGGTTCGGGAAACTATTTTTTTCGTGTCGAGATTGGGCAAGTGACCGAAGCTGAGAGACTTGAAATGGACAGGGAGCATCAGGGCAAAAGTCGGTGGCAATTCCGGAGTGGATCGCGAGGTGTCTCAGTGGCCATCATCTCTCTGCTAGGTGCCTTTTCCCTCACGGCGCAGGCCCAGCTCTTCAACGGGGGTGGGCTTTTCAATAAAAAGACCGAAGCTCCCCGCGCCCAGACCGAAGACGAGATCGGTGTGCCAGTGCCCGTGACTGGCCGGGTCGAGGCGCTCAAGGGCAACGAAGTGCAGTTCGAGATCCGCGCCGAGTCGAAGACTCCGGGAGCGACCGTCGAGTTCCTCATCCGTGCCTTTCCCTCGGCCGGCAAGATCGTCTCGCTGGTGAGCAAGCAGAACGAGCGCAACAAGGCCATCGTGACCTACTACGCTGATCCTTCCTCCAGCGCCACTGCCGATGCTTTCGCTTTTGCGGTTCGCTACCGCGGCGGCCGCTACTCGGCCGAAATGCGCTACGACATCGACATCGTCGATCTGAAGACCGAGATTCAGGCTCCGCCCGAGATCGACTTCGGCGAGGTCATGGTGGGTGGCGAGGCGATCCGCGATATCACCATTCGCAACCTCGGGAACGGCTCGATGGAGCGTCAGATCTTCCTTACCCCGCCCTGGCATCTTGTCGATCCGGTGGACGGGAAGGTGAGCATCGGCCCACGCGGGGGGCGCGTCCTCAAGGTCGCCTTCCGGCCTGAGCTGATGGGCGAGACCAGTTATTTCCTCAGCCTCAGCCGCAGCAAAGAGGGCACGACCAAGCTGCTCGGCAAGGGAGGTGACCCTTTCCAGGTCGTGAGCGAGTCGCTCGAACTCACCATCGACGAGGCGAGCGGCGAGCGCCGCGGGAATATCGAGTTGCTCAATCCGGGGCCCAAGCCGGTAATGGTCGAGGCCCGCGCCAGCAATCGCCTGCAAAAAGGTCTCGCCGAGTCGTATCTTATCGCTCCCGGCAAAACGACGAAGGTCCCGGTCAATCTCGGAGCGACCGACACCGCGCCTTTTGATGGCACGGTGCAGTTTTTCCTCGCGAACGGGTATTCGAAAAGCGTCCGCGTTTTCGCCCCTGTCGTGCCAGCCCGCATCGAAGTCAGTGTGCCCAATGCGATCAGCTCCGAGGTGATCAACTTCGGCAAAGTCGAGGCGGGTCGCTCGACTGAGCGGGGGATCATCATCACCAACCGCGGCGGTCTCGCGGTCCCGCTCGAGTTCCACATTCCCGAGCCTTTCCGCCTCCTCACCAATCCCGGGCCGCAGCTCGGACCGCTCTCCGAGGTTTCGATCTCCCTCGGCGCGTTTCCCGCCTCCCCGGCGCGCGGCCCTGTCGATGTGACGATGAATGTCTTCGCTAACGAGCAGACAATCCCGGTGCGCCTCCTTGCCAACATCGTTGCCCCGACCGGGGCGGCTCCCCGCAAGAGTGGCCAAACGGCTTCGAATCTGCCCTCAAAAACGATGCGTCTCGTCTCGTCCTCACCGATCAGCCCGGCTGTCGCCGCTGACGCCCCCGGCGAACCTTCTCCGTCGGACACCATGCCCACCGGGGTCGTGCAGGCCGCGGTCGCCGCCACAACGACGGTGAGCCCCGGGAACGGCGGGACGGCTCTCGCCGAACCTGACGACGACTGGCTCGCCGATAACGACCCCACTCGACCCCATGCCGATGTCAGCCCTCTGGGATTCGTCAGTAGATCCATCATCGAGCGCAACGTCGATCCCGCCCTGCGCCGCCCCGAGGACCTCTCTGTCTTCGAAATCGAGAGCGATTCCATCATGATTGGCTGGACTGCGCCCCGGGATGTCGGTCCTGTCAGTTTTGATGTCGAGGTGCGCGGCCTTTTTGTCGATACTGGTTCAGGCATGCCGCAGAGCGTCTGGGCACCCTATCCTGCGGTGAAGTTTGAGCGCATCGATCGCCTCGTGAAGGCGGAGATCGGCAAGTTGAATCCGGCGAGTCAATATGAGTTCCGCGTCGTCCTCACGACTCAGGATGGCAGAAGTTCACCTCCCTCCGAGGCTCTCTCTGCGCAGACAGAGTTGCCGATGGACTGGACCTATATCTACCTATTCCTCGGTCTCGCGCTCCTCGTAGGTATCGGGCTTATTACTTGGAAGGTCATACGCGACCGGCGTCCCGAGGTATATCAGACGCAATACGTCGATGTCTGAGATCAGGCGGCCCCGGTCTTGCGGCAGTCGCTGCAATATTCGTGGCCCTCGGCGGTGACGCGGAACTCTCTCTCGGGATGGGTCTTTTCCGTTGCCCCGCACGATTCACACTCGTGGAAAGAGCTTTCGGCTCCGGATGTCTCTTTCTCAAAGCGATGACGCCGCACCGTCGCCCTGGCCTGCTGACGGTAGTTGAGGATGAACCCCGGGACGAAGGTTACGAGGTAGGGAGCCATTCCCACGAGGACGATGCCGCCGACGATGAAAGGCGCCGGGCTCGTCAAGATCATCGCGACGAGGAAGGTCGCATTGACCCAGCCGAGCCATTTCGCCTTGATCGGGATGATGCCGAAGAGGTGGATGATCTGGTTCGGGAAGAGCGAGGCGAAAGCGAGAAAGACCGCTGAGTAGAAGATGCTGTTGAGGAGGCTACCCGCACCCGACGCGTCCGGGATGAGACCCGCCAGCGAGAGGAAAAGGACCGAGGCGAAGACGTAGAGATTGAGCCTGAAGCTGTCCCACTCGGACTCGAGACCGTCGTTGATGAAGAATAGGAAGAGCGCGGTGATGAGCACGAAAAGCACATTCTGAGCCATCGGAACCATGACCCAGGTAAAAACCCGCCAGACCTCGCCTGAGAGGATCGCTTCGCGGTCGAAAATGATCCAACTGATTAGGTCCGGAGAGATCAGGGACAGCGCCCACGAGAGTACCTGGAACCCCGCGATCCAGCGGAGGATCTTCGGTAGAGCGAGCTTGCCGAAGCTTCTTTCGAGCTGGTTGATGACACGGTTGCCTGTTTCGTAAATCATGGGGGAAGTTGCGGGGGATCGCGAGGAATTCAAACGGCAAGTTCTTCAAAAGGCCTCTCTCCCCGTTGACTTCGAACGCGCCGGACCGACACTCGGTTATGGAAAAATCCCCCCTCCATTCGCTCCACCTCAGTCTTGGAGCGCGCCTCGCGCCCTTTGCCGGCTGGGAAATGCCGATTCAGTACAGGGGGATCGTGAGTGAGCACGAGGCCGTGCGAAAGTCGGTCGGGGTCTTCGACATTTCCCACATGGGCGAGTTCGAAGTGAGCGGACCCGGGGCAGGGGAGTGGCTCAACGGGCTGCTCACGAATGACAATCGCGTCCTCGGCGACGGGCAGGGGCAATACACCCTGCTCCTCAATGAAGAGGGCGGAGTCATCGACGATCTCATCCTCTACCGTATCACGGCGAAACGTTATTTCCTCGTCGTGAACGCCTCCCACATCGCCGATGATTTCGCCTGGATGCAGGCCCGGCTGCCCACCGGCGGTGTCACCCTGATCGACCGCAGCGGGGAGTTCGGGGCCGTCGCGGTGCAGGGTCCGAAAAGTCTCTACCTCTGGACCGATCTCGCTCCCGGTCTCGTCCTGCCCGAGCGCAACGGGATCATCATCTATGACGCTCGCGGCGAACTCATCCTCTGCCGCACGGGTTACACCGGCGAGGATGGCTTTGAACTCTTTGTCCCCGTCGAACAGATCAGCCACTGGTTCGACCAACTCGTCGCCAGCGGCGCGATTCCCTGCGGGCTTGGGGCGCGTGATACCCTGCGTTTGGAAAAAGGATTCCCTCTCAATGGCTCTGATCTCGACGAGACCCATACGCCGCTCGAGGCCGGGCTCGGGTTCTTCGTAAAACTGGACAAGCCCGGAGGATTTGTCGGACGCGACGCTCTCCTCGCGCAGCGGGACGCCGGGCTCCCGACCAGGCTCGCCGCGATCCGTCTCAACGAGAAAGCGCCGCCGCTGCGGCATGGGTATACTGTGCTCGCGGCCGATGGAGAGACGAAGCTCGGAGAGCTCACGAGCGGCTCCCTTTCCCCCGGACTGGGTCTTGGCATCGGGATGGCTTATTTACCGAGCGCCCATGCCGCCGTCGGGGCAGAGGTGATGGTATCGATCCGCGAGAAGCTCTATCCCGGGCGGGTCGTGAAGAAGCCTTTTGTTTGAAGCACGACTCAGGGGATTTTTGTATTACCGATTGGCCCGGCCGGAATCGGCTCGGCCACTAACTCCCGTCGCGGGCCCGGAGCAAAGACACGATCGGGAGCATGGGCTCTGCGGAAGGCGATGCCGAAGTTCCCCGCCTCGCGCCAGCCGAAGTACTGATCGAAATATTTCCCCTGACGGCTGTAGAAGGGCAGGCGCAGCGGGCCGGCGTGGATCGTGGCGAGATTGACCCGTCCGTCGCGGTTCCAGACCTGCCCCGCGTCGCGGCCGTAGCGCACGTAGTCGCGGTCCGCCACGCCGATGACGTAGAAGGTGAAATTGTGCCCGGGATTGCGAAGGGCGTAGGTGAACTTGCGCCACTCGTGTGACTTGTCGGGCTTCCACTTCGAATCGTAGTCCTCATCCTCGTTCCCGAGCCACCAGATCGGGTTGAGTTTTTTTAGCCCCACCTTTCCATGCTCGCGTGGTTTGCCGTAGTGAACGCCGCGATCGCGAACCCGCTCCGCCGCCGGCACGTAAGTTTCGCCCGGGATGAGCGCGCAGGAGGAGAAAGTGATCGTCGCGAGAGCCAGGGAAAGGATCCGGACGAGGCGGGGGACTGGGGAGTTCATGAATCGGGCGAAAGATACGCTGTTGAGGAGGGTATTTGCAAGCGCCTTGGCTTGGTGCCACCAGGGGGGGCGACACTCCTGTCGCCCGGCAAGAAGTGGGCGCAGGATCGGTGAGAATCGACAGAGTGGGACAGGAGTGTCCCACCTCCTTGGGTCCCTCACAAGGAGGGGCGACACTCCTGTCGCCCGGCAAGCCCGGCGCGCTGGATTGGTGGGCGACGAACGAGTGGGACAGGAGTGTCCCACCTCCTTGAGGCATGATCGAGCTAAGGGTTGAAAAAGTAAATGCGATCTGGTCCGCGACCTTGCAAAAGGCGATCAATCTTCCAGATTCTAACCTATGAGGAGTCTCCACTACACCCTTCACCGTGAGGATTTGGACTACGTCGCTCAATGCCTGGATTTTGACGTTTCAAGCTTCGGAGCCTCGAAGGAAGAGGCACTGGAGATGCTACGGGAGGCAATCGAACTTTACCTTGAGGACGAGGGCGGGGACTCCCCCCATATTTCAGAAGTCTCGGTTGGCGAGTTGTCCATCGCCTGAACTGCAGAGACGGTCATGCCGAGGTGTTACTCTTCAGATGAGTTCCTGAAAATTCTGAAGGAACATGGCTTCAAGTTTGTGTCACAACGCGGCAGTCACTCGAAATATCGTGATAGCTCCGGTCACACCGTGATCCTTCCTCATCCGCGCAAAGACATCCCCGTCGGCACAGTTCGTCAATGATTCGTCAAAGTGGCTTGCCAAAGGAAACGTTCGAATGAGCGAGCATTGGTGCGTTAGTATCGTTCCAAAAAAGCCCGGCTAACCCGAGAATCGCATTTGTAACGAGCCGATAATTCGGTTTGTTGACCTCGTTTCCCATCCAGTCCATGAACGCCCCCGACCACCTTCACTTTTCCCAGTCACATGAATGGGTTGATGCCACGACACCGGAGTCCGCTTCTGTCGGGATCAGCGACCACGCGCAGGAGGAGCTCACCGACGTCGTCTATCTGGAACTCCCCGCAGTCGGTCGCGTCGTCACCAAGGGCGAGGCCTTTGCGGTGATCGAGTCGGTCAAAGCGGCCAACGACATCTATGCTCCCGTCAGCGGTGAGATCGTCGAGGTCAACAGCGCCCTCGCCGAGTCGCCCGAGGCGATCAACGAAGATCCCTACGGCGCCGGCTGGATGGTGAAGATCAAGCTTTCCGATTCTGCCGAACTCGATGCTCTCATGACCGGGACCGCCTACCGTGAACACCTTTCCTGACTCCGCCACCGCCTTCGCCGACCGCCATCTCGGGCCATCGCCCGACGAACTCGGGAGCATGCTCGCGACGCTCGGCTACGGGGATCTCGACGGGCTCATCCGTGACGTCGTTCCTGCCGATCTCCTCCAATCGCAGCCTCTTGCGCTGCCGACGGCGCTGAATGAGACCCTCGCGCTCGCTCGCCTGCGGGGGATCATGGGAAAAAACGAGGTCTACCGTTCCTTCATCGGGCGGGGCTACTACGACACCGTCACTCCCGCCGTGGTGCAGCGCTGCGTTCTTGAGAATCCCGGTTGGTACACGGCCTACACTCCCTACCAGGCGGAGATCTCGCAGGGGCGGCTAGAGGCTTTGCTGAACTTCCAGACGCTCATCACCGAGCTTACTGCGATGCCCGTGGCCAATGCCTCGCTCCTCGACGAAGCAACCGCCGCTGCCGAGGCGCTAGCTCTCGCGGCGGGAACGCGGAGCAAAGGGAAACGTTTTTTCGCGAGCGATGACTGTTTTTCCCAGACTCTCGACGTGCTGAAGACTCGGGCCGAACCGCTCGGTATCGAGATCGTGGTGGGCCGGCCCGAGACCTTCGACTTCGCGGCGGCGGGTGAGGAAGTGATCGGCGTGCTCCTTCAGTATCCGGGTGACTCCGGGGCGGTCACCGATTTTTCGGATGTCGTCAACGCCTGCCATGCCGTCGGCGGACTCGTTGTCGTCGCGGCGGACCTGCTCGCTCTCACGCTTTTAAAACCGCCCGGCGAGTGGGGCGCGGACATTGTCGTCGGCAGCGCCCAGCGTTTCGGGGTGCCCCTCGGATTCGGCGGGCCTCATGCCGCCTTCATGTCCTGCACGGAAGTACTAAAACGCCGCCTTCCCGGTCGTCTCATCGGCGTCTCAAGAGATAGTGGAGGACGCACCGCCCTGCGACTCTCGCTTCAGACCCGCGAGCAGCACATCCGCCGGGAAAAGGCGACCTCGAACATCTGCACCGCTCAGGTGCTCCTCGCGGTGATGGCCGGATTCTACGCGATCTATCACGGACCCGTTGGTCTCCGCCGGATCGCCGGCCGGGTCCATGTCGCGACCGCCTCCCTCGCTGCGGCGCTGAAAAAGGCCGGCTACACCCTGAAAAACGAGACCTTTTTCGACACCCTCACCGTGCGAGTGCCTTCGGAAAAGCGCGAGCAGATCCTCGCCCGTTCGGTCCATGTCAGGATCAATCTGCGGCAGGATCAGCCCCATGCGCTCGGCTTCTCTCTCGACGAAGTGGCCATCGAGACGGGGGAATGGCGAAAGCTCTTTTCAGTCTTCGGGCTCGACGAGTTGTCACCAGACGCAGCCGCCCTGCCGGAGCCCCTCGCGCGAACCTCCGAATTTCTACAGCAGGCCGTCTTTCATCGTTACCACACCGAGACCGAACTGCTGCGCTACATCCGTCGACTCGAAGGCAAAGACATCGCCCTGAACTGGAGCATGATCCCTCTCGGCTCCTGCACGATGAAGCTCAATGCCGCGTCCGAGATGATACCGCTGGGCTGGCGCGAGGTCAGCGGGCTCCATCCCTTCGCTCCGGTGGGGCAAGTCAGTGGTTACCTCGAGATGATATGCGAGCTGGAGTCGTGGCTCGCCGAGATCACCGGCTTCGACGCGGTCAGCCTGCAGCCTAATGCGGGATCGCAGGGCGAATACGCGGGGCTGCTCGCGATCCGGCGTTTTCACGAAGCGGGCGGGGAGTCGGATCGTAAAGTCTGCCTCATCCCCATGTCCGCCCACGGGACCAATCCGGCGAGTGCGGTGATGGCCGGCTTTGAAGTCGTGCCGGTCGCCTGCGACAGCGAGGGCAATATCGACGTCGCCGACATCACCGCGAAAACCGCGCAGCACGCGGCCCGGCTCGGCGCGCTCATGATCACCTATCCCTCGACCCACGGGGTCTTCGAGGAAGGTGTCGCCGCGATCTGTGAAATGATCCATGCTCACGGCGGTCAGGTCTACATGGACGGGGCCAACCTCAATGCCCAGGTCGGGCTCTGCTCACCCGGTGCGATCGGGGCCGACGTCTGCCATCTCAATCTCCACAAGACTTTCTGCATTCCCCATGGCGGGGGAGGTCCGGGCGTTGGTCCGATCGGGGTGCGGTCGCACCTCGCTCCCTACCTGCCCGGTCACCGCGAGTGGCCCGATTCTCCGAGTCACGCCGTCAGTGCGGCCCCCTACGGCAGCGCGAGCATCCTCACGATTTCGTGGATGTACATCGCGATGATGGGTCCGTCCCTGCGCCGAGCCACCGAGGTCGCGATTCTCAATGCGAACTACATTGCGCACCGGCTCCAGCCTTATTTTCCGGTCCTCTATCGGGGCAAAAAGGGACTCGTCGCGCACGAGTGCATCATTGATGTGCGCGGCTTCAAAGAGCAGGCGGGGATAGAGGTCGAGGACATCGCGAAGCGGCTCATCGACTACGGCTTTCACGCGCCGACGATGTCGTGGCCGGTCCCGGGCACACTCATGATCGAGCCGACCGAGAGCGAGTCGCAGGCGGAGATCGACCGCTTCTGCGAGGCCATGATCAGCATTCATCGCGAGATCGGGCTCGTCGTCTCGGGGGAGTGGGACGCGCTCGACAATCCGCTCAAAAATGCCCCGCATCCCGCCGTGGTGCTGCTCGCCGACGATTGGGCGCATCCCTACACCCGCGAGGCGGCGGCCTACCCGCTCGAGTGGGTCCGCGAGCGGAAATTCTGGCCGCCGGTGAGCCGCATCGACAATGTCTACGGGGACCGTCACCTCGTCTGCACCTGTGACGGCATGGACGCCTACGAGTCGTAATCCGGATCATGGAGCAAGCCGCGCCGAAAACGTCTTTCCCCGAACCATGGGTTCCTAACATGATCGCCAATCTTGTCTTCCTGACGCAGGGGGACGAGGTTCTCCTCATTCACAAAAAGACCGGTCTCGGCGCGGGCAAGATCAACGGCCCCGGCGGCAAGCAGGAGCTCGGCGAGACTTCGCTCGAGGCCGCGATCCGCGAGGTGAAAGAGGAACTGCTCATCACTCCGCATCCTCTCGAGGCCATGGGCGAGCTTCACTTCGACTTCGTCGATGGACTGCGCCTCCACTGCACCGTCTATCGCGGCGAAGGATTCGACGGCACCCCCACCGAGACACGCGAGGCGAAGCCCGAGTGGTTCCGGTTTGATGATGTCCCCTACGACCGCATGTGGGCCGACGATCGCTACTGGTTGCCCGAGATGCTGGCGGGGCGGCGCTTTAGAGCGTGGTTTCGCTTCGACGGGGAAACGATGCTCTCGAGAGAGGTGGTTTTCACGGATTCTGGGGTCGGGTAAACCGCGATCCTCGTGGAAGAACGCGGTCCCGTTTCAGGCAAGAACAGCACTGCTGAACAAAATTAACGCCAGCTGCGGCGGCGATTCTGATAGGGGTTAGCGACGATCCGGTAGCCGCCGCTGGTCGGCTGGTAATAGGACTTGCCGGACTGATAGAAACGCACCCCATTGTAAGTCACGACGCGGTGTCCCCGGGGAAGCGTGCGGATCATCGTGGTGGTCGGTGCGACCGTACGATTCGAGGAGTAGCGCGTCGTGGTAGTGGTGCGACCGCGGGGATTATCCACGACGATGTAGCCGTTGCCTTGAGGACGGTAATAGACATTGTCGTTGTAATAGTAACGGGTGCCGCCGTAGGACATCGTCTGGTAGCGCTGTGGCAGGGATCGCACCTGATAGCCGGTGCGGTATTGGCTGACCGTCGCGCCGGGACGATTGCCTTGATTGTTGTAATGATTACAGCTTGTGGCGAAGAGGCCGATGCCAAGGGCTGAGACGAGAGGTAATAATCGCTGGATCTTCATAGGGAGGGTGGGGTTTTTAGGTTTGCCCGTCTCCGACCTGCGGGCGGGGTTAAAAACTTCTAGCGCATGCTACGTGCCGCAGGGAGATGAATGGTCACAGGTAACTGTGAATCAGGGGTTTAAACCTTCTCTACCCCCTTCATGAGAGCACGAGGCCGCGCGAAAGGTCGTGCAATCTGAGGCGGACATCCTGCAATCTGCACGGAGGCCGTGATCCGTTCTTGCGCGTCCTACTCCTTCTTCCGATTCTGCTCGCCGCCGTATTCGACGACATTCGCCTCGAGAAACTCTCTTGTCGGTTTGGATGTCTCGATGCCGTGAGAGGATGGGGTGACGCCCTTCATGCCCTCGACGAAGCGCATGTGGAAATACTATTCGTCATCGATCGCGAAGGGTTTGTTCCCGTTCGCGGTGGGGTGACTTGGGAAGACCTCGAATCCGGCAACCCAATGGGGATTTACCGACCAGTTCATCTCATTGTGGCGGCAGATCACCTCATCATGGAGCAGCAACACGGTGTGGGCGGGGGAGGCGGGGCTTTCTAGCTCAATTCCGAACCACCCCGGCGCGCAGGAAGACCCGCTCCGGCGATCCGGATGCCGCAGCGGTGACCGTCGCGGTGACCGTCGCGGTGACCGTCGCGGTGACCGTCGCGGTGACCGTGGTGGTGGAGTCGTTGGTCTCGAAAGTAATGGTCACGGTCGGTCCGCCGGATGGACCGTCCACACCATCACCGGCATACCAGTCGGTGAGGTTCGGCGACCATTGATAGAAACCGTTGATGTCGCCCGGCGCGTTCTCGTTGTGCGGGTGGGTGAAGGTGGTAACGTCGCCGTAGGTGGCGAGACTAGGATTCGCAGGGACAGGCAAATAATCAAAAATAATCAAAAAGCACCCACTTCCCCAATTTCCGTTAGATCACTCCATCATGAGGCACGCTTGAGTCAAAAGCCACGGCTTGTGCTTTTATCACTGCTATCTCCGCACCCATCGCGAGGGCGCCTGATCTCGTACTAGCAAACGTCCGGGAACTCGAATTCACGAGCGCCGAAGCGGGGAATCTGAAGGTGAGGGATGCGGGCGAGAGAAGGGGATGGTCCCACCAGCGACGAGGGATCGTCGCGCTCCGGCGAGGGCAAAGGGACAACTGAATCTCATGCTCGGGCAAGGGAGGCGCTGGCGTAACTATTAGCCCCGTGAATTGTGTCCCCGTGAATTGAGCGACCTCCGTCAGCATACTGGAACGGTGCGGCGCATCCTCATGCCTCTGCTGGAAAAGCTCGATTTGGAAAAGGTGACCGTAAGAGAAGGCGATGATCGGCGTTTGCCTGAGTGAGGTTGGGTGGCCGGAAGTTTTCGCTCTCCAACCCTCGCACCAGCCGTAGCGGAACTCGTGAGAGTTTCGGAGGCCGAAGCCTTCCTCCGAAGGTCTCACGACCTTCGCGCATTCCAAGCCTCCCCGGCATGTCAGGGTGAAAGGTACGCGGCGACCTCAGGGAATAATTGTAGAATCGCCCGGACCGGGCAGTGCCCTTCGTGAAAAAGTCTCCGTCGCCCAGCGTTTCATCGACGCCACTCCTCGCCCCACATAATGGTCATGGATAGACACGACTCCGAGAGTGGCCGCGACAGCTTCGAGGTCGTGGCGGTGGCGGGGGAGGAGATGGAGAAGCGTATCCGTCTTTTCCGAATCGCCGAGACGCACCCGGACCGAGGGAAAGAGCAACCCTTTCTGCATCGAGAGCTTTTCTCCTTCGGGCAGGGTTAGGACACGAGCGGGGCCGATGAGCAGAAAGCGGCTCGAGAAGACGATCCGGCCCTGCTCGTTTCGATTGAGTGTACCGAAGGTCCGGGCGGGCAGGGTGGCGCTTCCCTGACGGGCGAGGAAGGCGCGGGTCTTGCCGCTCTTGGATCTCTTCCGGGTGAGAGATCGGAGAAAATCGACCGACATCAGCGTGCCGAAAACACAGAGTCGGAAAGACCGTGGGGCGAGGTAAATTGCGATGGCGATAACGATGCCGCAAAGGATCGCGGCGAGGACCGGGCTGATGAAGTAGAGCAGTCCCATGAATCCTAACATTAGCCCACGGGAAACTTTCAGGAAGAGGTCGAGGATGCTGAAGGGCGAGAGAAGAAGGAGGACGTTAAGCGAGTGGCTCGTGAGCCAGACGGCAAAAAAGGCGATCAGAGAAAAGGGCAGGATGAGGAGAGCGAGATATCCGGGAGCCTCAAGAATCGCCGGAGTGATCGCCGCCAGCCCCATCGTCGAGAGCGCGGAGGAAGTGTCGGCGGTGGACTCGATCCGGGTAGCACCAAAATGGGTCGTGAGTTGGCTCGAAAGAAAGGGAAGAAAGGCGGCGCTCGCGACGAGGGCGCTGAGTTTGTCTTCGAAGAGCTCCACGAGATCGAGCGGTTTCTTCAGGATCGCGGGCAGGGCGGCGCCGAAGACGTCTTTGAGCAGACCGAGGCTGAGAATCCCGAATCCGATGCCCCAAGCCATCGGATGACAGAACCAGGGCAGTGCGAGCCGTTCCTCCGGTGAGGCGGAAAAATACTGCCAGGTTCCGACCCCGCAGACCCCGAGCAGGGGCGAGATCGCCACACCGGTGATCTGGGTGATGCCCTCGGCAATGGCCACGCCCGGAAGTCGGTCGGCGCCCGATGAAGGCGTGGTTGTGTTCGGCAGGATCGGCAGGGCAGGGGAGGTTTCCTGCGCCGTCGCCGGCACGAGGAGGAAAGCGGCGAGAGAGAGAAAGATCAGGGCGGAGAGAGCCCGTCGTCGCTGCGGGGTAGGCACGGTGATCATGCGGAGAGGATGCGGGAAGGGCGGGGGGGAGTCAATGAGGAAGAAAATTGACACTAATCCATTGTGCGCCGATTATGAAGCACAATGAAGACGGCTACTGTTCGCGAACTGAGAAACCACTACACTTCCCTGCTGGAATGGATCGAAGCCGGAGAGGAGATTGTGATCACGCGGCGGGGAAAGGCAATCGCCCGACTGATACCGGAGCAGTCGCAGAGGACCACTACGGTGGATTGGTCTCAAAGTCCCGCCGTGAAACGTGACCGATCTTCGTCGCGCATTCTCACGGCGGACGAGTCGGCTGAAATCATTCACGATGCGGGCGGCAAATGGTGATCTGTTCAGACACAAGTTTCCTGTTTTCTCTTTACGGGAATGACGGGAATACCGCCCGGGCGATCAAGTGGGTGAAGGATGAGAAAAAAATTCTCACCGTGACGTCGTTTAATGAATACGAGTTGGGCAACGCCTTGCGTTTCGCTGAGTTCCGAAAAGCGATTGCTTCGGGCGAGGCTGCTGTCTTCTGGGCGCAATACGAATTGGATAAGGACAACGGAAGGATCGTGGTGGAAGTCTGCAATCTCGCGTTGGTCCTGGATGAGGCGCGGCGACTGTCGGTTACCCACACTTTTACTGGAGGACATCGGGGATTCGACATCCTTCACGTTGCTGCGGCATTACAACTGGGAGCAGAGGTGTTACTGACCTTTGATGCGAATCAGAGAACTCTTGCCCGGGCCGAAGGTCTGGTTGTTCCGCAGATTCGCAGGGACAGGCAAATAATCAAAAAGCTCCCACTTCCCCAATTTCCGTTAGATTACGCCATCATGAGGCACGCTTGAATCATAAGCCGCGACTTGTGCTTTTATCTCCGGCACCCATCGCGAGATCGCTTGATCTCGTACCCGCGAACGTCCGGGAACTTGAGTTCACCGGCGCCGAAGCGGGGAATCTGAAGGTGAGGGATTCGGGCGAGAGAAGGGGATGGTCCCACGAGCGACGAGGGATCGTCGCGCTCCGGCGAGGGAGACGGACAACTGAATCTCGTGCTCCGGCAAGGGAGGCGCTGGCGTTATTATTGCCCTGTCGCCGTGAATTAGTCCCCGTGAATTACTTTGCCAATCAAGTCAGCCGCGTCGATCCCGAGGCCGCCTTCGCCTAGTCCCTCAAGATCGAAGCTCCGGAAAAACGACGGACTCTCGCCCTTCAGCAGGGAAAACAATGGCTCAAGACCGATCGCGCCGCCGCGACGCGATGGATCGAGGCGAGCACGAAGCTGCCGGCGGATTGGAGGGCGGAATTGCTCAAACCCGCCCCATGATTTTTCGCCGAGCCGCGAGCGTTGTTTGACGTC